>NZ_JBFULY010000022.1:0-70816 GCF_054049655.1 Cellulomonas sp. P5_C5 | reverse complement strand
GGGTGCTCCCCGAGCACCCCGCCTTTCCCGTCACCAGCTCGTCATCGCTGCCTCGGCAGCCACAGGAGGGAAGACCAACGGTGGTCGACAACATCCCGGTCCACGTGGACCCCGCGCGGCCTGCCGCGCCGACGCTCGAGCAGGTCGCCGAGCGCGCCGGTGTCTCACGCTCAACAGCCTCTCGCGCCATCAACGGCGGTCTGCGCGTGTCTCCCGAGGCCCTCGCCTCGGTCGAGGCCGCGGTGACCGACCTCGGGTACACCCCGAACCGCGCCGCACGCTCCCTGGTCACCAAGCGCACGGACTCGATCGCCCTCGTGGTGCCCGAGCCCGACGAGCGCGTCCTGTCCGACCCCTTCTTCGCGGGGACCCTGAACGGGCTGAGCACCTCGCTCGCGGACTCGGACATGCAGGTCGTGCTCGTCATCGCCCGCCCGGGTGAGAGCGAGCGGACCGTCCGTTACCTGCGCAACGGTCACGTCGACGGGGCGATCGTCGTGTCGCACCACGCGAACGACGAGCTCGACCGTGCGCTGCAGCTGAGCCACGTCCCGAACGTGTTCGTCGGCCGGCCGCTGTCCGCGGACGAGCGGGACGTGCAGTACGTCGACACCGACAATGTCGAGGGTGGCCGGCTCGCCACCCAGCACCTCATCGACCGGGGCTGCCGACGCAT
The DNA here is from genome assembly GCF_054049655.1 of Cellulomonas sp. P5_C5. Lineage (NCBI taxonomy): Bacteria > Bacillati > Actinomycetota > Actinomycetes > Micrococcales > Cellulomonadaceae > Cellulomonas > Cellulomonas sp. P5_C5. Next base: position 70,140 of record NZ_JBFULY010000022.1, on the reverse strand, counting down.
CGGGACGATCGCCGGCCCGGCGGACATGTCTGCCGGGATCGACCGGCTCACCGGCTGGCGCCTGGCGATCCACGCCGCCGGGATGTCGGACGACGCCGTGGTGCGCGGGGACTTCACGATGGCGTCGGGCACCATCGCGGCGCGGGAGCTGCTCGCGAAGTTCCCCGACGTCGACGCGATCTTCATCGCGTCCGACCTGATGGCGGCCGGTGCGCTCAGCGTGCTGGCCGAGCACGGCAAGGAGGTGCCCGGCGACATCGCCGTGGTCGGGTACGACAACCTCGGGGTCGCCGCGTCGACCACTCCCCCGCTGACCAGCGTGATCCAGCCGGTCGTCGCCATGGCCCGGGCCGCGGGCGCGCGTCTGCTCGACCAGCTGAACGGCGCACCGCCGTCGCCGCCGCTGATCTTCGCGCCGGAGCTGGTCATCCGCGCGTCGGCGTAGCACTGCGGACGAAGGCCCGGTGGGATGTCCCACCGGGCCTTCGTCGCGTCTCAGCCCGCGCTGGGTGGGACGTGCCCGAACCGGTGCAGCGTCCGGCTCACCGCCTGCTCGCGGACGACCGTGAGCAGCTCCCGCGCTGCGCTGGCGAGCACGGGCCCGTCGAGCACGGTGACCTCACCGACACGGGTCGCGGCCGCGTCGCGCAGGCCGGGCGCCGATCCGATGACGCGCACCCGTCCGGTCACGGCCCCGGAGCGCACCCGTGCGGCGAACGCCTTGTGGGACTCGCCGGACACGTCGCTGACGGTCACCGGCACCCCGGCCGTCCGTGCGGCGTGGCACACCCGGTCGACCTCCCGTGCCGGCGCGTCGGAGCCGGTCCGGACGGTGAGCTGCGGCACCGGCCGGTAGCGCAGGAGGTTCGCCTCGACGCGCAGGCCCGACGGGTCGTGCTCGCGCGTGAGCTCGTCGGCCCACACGCGGGCGTCGTCGGCCTGTGCCCACGCGAGCCAGGCGCCGTCGTCCTGCGGGACGTCGGACGAGTCCTGCCAGCTGCCGATCTGGGCGACGTAGTGAGGTCCGCCCGCCTTGGCGCCGGGACCCACGGTGGAGGCCTTCCACCCGCCGAACGGCTGCCGCTGCACGATCGCGCCGGTGATGTGCCGGTTGACGTACGCGTTGCCCACCTCGACCCGGGTCAGCCAGTGGTCGATCTCGGCCTCGTCGAGCGAGTGCAGCCCACCCGTGAGGCCGAAGGCGACGGCGTTCTGCAGGTCGATCGCCTCATCGAGCGTCTCCACCCGCATGATCCCGAGCACGGGACCGAAGCACTCCGTGGTGTGGAACCACGATCCCGGTGCGACGCCGAACTTCACGCCTGGGCTCCACAGACGGCCCTCGTCGTCCAGCTGGCGGGGCGCGACCAGCCACGACTCCCCCGGGTCGAGCGTGGTCAGGGCGCGCAGGAGCTTGCCGGACGCCGGCTCGGTGAGCGGACCGACGGCCGTTCCCAGGTCGGTCGCGGGGCCGACGCGCAGGGACGCGACGGCGTCGGCGAGCTGGCGGCGCAGCCGGTCGGAGCGGCCCGCGGAGCCGACGAGGATCGCGAGCGACGCCGCCGAGCACTTCTGCCCGGCGTGCCCGAAGGCGGAGCGCACCAGGTCGGCSACSGCGAGGTCSACGTCSGCCGACGCGGTGATGACCAGGGCGTTCTTGCCGGAGGTCTCGGCGAGCACGTCGAGGTCCGACCGCCAGCCGGCGAACAGCTGCGCGGTCTCGATCGAGCCGGTGAGGACCACCCGGGCGACCTCCGGGTGGGTGACGAGCCGGCGCCCGACGTCCCCCTCGGGGCTCAGCACGACAGTGAGGATGCCGGCGGGCGCGCCCGCCTGGTCGAGACCGCGCTGGATCGCCGCCATCGCGACCTGCCCGCACCGCGGCGCCTGCGGAGCAGGCTTGACCAGCACCGGGCTCCCCGCGGCCAGCGAGGCGAGGACCGAGCCGACGGGGATCGCCACCGGGAAGTTCCACGGCGGCGTGACGACCGTGAGCCCGCCGGGCCGGTGCACGGCGCCGGGTACGACGCCGTCGGCGAGCCCGGCCGCGCGGTCGGCGTAGTAGCGGGCGAAGTCGACCGCCTCGCTGACCTCCGGGTCGGCCTCCGCGACCGTCTTGCCGGTCTCGTGGACCATCGTCGCGACGAGGTCCGCCCGCGCGTCCTCCAGCGCGACGGCGACGGCGTGGAGCGCCCTGGCCCGGTCTGCGGGCGGTGTCGCGGCCCACGCGGGGAGCGCCGCGGCGGCGCGGGCGACGACCGTGTCGACCTCGTCGGTCGTGGCGACGGTGACCGCGCCGACGGGCACCGGCACGTCCCGGTCCACCAGCTCCCGGGCCCAGGCACGGGCGGCCGCGACGGCGGGGTCGGTGTCCGGGGTGTTGGCGAAGGGCCCCGCGGCGTCGACGGGCGGGCGCGCCGAGCGGCGGGCCGCGGTCGACGGCTCGTCGCGGTCCCGGAACGCCTCGCGGAACGCCTCCTCCTGGGCATCCATCGCGGCACCCTCCGCGAAGAGCGCGTGCAGGAAGTTCTGGCTCGCCGAGTTCTCCTCGAGGCGCCGCACCAGGTAGGAGATGGCGACGTCGAAGTCGTGCCGCGCGACGACCGGCGTGTACAGGAGCACCGCGCCGACCTCGTCCCGGACCGCACGCGCCTGGGCGGGCGCCATGCCCTGGAGCATCTCGACGTCGAGCGCCTCGCTGACCCCCCGCCGCTGCGCGAGCAGGTGGGCCGCGGCGACGTGGAAGAGGTTGTGGCTGGCGACCCCGACCCGGAGCGCGGCCGTCCGGGCCGGGTCGAGGGACCGGTCGACCAGGCGCAGGTACGCCGCGTCGACCTCGGCCTTGGAGGCGTACGGGGCCTGCGGCCACCCGTGCAGCTCGGCCTCCACCTGCTCCATCGCCAGGTTGGCGCCCTTGACCAGGCGGACCTTGAGGCGGGCACCGCCGGCGGCGCGCCGGGTGGTCGCGATGGCCGTGAGCTCGTCGAGGGCGTCGGCGGCGTCCGGCAGGTAGGCCTGCAGCACGATGCCCGCCTCGGCACCGAGGAGCTCCGGGTCCGACACGAGCCGCTCGAACACCCGCACCGTCAGCGCGAGGTCGCGGTACTCCTCCATGTCGAGGTTGAGGAACGTGCCGTGCCGTGCCGCGGTCAGGTACAGCGGGCGCAGCCGGTCGACGACCCGCTCGACGCTGCCGTCGGTGTCCCAGGTGGACAGCTGGCTGGCCACCGCCGACACCTTGACGGAGACGTAGTCCACGTCGGGCCGCTCGACCAGCGCCGTCACGCGCGCCAGCCGGGCGGCCGCCTCGCGCTCGCCCAGCACGGCCTCGCCGAGCAGGTTGAGGTTGAGCCGGAAGCCCTCCGCCCGGGTCGCGGCCAGGTGCGTGGCCAGGCCGGGGCCGTCGTCGGCGACGAGGTGGCCGACGAGGCTGCGCAGCCGCAGCCGGGCGGCCGGCACCACGACGTCGGGGAGCACGGGCGCGACGAGCGCACCGACCCCGAGCATCGCCCGGTCGACCGGGCCGAGGAAGCCCGCCGCCGCACCCGACGTGAGGCCCGCGAGCTCCCGGGCGGCCACCCGGACGTCCTGCGGACGAGCCACCCGGTCGACGAACCGCACCGCGAGCTCGAGCCCCGCAGGATCCGCGACGAGGGCCGCCAACCGCCCTGTCGTGCGTCGTTCCTTGGCCGTCGGGCCCTCCGCCGTCGCCGAGAGCCAGGACCGGGCCAGCCGGATCGCGTCCTCGGTGACGTCGTCAGTCGTCGACATGCTGCTCCTTCGTCCGCGGGCCGGCCGGGTCGCGGCCGAACCTCGTCGTTCTCGTCGGCCGGGTCCGGCCTGGCCTCAGTCTGGCTGTCAAGGGCCTTCCGTGCGACGTGCGTCGCCCGGATGCCGGTTGACCGCCCGACCGGCAGTCGCCAGGGTGAACCCGTCCGCGCGCCATCGTGCGGATGAGCCGACGCCACCGTCGACCCCGAGGGAACCGCCATGCGCACACCTGCACGCACCCGACGCGCTCTCGTCTCCGTCCTGAGCGCCCTGACTCTCCTCGCCGGTGGCGTCGCCGCCGCCGCGCCGTCCGTCGCCGCGTCGCCCGTCACCACCCCGCCGGTCGCCGCCGACCGCCTCGACCCTGCTCTGCTGGAGGCCCAGCTGGGCACCGGCGCGGTCGTGCGCCCGTTCGCCACGATCGAGAACGAGGAGGAGTTCTGCAAGTGGCTGACGGGGACGTACGTCAACCACCCGACCTACTACACGGTCCGCGTCTACAACTGCCGGCAGACGGACATCTTCGTCAAGCCCGTGTACCTCAACGGCACGTTCGGCACCTGCGTCCTCGTCCCGGCGCGGCACTCGCGGCACCTCGGCGGCTCGGTCGTGAAGCCGATCGACAACGCCCAGATCTGCTGACCGCCCGCACACGCTGCCCGCTGGTCGGACACGCCCGGCTCGCCTGTCGGTCCTCTCGTGATCGGCGGCCGGGTGGTGCCACAGTGAGCACGTGACGGACCTCACAGCGGAGACCCCGCAGCAGACCACGCCCCTCGCCACCGCCAAGGCACAGCTTGCCGGTGCCGTCGAGATCCTCGGCTACACCGAGGGGCTCCATCGCATGCTCGCCACACCCCGGCGCGAGATGAACGTCGCTGTCCCCCTGCGTCGGGACGACGGCGAGATCGAGCTCTTCACCGGGTACCGCGTGCAGCACAACATCTCCCGCGGACCCGGGAAGGGCGGCCTGCGGTACTCGGCCGGCGTCGACGTCGACGAAGTCCGGGCGCTGGCCATGTGGATGACCTGGAAGTGTGCGGTCGTCGACGTGCCGTACGGCGGCGCGAAGGGCGGCGTCACCATCGACCCGCGGCTGTACAGCCAGGCGGAGCTCGAGCGCGTCACCCGGCGCTACACCAGCGAGATCATGCCGATCATCGGCCCCGAGCGGGACATCATGGCGCCGGACATCGGCACCAACGAGCAGACCATGGCGTGGGTCATGGACACGTACTCCGTGAACCTCGGCTACACCATCCCCGCGGTCACGACGGGCAAGCCGCTCGCGGTCGGCGGCTCCCTCGGCCGGGCGACGGCCACGTCGCGGGGCGTCGTGCACGCAGCCGCAGCAGCCCTCGGTGACGCGGGCGTGCAGCTGCGCGAGGTCAGCGCCGCGGTGCAGGGCTTCGGCAAGGTCGGCTCGCACGCCTCCCGCTTCCTGCACGACGCGGGCACCCGCGTGGTCGCGGTCAGCGACGAGCAGGGCGGCGTCATGCACAGCGACGGCCTCGACATCGCCGGCCTCGAGCGGCACGTCGCGGTGACCGGCACCGTGGTCGGCTTCGAGGGTGGCGAGCCGATCGACAACACCGAGCTCCTCGCGCTCGACGTCGACCTGCTCATCCCGGCGGCCGTCGAAGGCGTGCTGGACGCCGAGGCGGCGGGCAGGGTCAAGGCGCGGTGGGTGGTCGAGGCCGCCAACGGTCCGACGACGCACGAGGGCGACCGGATCCTCGCTGAGCGCGGCGTGGTCGTCGTCCCCGACATCCTGGCCAACGCCGGCGGCGTCGTCGTGTCGTACTTCGAGTGGGTGCAGGCCAACCAGGCGTACTGGTGGACCGAGCGCGAGATCGAGGACCGCCTCGAGCACCGCATGGTCACGGCCCACCGGGCGGTCGCCGCGGTGGCGAGCGCCGAGGGGATCTCGCTGCGGGACGCGGCGCTGACCATCGGGGTGCGACGCGTCGCCGAGGCGCACCAGATCCGCGGTCTCTACCCCTGACCCCCGGGAGTACGGAGAGGGGCGCGGGTGTTGCTGACGACGTGACTCGTCGCGACCCTGTGCCCCTGTCCGTGCTCGACACCTCCCCCGTCGCCGTCGGCCAGTCCTCCGGTGACGCCCTCGCCGCGACGACCGCGCTGGCCCGCGCCGCTGACACCGCCGGTTACGCACGGTTCTGGGTGGCCGAGCACCACGCGATGCCGGCGGTCGCCTCGACGTCCCCGGGCGTCCTCCTCGCGCACCTGGCGGCGTCGACGGACCGCATCCGGCTCGGCTCCGGCGGTGTCATGCTGCCGAACCACCCGACGCTGGTCGTCGCGGAGCAGTTCGCGATGCTCGAGGCGCTGCACCCCGGTCGCATCGACCTGGGCATCGGACGGGCGCCCGGTGCGGACCCCATGACCGCGGCAGCGCTGCGGCGCACGGTGGAAGGGCTGGGGGCCGACGACTTCCCGGCAGAGGTGATCGACGTCCTCGCGCTGCTCGGCCAGGACCTCCCCGGCCGGGCGCCGTCGCTGCGGGCGTCGCGGCTGTCGGCCACCCCCGTCGCCACGTCGTCGCCGCAGGTCTGGCTGCTCGGCTCCAGCCTGTTCAGCGCGGAGCTGGCCGGCTCGCTGGGCCTCCCGTTCAGCTACGCCCACCACTTCAACACCGGCCACACCCTCCAGGCCGCCGACGCGTACCGGCGCGCGTTCCGGCCGTCGCCCGTGCTCGACGCACCGCGCCTGATGGTGTCGGCCTCGGTGCTCGTGGCGGACTCCGACGAGGAGGCCGCGTACCTGGCCGGCCCGAGCCGCGTCATGGCGCTCTCGCTGCGGACCGGCCGACCGCTGGGACCGATCGTGTCTCCCGAGGACGCCGCCCGCGAGCTGGCCGCGCTCGACCCGGTGGCGGCCGCCGACTTCTTCGCGCGCGTGCCCGGCACCCAGGTGGCCACCACCGCCGACCGCGCGGTCGACGAGCTCGAGGCGCTGGTCGCACGCACCGGTGCCGACGAGCTCATGATCACCGGGACGGCGTTCGACGTCGCCACCCGTGTGCACACGCTGGAGCAGGTCGCGGCGCGGTGGCCGTCGCAGGTGGTCGCGGCCTGACCGCCGCCATGCGGGCGGTTCTCGCCCCGCACGACGTCGGGCGGCACCGCTCGGCGCGGTCTAGGTCGGCTGGTCTCCGGCGTGCGGGTCGCGCACGAGGCGCGCTCGGACGACGCCGGTGAGCTCGAGCGTGTCCGCGTCGGGCGCCGCCACCGTCGAGGGCTCCCCCAGCAGGCGCAGCACCTGCTGCTCACGGGTCATCGCGTCAGGCGGTCCCGCCATGAGCGTGGACACGACGGGACCGAACGTCAGCGTGTGCGCGTCGAGCAGCCACGTGCCACGCACGCGGTTGACACCCGCCAGCCCGAACACCTGACCGTCCCCGTCGAACGTGAGGAACGGGGTCGCACGTCCGGCACCCTCCAGCTCGGCGCCCTCGAGCTCTGTGAACCGCCAGGTACCCGCAAGATCGACCATCGGTCGATCATGTCACCCGCGCGGCTGGCGGTCCGCCCAGGTCTCCAGCGTGACGCGCGGGCCGGTGTAGAACGGCACCTCCTCGCGCACGTGGAGGCGGGCGTCGGTGGCGCGCAGGTCGCGCATCAGGTCGACGATCCGGTGCAGCTCCTGCGCCTCGAACGCGAGGATCCACTCGTAGTCACCGAGAGCGAAGGCCGAGACCGTGTTGGCGCGCACGTCGGCGTACCCGCGGGCGGCCTGGCCGTGCTCGACGAGCATCCGTCGGCGGTCGTCCTCCGGCAGCACGTACCAGTCGTACGAGCGCACGAACGGGTACACCGTCATGTAGTCGCCGGCGGGCTCGCCCGCGAGGAACGCCGGGACGTGCGACCGGTTGAACTCCGCAGGCCGGTGCAGGCCGACCACGGACCACACGGGCAGCAGGTGCCGGCCCAGGTCGCTGGCCCGCAGCCGCTGGTAGGCGCCCTGCACCTCCTCGACCGTCTCCGCGTGCCACCAGACCATGAGGTCCGCGTCGGCCCGCAGTCCCGCGACGTCGTACCAGCCGCGGACCACCAGACCGTCGTCGGCGACCGCCGCCAGGGCTGCGGTGATGAGCTCGGCGCGCTCGTCATCGTCCTCCGGCAGCACCTCCTCCAGCGCGAAGACGGTCCACATCGTGTACCGGACGGTGGCGTTGAGGGTCTCGGCGTCGTGCGTCATCGCGGGTGCTCCGTGTTCGGGAAGGGTCAGGACCAGGGGTCGGTCGAGCAGGCGGCGGGGATGCCCGTGGCGGACTCGGCGCGCATCTGGCAGCAGCCCGGCCGGCAGACGGAGCGGAACGGCGGCAGGTCCCCGACGGCCGCCTCGGCGACCGGTCGTGCTGCGGCATCGGCGACGACGTCGGTCGTGACCGGGTGGGCGCCGTTCGCATCGGCGTCCCGGGCCAGGGCCGCGCGCTCGAGCACCAGGTCGACGAGCCCGCGCACGAACGGCTCCCGCGTCCCGACGGTGTCGGCGCGCACCGCCACGAGGCCCAGCCCGGCCGCGGTCTCCAGCGCCTCGGTGTCGAGGTCGAACGCGACCTCCATGTGATCGGAGATGAACCCGATCGGCGACAGGACCACGGCCTGCACCCCGTCGGCGGCCAGTGCGGTCAGGTGGTCGTTGACGTCCGGCTCCAGCCACGGCTGGCTGGGCGGACCCGAGCGCGAGCAGTACGCGAGGTCCCAGGTCACCGGCCGCCCGAGGCGCTCCTCGACGGCCGCCGCGACCGTGGCCGCGACGTCGAGGTGCTGCGCGCTGTACGACGCCCCCGAGACCGCCGAGGCCTCCTCCATCGTGTCGGGGATCGAGTGCGTGACGAACACCAGCCGCGCGTCGCGGCCGATCGACTCGAACGCCTCCGTCACCGCGTCCACGTTCGCCTGCACGAAGCCCGGGTGGTTGAAGTAGGACCGCACCTTGTCGACGGCCACCGGGTGCTCGCCCTCCCCGAGCCCGACGTCCACGCCGAGCTCGTCGAGCGAGGCCCAGAGGTTCTCCCGGTACTGGCGGCAGCCCGAGTACGACGAGTACGCGCTGGTGACCAGGGCGACCATCCGGCGAGCGCCGTCCGAGTACGCGGCCGACAGGGCGTCCGTGGTGTACGGCTCCCAGTTGCGGTTGCCCCACACCACCGGCAGCTCGATCCCACGCTGCGCGAGCTCGTCGACGAGCGCCTTCTGCAGCGCCAGGTTCTGGCCGTTGATCGGGCTCGCACCGCCGAAGTGGTGGTAGTGCTCCGCGACGACGGCGAGCCGCTCGTCCGGGATGTTCTTCCCGGCCGTGACGTTGCGCAGGAACGGCAGGACGTCGTCGGGACCGTCCGGACCACCGAACGAGAAGAGCAGCAGCGCGTCGTACGGGGCGACGGGGCTCAGGTCGGTCGAGGACAGCGAGGTGTGCACGGAAGTGTCGGGGGCCACCGCACGATCATCGCACCGGGCCCCCGGCACTCTCGCGGCGAGCAGCCCGACCCGGCCGTGAGATTGTCCGGACGCCTTGTCAGAAAGCCGGTCAGGTGGTGACGAGGGTCTGGATCTCGGCGACGGCGATCTCGTCGGTGTAGGCGATGGTCTGCGGGTCCTCCATCTCGACCTGCACCCCGGGTGCCGCGCTCGACGTCCAGCTTGCCTGCCAGCGGGCGGTCGCGGTCAGCGTCACCGTCGGCAGGCGGTCCGTGACGTCCGGGTCCGCAGACGACCGGATGAACACCAGCACGCACTCGCTCGTGGCGCCCTGCGTCCACGCCGTGCCCGGTGTGCCCAGGCACGTCACGTCCTCGGCGCCGTCGGCCTCGAGGTCCATCGCCGCGAAGCTCGACGTCACCGTCGCCGACAACCCCGGGATCTCCGCGGTCACCTCCACCTGCACCGTCGGGTTGTCCACCCACACCCAGGTCTCCGCCCCGACCAGGGTCGCCCCCGACCCGGCCAGCCGCGGGTTCCACTGCAGAGCCCCCTCGGGCAGGTCCGTCTCCTCGAACGCGATCTGCGCCAACGACTCCGGCGGGATCACCTGCGCGACCGGCACCGGGTCGCTCACCTGGACATAGACCACGTCATGCTCCGCACGGAACGCCCGGTACCCCGTCTGGTACGCCTCGGAGCTGGGGAACCGGTCGGACTCGCACGTCGGGTAGTACCAGTGCCCCTCGGCATCATCCGCGTGCTCCRGGTACCCCGGCCACGGCTCGAACACGTCCTCCGGCGGCAACCGGCGCACCAGCTCGCGGAAGTTCCCGCCCGACGCCCACGCCGCCGCGTACTCCTGGCCCGTCATGAACTGCCGGTAGAAGCACGCCGGCGCCACCCGCACCGTCCGACGACCCGAGCTCACCGACTCCCCACCACCACGGATGCCCGTGCCCCACAGCGCGACACTCACGCCCTCACCGTCAGCAGCCGCCTGCACGCCTGACCCGCTGCCGGGCGGCTCACCGGTCCCACCTCCGGTGCCGCCGCACACGACGATCACGCACGGGACCTCACTCGGTGGCGGCGCTGCCGTTCCTGACGATGACTCTCCTGGCCAGGCGCTCGTCGATGTCGCGGCCGCCCAGCCTGCGACGAGGGCAACGAGGCCAATGACGGCCAGCCGGCCGTGTGCGCTCAGCACGCTTCGCCGGAGTTCTCGATCGTCACCACCTGCCATGGCAGGTCTGGCTCCTTGTGCAGGCCGGCAACGACCTTCAGCGCCATCGCTCCTGCTTCTCCCACCGACTTCACAGTGCCGTCCGCATACGTCACCGTGGCTGCTGTCGGGTCCTGGCACGTCGTGATGGTCGCGCTCGCCGGGTCAGCCACGACGTCGAGGATTCGCACGCGCGTCTCCCCGTTGATCGTCAGGCCCCGGCTGGCGTTCCCGTCGACCTGAGTCTGAACAACGGCCACGACCGCCGGGTTGGCGACCACCGGCATCAGGTCGGAGACAGCGCCTTGTGTGGTGGAGCGCCAGAACTCGACCTCGAACAATGTGTACAGGTCCAACGCAGCGCGGGCGTCCCCGGTGACATCGGGCAGGTTCTCGAACTGGATGCCGAGCGCGGCGTCGGACCGGTCCATCGGACCGGTCGCCGTCGGAGTGGGTGTCGGCGTCGGCGTGGGCGAGGGCGCCGGTGCCGCGCTGGTCGGAGCGGTCGTCGGTGCGGGTTCCTCGCCGGTGCACCCGGCCAGCAGGAGCACGGCCGCGCAGCACAGTGCGGCAGTCGTGCGGATGGTCGGTGGCATGCGTCGGCCTCCTGCTTGTCCGGTTCGTCCCGGTGACGGTAGCGGAGCAGCCCTGTGGACGGGCGCCGCTGTCCACAGGCGGTGGCGCGAGCGCGTGACGGTCCTGCCGCGCCACCGTCCGCACCGTGCGGGGCGACGCCGGCGGTCAGCCCTTGACCGCTCCCCCCAGTCCGGCGCCGCGCAGGAACATGCGCTGGAACACGAGGAACAGCACGATCGGGATCAGGGTGGAGATGGCCAGGGCGGCCATGAGGACGCCCTTGTCGGTGGTCGCCTCGATGGACGGCAGGCGGACGGACAGGGGCTGCAGGTCGGGGTTGCGCAGGACCAGCAGCGGCCAGAGGAAGTCCTTCCACGATGCGATGACGGCGAAGATCGACACGACGCCGAGGATCGGCTTGCTCATCGGCAGCACGATCGACCAGAACAGCCGGTAGGGCCCGGCGCCGTCGACGCGCGCTGCCTCGAAGACCTCGCGCGGGAGGTTGTCGAAGAACCGCTGGACGAGCACCACGTTGAACGCGCTCGCGCCGGCGGGGAGCCAGACGCCCCAGAACGAGTTGACCAGGGACGTGTGGAACACGGGTGTGTCGAGGACCGTCAGGTAGAGCGGCACGAGCAGCACCACGGCGGGGACGAACAGGGTGGCCAGCACGGCTCCCTGGAGCACGCGGGCGTAGCGCGGACGCAGGACCGAGAGCAGGTAGCCGCCGGTCGTCGCGACGAGGATCTGGCTGAACCAGGCACCGGCGGCGAGCACGATCGTGTTCACGAAGTACTTGCTGACCTGCACGTCGTTCCAGGCCTCGCTGAGGTTCGACCACGCGATGCCGTTGGGGAAGATCGCCATGGGGGTGCGCAGGATGTCCTGCGTGGGGGTGACGGCGAACTTGGCGAGCAGCAGGAGCGGGCCGACGCACCAGACGACGAGCAGGATCAGCAGCAGCCAGTGGCTGGTGCCGAGCGACCATTTCACCGACGGGCGGCGCCAGTCGGAGACGGAGACCGCGCTGCGGTCGTCGCCGTCGTCGGAGGAGGTGGCCTTGCGCGCACGGCGCGCGCGGGTGGCACTGACCAGCTCGGCGCCGGGTACCACCGGAACCTCACCGGGGATGGTGCCGAGCACGGGCCGCGGCGTCGTGGGCGGGATGGGCGAGGTCGTCGTCACGAGGTGCTCCAACGGCGAGTGAGGCGGAAGTACACGAGGGACATCACGGCGAGGAACAGGGCGAGGAGCAGGCTGAGCGCGGTGGCCTCGCCGTAGTTGCCGCCGAGGCTGTTGCCGAACGCGTAGCGGTAGATGAGCAGCAGGATCGTCACGGTGGCGTTGGCGGGACCACCGCCGGTGAACAGGTAGGGCTCGAGGAAGACCTGCGCGGTCCCGATGACCTGCAGGATCAGCGTGATGAACAGGACCCCGCGCAGCTGCGGCAGGAGCACGTGCCAGACCTTGCGCCAGACACCGGCGCCGTCGACCTCGGCCGCGTCGTACAGCTCGGGCGGGACGGCGGTCAGGGCGGCGAGGTAGATGATCACGGTGCCGCCGGCTGCGGCCCAGGTGGCTTCCAGCACGAGCGACKGCATCGCCATCGTCATGCTCTGCAGCCACGGCTGGGGCGGGATGCCGACCCAGCCGAGGATCGTGTTGAACACGCCCTCGGGCCGCGGGTCGTAGAAGAACTTCCACAGCAGGACGGCCACCACGGGCGGCACGACGACCGGCAGGTAGGCCAGGGCCGAGTAGAGGCCCTTCGCCCGGCGGACCTCCCGCATGAGCACCGCGGCCACCAGCGGGATCGGGTAGCCGAACACGAGCGCGAGCAGCGCGAACCAGAGGGTGTTGCGCGTCGCGACGGGCAGCAGCGGGTCCGCGAACACGTTCTGGAAGTTCTGCAGCCCCACCCAGGACGTCGTGATGAGGTTCGTCTTCTGGAAGCTCATCACGACTGCGCGGACGATCGGCAGCCACGAGAACACACCGAAGATCACGAGCAGGGGCAGGGCGAACACCAGGGCGCTCAGACCGCCGCCGCGCACCCAGGTGAGCGGGGTGCCGCGGCGTCTGCGCAGGACGACGTCGTCCGTGGTCATCGAGGGCCTTCCTCCAGGGGTGCGGTCGGTCGAGCGACGGTGCCCGGCCGGGACGCTCCCCGGCCGGGCACCGTGCGGTCCTACTGGTCGAGCAGAGCCTGACCCTGGGTGTTCGCCGTCTCGAGCAGGGCGTCGATGTCGGCGTTCTCGTCGGTCAGCACCGCCTGCACGATCGGGAAGAGCAGCGCGTAGGTGTCCTGGGTGGACGCGCTGATCTCACCGATGCTGGGCTGCGTGAACATGACGTCCGTGTAGCCCTTCATGTTCTCGAGCGGGACGTTGATGTAGTCCTTGACCCACTCGAGGGACTTCGCGTACTGCTCCTCGCTGAAGATCGGGAGCACCGGGGTGCCCACGGCCTGGTCGTTCTCGTTGCGGAGCTTGGCGTCGGCCACGGCCTGGTCCTGGTCCAGCATCTTGGACAGGTACCAGAAGTCGATCCACTTGACCGCGGCGTCCTTCTGCTCGTCGGTGGACTCCTTGGTCACCGCGGCGAGCGTGCCGCCCGTGAGGGCGCCGCCACCGTTCGACGTCGGGATCGCCGTGAGGCCGTAGCCCCAGTCCTCGGTGAGCCCGTTGTTCTCGACGAGCGCGTTGTAGACGTCCGAGCCGGACGTGTACATGGCCAGCTGGCCACCGGCGAACGCCTCGTTGATCTCACCCCAGCCCAGGTCGGTGCGGGGCAGGATCGAGTTGTCCACGAAGCGCAGGTCGTGCAGCCACTGCAGGTGGTCCTTGACCGCCGGGTCGTCGAGCGTGGCGGTGTACGCGTCGCCGTCCTGCTCCTGGATGACCCCGCCGCGCGAGTTCGCCGCGGCGGCCAGCTGCCACCCGCCGGCGTTGTCGAGCGCCATCGTCGCGTAGCCCGCGACGCCGGTGGCGTCGTGGATGGTCTTGGCGTACTCGCGGACCTCGTCCCACGTCGTCGGCGGCTGGTCGGGGTCGAGGCCGGCCTGCTCGAACAGGTTGCGGTTGTAGTGCAGCGCGACGCCGTAGATGGACTTGGCGGGGATCGCGTAGACCTTGCCGTCCGAGCCCGTGCCGGACTCGAGCAGGTTCTCGTTGAAGTCGCCCGCGAAGGACAGGGAGTCGAACTGCTCGGAGATGTCGGCCAGCTGCCCGTTCTCGATGAGCGTCTTGGCGTCGGTCAGCGGGATCTCGAACACGTTCGGCAGCGTGCCACCGGCCAGCTGCGCGGAGAACGTCGACGCGAGCCAGTTGTACTCCTCCGGCTCGACGTTGATGTCCGGGTTGGCTGCCTCGAACTCCTCGACGCGCGAGTTCAGCGCGTCGACGGCCTCGGTCTCGGCGCCGGGCTRGAGGCCGGCGACCGTGATGGTGACCTTGCCGTCGGCGGACTCGCCGCCCGACGGCTCGTCGTCCGTGCTGCACGCGGCCAGCAGGCCGAGCGAGAGCACACCGGCCATGGCGAGCGCGGTGGTGCGTGAGGACCTCATCGTCACTCCTTCGTGAGGGAACGCGCCGGACGGGGTGCCAGGTCGCGATCAGGTGCTGCGGTCGGGTGGTGCGGGTCAGGCGGGGCTGCGCAGCCACGCGGCGGTGTCGCGCGGCAGCAGGCCTGCCTCGAGCGGGGCGCTCGAGAGCAGGACGTCGGTGTGGGCGGGCAGGGCGGCGGGCTGGTCGCCCAGGTTGACGACGCACACGAGGTCGCCGCGGGCGAACGCGAGCACGTCGTCGGAGCTGTCGATCCACGTCATCGGCCCGTCGCCCAGTGCGGGCTCGGCCCGGCGGATCGCCAGGAGGTTGCGGTAGAGGTGCAGGGTGGAGGTCGGGTCGTCCTCCTGGGCGGTGACGGTCAGCCCCGCCCAGAGCGCGGGCTGCGGGAGCCACGAGCCGCCGGAGCCGAACCCGTAGGGACCGGAGGTGCCGCTCCAGGGCAGCGGGACCCGGCAGCCGTCGCGCCCGGGGTCGACACCCTCGGAGCGGAAGTGCATCGGGTCCTGCAGGAGGCCCAGCGGCAGGTCCTCGACCTCCGGCAGGCCCAGCTCGTCGCCCTGGTAGATGTACAGCGAACCGGGCAGCGCCGCGGTGAGCAGGGCGGCGGCCCGCGCCCGACGCAGGCCCACGTGCAGGTCGGTCGGGGTGCCGAAGCGCTTGGCCGTGAACGCGAACGACGAGTCCTCGCGGCCGTACCGCGTGACCGGGCGCGTGACGTCGTGGTTGGACAGCACCCACGTGGCCGGCGCGCCGACGGGTCCGTGGGCGGCGAGCGTGATGTCGATCGACTCCCGCAGCTGCTTGGCGTCCCACGGCCGTGCCATGAAGTCGAAGTTGAACGCGGTGTGCATCTCGTCGGGGCGCAGGTACTGCGCGAACCGGGCCTTGTCCTGGAGCCAGACCTCGCCGACGAGGACGCGGGTGCCCTCGTAGGAGTCGGCGACGGCGCGCCAGCCGCGGTAGACGTCGTGCAGCTCGTCGCGGTCGACGTGCGGGTGCTCCCCCGGCCCCGGCTGGTCCGGGACCTCCGGCAGCGTCGCGTCCTTGACCAGCAGCGCGGCCGAGTCGATCCGGATGCCCGCGACGCCGCGGTCGAACCAGAACCGCAGCACGGACTCGAACTCCGCGACGACGTCGGGGTGCGACCAGTTCACGTCGGGCTGCTGCGGGGCGAACAGGTGCAGGTACCAGTCGCCGGGGGTGCCGTCCGGGTTCGTCGTGCGCGTCCACGTGCTGCCCTGGAAGTCGGACACCCAACCGGTCGGGATCTGCTCGCCGTGCTCGCCCTTGCCGGGGTGGAACCAGAACCGCTCGCGCTCCGGCGAGCCGGGCCCGGCGGCGAGCGCCGCCTGGAACCACTCGTGCTGGTCGGAGACGTGGTTGGGGACGACGTCGATGATGGTCCGGATGCCGAGGGTCAGCGCCTCCGCGATGAGCAGCTCCGCCTCCTCGAGCGTGCCGAACGCGGGGTCGATGGCGCGGTAGTCGGCGACGTCGTAGCCGCCGTCCGCGAGCGGGGAGACGTACCAGGGCGTGACCCAGATCGCGTCGACGCCGAGGTCGCGCAGGTACGGGAGCCGGGAGCGCAGGCCGGCCAGGTCACCGGTCCCGTCGCCGTTCCCGTCCGCGAAGCTGCGCGGGTAGACCTGGTAGATCACTGCGCCGCGCCACCACTGCGGGTCGGTCTCGGGCTGCGCCACTCGCGTCTCGTCTCTCGTGGGCCGCCGTCGACGTCGCCGGGGCCGGTTTGTCCTGTGTCGCGCGGCAGCGGCGGTCTGACGAACGCCGTTGTCGCGATCCAGACGCTAAAGGAAACGACTGGATCAACGCAAGAACCCGACAGAGTAGTTATCGAAGCGTGACCGTAGCGGAGTCGAATCTCGATAACTGCCCGGGAACGACACAGGCCCCGCCCCACCGAGAACGGCGGGACGGGGCCTGGGAAGGCAGGGATCAGACGACGGGCACCACCGGCTGGGCCGGCGCCGGGCCGGTGGAGCCACGCACGACGAGCTCCGGCTCGAACAGCAGCTCGTCCTGGGGGACGACGCCGCCGTGGATCTGGCTGACCAGCAGGTCGATCGCCGCGCGGCCCATCGGCTCGATCGGCTGGCGGACGGTCGTCAGGGGCGGCTCGGTGCAGCTCATGAACGCGGAGTCGTCGTAGCCGACGACGGAGACGTCGTCCGGGACGCGCAGGCCCGCACGTCGGGCGGCCCGGATCACGCCGAGCGCCAGCGGGTCGCTGGCGCACACGATGCCGGTGACGCCCTCCCGCAGGAGCCGGTTCCCCGCGGCCTGACCGCTCTCGAGCGAGTAGGCGCTGCGGACCACCTGCTGCTCCCCCAGCTCCAGACCCAGGCGCTGCATCATCGCCTGCGCCGCCCGCAGCTTGCGCTCGGACGGCACGTGGTCGATCGGACCCAGCACCAGGCCGATCGTCGTGTGACCGAGCGACGCCAGGTGCCCGATCGCCTGCTCGATGGCCACCTCGTCGTCACACGACACCGCCGGGAACGGCAGCTCCTCGATCGAGGCGTTGATGAGCACGACCGGCAGGTTCCGCCCGGCGAGGCGCTCGTAGTGCCCGTGCGACGCGTCCCGCTGCGCGTAGTGACCGCCGGCGAAGACGATCCCCGACACCTGCTGGCCGAGCAGGAGCTCGACGTAGTCCGCCTCCGAGACACCACCGGCGGTCTGCGTGCACAGGACGGGGGTGAAGCCCTGCTGGGCCAGCGCCCCGCCCACCACCTCGGCGAAGGCCGGGAAGATCGGGTTCTGGAGCTCGGGCAGGACGAGGCCGACCAGCCGGGCGCGCTCGCCCCGCAGCTTGGTCGGTCGCTCGTAGCCGAGCACGTCGAGCGCGGTGAGCACCGCCTCTCGCGTCGACTCCGCGACGCCGGGCTTGCCGTTGAGCACGCGGCTCACGGTCGCCTCCGAGACGCCGACCTTGCGTGCTACCTCTGCGAGTCGTCGGGACATAGGTGTCAGCGTACTGCTCAGTGCTGCAAGTGGCTTGCAGATCGATGCAAGCAGTTTCACCTCGTCGTCGTCACCCGTTCGCCGCACCCGGGCAGCCCCGAGGTGCGGCCGTGCCCGCAGGCTTCTACCGTCGTACCGCCCCGCTGCCCCCGCACAGACAGGACTCCCGTGCCCCCGACCGAGTCCGGCACCCCGGAGCGCGCAGCGCTGGGCCGCCGGTACCAGCTGGGACAGCAGCTCGGGCGCGGCGGGTCGGGCGAGGTCTTCCGGGCGACGGACGTCCGTCTGCACCGGGCGGTCGCCCTCAAGCTGTTCTCGATCGGCACCGCCACACCCGAGGACATCCGGCGCTACGCGCACGAGGCGCGCGTCCTGTCCTCGCTCACGCACCCGAGCCTGGTCGCGCTGCTCGACGTCGGCGCCGACGTCCTCCCGGACGGTGGCGGTCCCGTGGCGTTCCTCGTCATGGAGCTGGTCGACGGACGGACCCTGCGCGACACGATCGCCGACGGCCCCTTGACCCCGTCGGTCACGGCCGACGTCGGCCGTCAGCTCGCGCTGGCGCTCGGCCACGCGCACGAGGCCGGCGTGGTGCACCGCGACGTCAAGCCCTCGAACGTCCTGGTGGCCGCCGACCGGTCCACCGGCGGACGCCTCGACGCGCCGTGGATGCCCGTCGTGCTCGCTGACTTCGGTATCGCGGTGACGACGGCCAGCGCACCGGAAGCGCCGCGCGGCACGTCGGGCACGGCCGGGTACCAGAGCCCGGAGCAGGCGCTGGGGCACCCCGCCGGCCCGGCGAGCGACATCTACTCGCTCGGTCTGGTGCTGCTCGAGTGCCTGACGGGGGTGCGCGCGTACCCGGGCGACCCGCTGGCCAGCTCGCTCGCGCGCCTGCTCGACCCCGTCGAGGTCCCGGCGCGGTTCGGGCGGGACTGGAGCAGGCTGCTGCTGGCGATGACCGCCGAGGATCCGGCCGCGCGTCCGGCGCCGGCCGTCGTGGCTGCGGAGCTGCGGGCGCTACGCCTCTGAGCCCGGGTCGGGGATCCCCGCCTGGGCCGCGCGCAGCTTGTCGGTGAGCGCCCGCAGGGTCGCCAGCTCGTCCGTGTCCAGCGCGCCGCCGACGAGGCGCCGGATCGTGCGCACGTGCCGTCGGCCGATCTCCCGCTGCACCCGCCAGCCGTCCTCGGTCAGCGCGACCGCGACACCGCGCGCGTCGCCCTCGACAGGCCCCCGCCGCACCAGGCCCGCCAGCTCGAGCCGCTCGACCATCCTCGACAGGCTCGGCTGGGTCAGGAGGCTGTTCTCGCCCAGGTCTCGCAGCCGCGCGGTGCCGTCGGGGCAGCCGGACAGGGTGAACAGGACGTCGTACTCGCGGATGCTCAGGTCACCCCAGACGTCGTCGCGCTGGAACCGCCGCATGAGCGCCACCTGCGCGCGGAACAGCGACTCCCAGGCCTCCGCCGCCTCCCGCGTCCCGGGCAGCTCCCGCGCGCCGTCGGCCATCGACCCACCCTCCCCAGCTTCATGCAAACGTATCGATCACTGCCTCAACCGCGTCACCGCCCAGCGTGTTCCGCGCCTGCGCTATCGAAAGTGTCGTGCGCCAGGAACTGAAATGTTTCGGTACCTCGCGGCGCCCCTCTCCGACGACCACTGTGCGATCCGGCACCTGGCTTCAACGAGGAGGAACCCCCATGGCCGTCACACGCCCCCCTGCACCGAACCGGCGTCGAGCCGCGACCCGCACCATCGCCGTCGCGCTCGCCGCGACGATCGCCGTCGGCGCCGCCGCCGTCGCGATCCCCGCCGCGCAGGCAGCGACCACCCTGAAGGACCTGGCGACCGCAGCCGGCAAGGACATCGGCTTCGCGCTCGACCCCAACCGGCTCTCGGAGTCGGCCTACAAGTCCATCGCGGACACGGAGTTCAACCTCGTCGTCGCGGAGAACGCGATGAAGTGGGACGCCACCGAGCCGTCGCAGAACTCGTTCAGCTACGGCTCGGGCGACCAGGTGGCCAGCTACGCCGCCAGCACCGGCAAGGAGCTGTACGGCCACACGCTCGTCTGGCACTCGCAGATGCCGAGCTGGACCAACAACCTGTCCGGGACGGCGCTCGAGTCGGCGATGAAGAACCACGTCACCAACGTCGCGACGCACTTCAAGGGCAAGGTCTCGTCGTGGGACGTGGTCAACGAGGCGTTCGGCGAGAACGGCGAGCGCCGCTCCGACTCGCCCCTCCAGCAGAAGATCGGCGACGGGTACATCGAGACCGCGTTCCGCACGGCGCGGGCCGCTGACCCGAACGCCAAGCTCTGCATCAACGACTACAACACGGACGCGATCAACTCCAAGAGCACCGCGATCTACAACCTGGTCAAGGACTTCAAGTCGCGCGGCGTGCCGATCGACTGCGTCGGGTTCCAGTCGCACCTGATCATCGGGCAGGTCCCCTCGACCATGCAGCAGAACCTGCAGCGGTTCGCGGACCTCGGCGTGGACGTGCGGATCACCGAGCTCGACATCCGCATGACGACGCCGTCGGACTCCTCGAAGCTGGCCACCCAGGCGGCCGACTTCAAGAAGATCTTCCAGATCTGCCTCGCGGTCAGCCGCTGCCAGGGCGTGACCATCTGGGGCATCACCGACAAGTACTCGTGGGTCCCCGGCGTGTTCTCCGGGCAGGGCGCCGCCCTGGTCTGGGACGACAACTACTCCAAGAAGCCCGCCTACAACGGGATCGTCTCGGCCTTCGGTGACCTCCCGACGCCCACCGCCACCCCGACCGTCACGCCCACACCCACGGTCACGCCGACACCCACCGTCACCCCGACGGTCACGCCGACGCCGACGGTCACCCCGACCACCCCGGCCGGCGCCTGCCAGGTGTCGTACGGCGTCAACCAGTGGAACACCGGCTTCACGGCGAACGTCACCGTGAAGAACACGTCGTCGAGCGCGATCAACGGCTGGACGCTCACCTTCAGCTTCCCGTCGGGCCAGACCGTCACGCAGGCGTGGAGCTCGGTCACCACCCAGTCCGGCTCGGCAGTCACGGTGAAGAACGCGGCCTGGAACGGCTCGATCCCGGCGGGCGGCAGCCAGCAGTTCGGGTTCAACGGCTCGCACAACGGCACCAACGCGGCCCCGAGCGCGTTCAGCCTGAACGGCGCCTCCTGCTCGATCGCGTGACGCACCCGGCCCGGGACCCGCTCAGGGTCCCGGGCCGCTGCGCGCCACCTGCGGATACGCTGACGCGATGACGACCGAGGCCGCACCGCGCACGACGTACCTCCTGGTCGACGGCGAGAACATCGACGCGACCCTCGGCTCGTCCATCCTCGGCGGCCGGCCCACCCCGGAGCAGCGGCCCCGCTGGGAACGCGTCCTGACGTTCGCGCAGCAGGCGTTCGACCAGCCCGTGAAGGCCCTGTTCTTCCTCAACGCCTCCAGCGGCTCGCTGCCCATGTCGTTCGTGCAGGCGCTGCTGGCCATCGGCTTCCAGCCGATCCCGCTGTCGGGCGAGTCGTACGAGAAGGTCGTCGACATCGGCATCAAGCGCACCCTCGACGCCATCGCGGGTCGCGGGGGCGACGTGCTCCTGGCCAGCCACGACGGCGACTTCGCGCCGGAGCTGGAGACGCTCGTCGACGACGAGGACCGGCGCGTCGGCCTCCTGGCGTTCCGCGAGTTCACGAGCACCCAGCTGTCGGCGCTCGTCGCGAAGGGCCTGGAGACGTTCGACCTCGAGAGCGACGTCGCCGCGTTCAACGTGCAGCTGCCCCGCCTGCGGATCATCCCGCTCGACGAGTTCGACCCGCTGCGCTACCTCTGAGCATCCGCTTCCGAGAAGGCTCTCGCGTGACGCAGGTCACGGCGCGATAACGATGTATCTGCTACCGGTGCCGATTTACCTAGTACCCCGTGGCTCAGATGCTTTGTGCGCTGGTAGACAGTGCGCTGGTCCCGCCCGAGAAGGCTGCTGACCTGCCCCGTCAACGGCGACGGTGCAGGTCAGTGGCCTCTCGGGTGTGCCACTCACCAGCCGCACTGCCCGGACGGTCTCCCCGCCCGGACCAGTCACCACGACGAGGTGGTCATGAAGCGTCACATCTTGGCGGGGCTCGTCCTCGCGCTCCTGACGACGGCGATCGTCCTGTTCTCCGGACCCGAGCTGCAGGGCGTGGCCCTGCTCGGCGCCGCGCTCGGCGGCGCCCTGGGCCTGGTGCCCGACCGTTCCCCCGCGCAGCGCGCCGCAGGCTTCGCGGTCGGCTTCCTCGCCGCCTGGCTCGGCTACGCCCTGCGCGCCGCGGTCCTGCCCGATGCCGCCGCGGGCCGCGCGATCGCGGTGCTCGTCGTCGTGCTGGTCTGCCTGGCGGTCGCCGGGCTCACGCGAGGCAGGCTCCCCCTGTGGTCGGCCCTGCTCGGTGCCGCCGCGATGGCGGGCGCGTACGAGGCGACCTACGCCGCCGACCCGGCCGCGTTCGTGACGTCGTCGGCCACCACCGCGACGTCCATCCTGCTCGCCGCCGGAGCCGGGTTCCTCGCGACGTCGCTGCTCGGCGTCGTCGTCATGCAGGACCGCGAGGAGGAGCGCGCCGCCGAGGCCGCCGCCGAGCCTGCCGTGTTCGCCCCGACCGAGCCGCCCGTCGGCGAGTACGAGGGCGCGGGCAACCACGCCCCGGCACGCCCCTACGCCGCACCCGCCGTCGAGGCACCCCGCGCCCCGCGACCACCTCGACGTGGCTTGCCCGCCACCCGCCCCCTCGACCCCCAGCCGGAGGCCTGACGTGCGACGCACGACCACCACCGCGACCGCCGCCCTCATCCTCCTGCCGCTCGTCGTCGGCTCCGCGGCGTCCCCCGCGCTCGCCGCCGACTCCGGCGACGTCACCGTGACCAACACCGAGACCGTCCAGGCGCGGCTGTCCGCGACCGGCGCGTACCAGGGCGCCCGTGTGTACGAGCAGCTCGCCCTGACCGGCCACGGCACGGCGACCGTCGAGAACCCGGTCTCCACCGAGGGTCTGCGCAACCTCGACGGCTTCGGCGGCGCCCGCGTCGTCGACGGCAAGCAGGTCAGCACGCTGGCCGTCGACGGCGAGCGGCGCGAACGCACCCTGAGCACCTACGACAAGGACCTCCCGCTCACCGTCGAGGTCACCTATACGTTCGACGGCAAGCCGGTGCAGCCGGGCGCGGTCGTCGGCAAGGCCGGCACGCTCGGGGTGCACTACAAGGTCACCAACGTGACCGGGACGACCCAGGACGTCACCTACGACGACGGCACGGGCACGATGGCCACCACGTCGGCCGAGACCGTCATCCCGATGATCGGCCAGCTGGTCACCGTGCTGCCGTCCACGTTCACCGACGTGCGGTCCGACGAGGCGGGCATGGCCGGGGACGGCCGCGGCGGCACGCGCATGCAGTTCCAGATGACGCTGTTCCCGCCCATCGGCTCCGCGTCCGCCGAGTTCGGCTACACCGCCGAGGTCAGCCGTGCCGTGATCCCCAAGGCCACGCTCACGTCGATGCCCGTCTCCCCGCTGGACTACCCCTCGTTCAAGGGCGGCGCCGCCAGCTACCAGGCCGGCGCCCAGAAGGGTGTCGACCTGACCGGTGCCGGTCTCCTGCTCGACGACAGCGTCCTGCGCCTGCACGACGGCTCCGCCCAGCTGCTCGCCGGCCTGCTGCAGCTCCGCGACGGTGCCGCACAGCTCTCGACGGGGCTCAACGACACGGCCGCCCCGGGTGCGGAGGAGCTCTCCGACGGCCTGAACGACCAGCTCGCCCCGGGAGCCGCCAAGCTCGCCGCCGGGCTCAGCCGTGACGCCGCCCCCGGCATGTCGCGGCTGGCCGCGGGCCTGAACGACCAGCTCGCCCCCGGAGCCGCCAAGCTCGCTGCCGGGCTCAGCGGCGAGGCCGCCCCCGGTGCGTCGCAGCTGGCCGCCGGCCTGAACGACCAGCTCGCCCCCGGAGCCGCCAAGCTCGCCGCGGGTCTGGGCGAGGCAGCACCCGGCGCCGCCGGGCTCGCGACCGGACTCACCACGCAGCTCGCACCCGGTGCGGCGGACCTCGCGGCGGGCGCGGGAGCGCTGAACGCGGGTCTCGCCGAGGCCAGCGCCAAGGCGCCGGCACTGCTCGCCGGGCTGGTGCAGGTCAGCTCCGGCCTCGACCTCGTCGACGCCGGCCTGGCCAAGCTCTACGGCGACATCGGCACGCTCCCCGCCCAGGCGCAGGGCCTGCACGACGGCATCACGCAGCTGCGCACCGCGACGTCGACGCTCGCCGCGGGCGTCGACCAGGTGCGGACCGGGGTCTCCGGCGCCGCGGCGTCGGCCTCCACCCTGTCGGCCGGATCGGTGCAGCTGGGCAACCAGCTCTCGGCGGGGGTCGGTGCGCTGACGTCGCTGCGCGCCGGGATGGACCCGGCCTACCTGGCGCAGTACGACGCCGTCGTCGCCCAGCTGTCGGGCGGCGTCCCCGTCCTCACCGACACGACGAACCCGGCCACGATCGCGGGCGGTGCTGCGGCGCTGTCGCAGGGCCTGACCGGCGCGGCCGGGAGCCTCACCAAGATCGAGTGCGGGCTCAGCTCCGCGTCCCTGCCCGGTGTGTGCGACCCCGCGAAGAAGGGGGTGCTCGAGGGCCTCGCCGACGTCGACGCCGGCATCACCCAGCTGGTCAACGGCGTGGTGGCCAAGGTGCAGGCGGGCGTCGGTGACGCCGACGACACCAGCACGGACGGCACCCTGCGCGGCGGCGTGCACTCCCTGCAGGCGGGCACGAGCCAGCTCAACGCGGGTGGCGCGACGCTCGCGTCCGGGCTCACCGCGCTCGGCGCAGGCGCGTCGAAGCTGAACACCGGCGCCAACACGCTGTCCGGGGGTCTCGCCCAGGCGGCGGCCGGGTCCCGGAAGCTCTCCGACGGCCTCGCACCCGCCGCCGCAGGCTCGAAGGACCTGTCCGCCGGGCTGAACACCGCGGCAGCCGGGTCCCGGAAGCTCTCCGACGGGCTCGCACCCGCCGCCGCAGGCTCGAAGGATCTGTCCGCCGGGCTCAACGACGCGGCAGCCGGGTCCCGGAAGCTCTCCGACGGCCTCGCACCCGCGGCCTCGGGCTCGCAGGACCTGGCCGCGGGTCTGGCCAGGGCCGCCGCCGGCTCCCAGCGGCTGTCCGACGGCCTCGGCACCGCCGCCGACGGGTCCACGGCGCTCTCGGAGGGTGCGGCCAAGGCGGCCGAGGGTGCGCCGCAGATCGTCGACGGCACGCAGCAGCTGTCCGACGAGGGCACGTCGCAGGTGGTCGTCAGCGGTCAGAGCACCGCCGAGGACTTCGGCGTGAAGTACGCGGTGCTGAGCGCCGGTGCCGAGCGGGCCGCGACCGAGGGCATGGCGTACGGCGCACCCGAGGGTGCGGCGGGGTCCACGGCGTACTCGATCGAGATCGCCGGCGTCGACGGCACCGGGGCCAGCTCGGTCGGACGCCTCATCCTGGCGATCGTCCTGTTCGCCGCGGGCATCGGGCTGGCGACGCTGGGGCGGCGCCGGTTCGTCTGACCGACCACCGACGGCGGGCCATCCCTCGGGGTGGCCCGCCGTCGGCGCGTCTAGCCTCCGAAGCCCGAGGCCAGCGCGTCGTCGATCAGCTGCTCGACCTGCTCCCTGTGCTCCCCGTTGAACAGCTGGACACCGTGCGCGCTGCCGCTGAGCTCGACGAACGTGGCGGGGTCGTCCGCGCGTGCGACCAGCTTCGACGACAGCGCAGGCACGCTGCGGTCCTCGGTGGAGGCGATCACGAGGAGCGGCCCGGTGTAGCTGCTGGACGTCGAGTGCGCGTCGTGGCCGTCGTACTCCACTGGCGGTCCGAGGGCGACGACGGTGACCGGGTCGAGCTCGTCGGCGAGGGCCGCGGAGTACATGCCGCCCTTCGACGCCCCCACGAACGCCACCTCCGTGGCGCCGACCCCGCGCAGCACGTCGACCGCGTCGGTGAACGACCGCTCGCCGACCCCGGACCAGCTGAACGTCGCGACGAGGTACCCCTCCTCGACCAGCCGGACCAGCTGCTGCGCCCACTGGCACACCTGGCCGTCGCTCTGCGGGGCGAGCACCACGCCACGGGTGCCGGAACCCGCGAACGCCACCAGCGTCGGGTCGTCCTCCGGGCCGGTCGTGACGGCCGCAGCGCCCTCGGGCAGGCACATCGGCCGGTCGGCGGGGCGCATCGACGAGACGATGCCGGTCGGCGCGGAGGGGGCCGCCGTCGGCGCAGCGGTGTCGTCGGCGGGTGCGGTGCACGCCACGAGGGCGAGCGTGGCGGCCGCGGCGAGGGCAGCGGCAGCGGAGGACCGGAGGGTGGGCATCCCCCGTTCCTAGAGGTTCGGAACGGTTCGCGGCAACCCGCGTCTCACGCCACGTCCCGACGCCTCAGGTGGCGGCGTCGTACCTGTCCAGCACGATGTGCACCAGGCGCTCGTCCGGTGCCAGCGGAGCGGCGACCACGTCGGCTCCCGCCTCCAGCACGCGGTCGTAGAAGTACCCCGGGGCGAGCAGGTAGGAGGCCACGACGACCCGGCCACCGGGGGGTGCGTCCGCGCGAGCGCTCGCGACGGCCACGGGGACGCGCGGCTCGGCGCCGGCCCCGTAGCCGATGGTCACCGGCTGCTCGAGCCGGTCGGCCAGCCCGGCCGCCACCGACTCCACCGCGAGCGCCGCTGCGGGGTCCGTGGACCCGGCCGCCGCGAGGACCACGGAGTCGTCGGGAGCGAGGCCCGCGGTCTCCAGACGGTCCACGAGGATGTCGACGAGCCGCGGGTCCGGGCCGAGGGGGGCGGCGGCGGTCGCACCGGGCTGGTCGACCGCGGCGGCGATGTCGACCTTCACGTGGAAGCCGACGGACAGCAGCAGCGGCACGACGACGGCACCGGACGCGTCGCTGTCGAGGGYGTGCGAGACGACGTCGGCGACCTCCGGCTCCTGCACGTCCACGAACGCCTCGCGCACGTCGAGGTCCGGCCGGTAGGCCGCGACGCCGGTGAGGATCGAGCGGACGGCGGCGCGACCGTCGGCGTCGTCGGTGCCGTGCGAGCAGCCGACGAGCACGGGGCCGTCGACGTCGCCGCGCGGGCCGTCAGGGGCCGGGCCACGGGCGTGCAGTGCGTTCGTCATCAGACCTCCTCCAGCTGGAGACGGTAGCCCCTCTTGACCACGGTGCGGATCAGCTGGCGGCTGCCGGTCGCGTCCCGCAGGCGCGCGATGGCCACCTCGGCGGCGTGCGGGTCCTGCGAGTCGCCCGGCAGCGCGGCCAGCACCTGGTCACGGGCCACGACGGCACCGCCCGCGGCGGCCAGCAGCCGCAGGACCTCCAGGCCGGTCGGGGTGAGAGCCAGCACGTGGCCGTCGAGCACCGCGGCCCCGCGGTGCACCTGGAGCGGGCCCGCGACGGTCTGCAGGGCCTGGAGCCCGCCGTAGTGGCCGACGAGCGTCCGGACCAGGGCACCCAGCCGACCCCGTTCGGGCACCAGCGGCTCGATGCCACGGTCCAGCAGCGGCTTGGCGGTGATCGGTCCGACGGCCGCCATCACGACGCTGCCGCGGCGGGCGAGCGCCACGATCTCGTCGACCACGCCCGCCTCGTCGGCCGCCTCGAGCCAGGCGTGGGCCCCGGGCGCGGACGTGAAGACGACCGCGTCGATCTCCCCGGCGGCGACGCCGCGGACCGAGGCGGTCACCACGGCGGGGTCCGGGGGTGGACCCCAGCGGTACACGACCAGGCTGCGCACCCGGGCGCCGGCCGCGGCGAACGCCTCGTCCAGGCCGTCGGCACCCGCGCCGTGGTGCTGGACGGCGATGTCGATCCCGGCGACCCCTTCGTCCAGGAGCACCTCCGCGATCTCGGCGCTGGTCTCGGACTCCGCGACCCAGTCGGCGGTGAGTCCTGCGGCCTGGATCGCCCCGCGCGCCTTGGGTCCGCGCGCGACGATCCGGGTGCCCTTGAGCATCTGCACCAGCGGCTCGTCGAGCCCGGCGGCGTCCGCGGCCTCGATCCAGCCGCGGAACCCGATGCCCGTGGTCACCACCACGGTGTCCGGCGGGTGGGCCAGCAGCGACCGGGTGCCCTCGAGCAGCCGGGCGTCGTCGATGTGCGGAACCATGCTCAGGGCCGGGGCGTGCCGGACGGCGGCACCTCGGCGACCCAGCGCGGCGGCGAGCTCGGCCGACCGGCGGTCGGCGGTGATGAGCACGACGAGTCCCGCGAGGGTCTGGTCGATAGGTTCGCTCACGTGGCCATTGTGACGGCCCCGGAGGCCGCTGCGTGGGGCGACCCGGTCGTGTGAGCGGCGTCACCATGGCCCGGCTCGAGCAGYCCGGCCGCGGCCACGGCACCCAGGACGATGACAGCGGGTGCCTTCACACCCGCAGCGGCCGCGACGTCGACCACGTCGTCCAGGCGGGCTCGCGTCACGCGCTGACCCGGAAGAGTCCCCTCCTCGACCAGGGCGACCGGCGTGGCCGGGTCCGCGCCTGCGTCGAGCGCCTCGGTGGCCAGGGTGGCCAGCGCGCTCACGCCCATGAGGACGACGACCGTGCACGACCCGTCCCGCAGACCCGTGAGGGCGGCCGAGGACCACCCGTCGTGCCCGTTCATCACGTGCACGGCACCGACGGTGCCGCGGTGCGTGAGCGGGATGCCGGCGGCCGCCGGCGCGGCGAACGCGCTGCTCACGCCTGGGATGACCTCCACGGGCACGTCGGCCTCCCGGCAGGCGAGCACCTCCTCGCCGCCGCGTCCGTACACGAACGGGTCCCCGCCCTTGAGCCGGACGACGACGCGGCCCCGCTGGGCCTGCTCGACCAGGATCCGGCCGATCTCGTGCTGCGGCACGGGGTGGTGCCCCGGCGTCTTGCCGACGTCGATGACCTCGACCCCCGGGGCCAGCTCGTCGAGCACGGCGACCGGTCCGAGGCGGTCGGTGACCACGACGTCCGCCTCGGCGAGCGCGCGACGACCGGCGAGCGTGAGCAGCCCGACATCGCCCGGTCCCCCGCCGACGAGCACGACGCGGCCCGCGTGCGCGCGACGGTGCCGCAGGTCGATGTTCCCCTCACGCAGCTGGGCGGCGACCGCGTCGCGCACGGCGATCGTGCGTCGCGGGTCCGCCGTGCCCGTCGAGACCACACCGACCAGGACGTCGCCCTGCTGGGTGGTGGCGGGCGTCCGGGCCGAGCCGTCGGCGCCGGAGCCGGCGTCGACGCAGAACGTCTGCCGCTCGGTGGCCCACGCCAGCACCGCGGCGTCCGTCGAGCGGTCCCCCGTGGCGGTGTGCACCAGCCACACGCCGTCGACGTCGGGCTCCTCCACCTCGCGGGCGCGCCACTCGATCAGGCCCCAGCGGTGCAGGTCCAGGAGCACCTCGCACAGCTGCGGCGCGACGACCACCACGCGAGCGGCGTCGGCGAGCAGCGACTGCACGCGGCGCGCGGCCACCGGTCCGCCACCGACGACGAGGACCCGGCGGCCGGTCAGCTGGAGACCGAGCATGGTGGTCACGAGCCCACCTCCACGAGGCCGTCGCGCAGGCGGACCGGCCAGGTGCGCAGGTCAGGGGCCAGGTCCCCGGCCGGCGACTTCCYGGCGACGTCCAGGCACCGGCCCGTCGTCAGGTCGAACACCTGCTTGTACATCGGAGAGGCGACCGTCGGTACCTCGGCGTCCTCGACCGAACGGGAGCCGACGATGCCCCGCGAGATGACGTACGCGTCGCTGAACGGGTCGTGCTGCTGGACGGCCAGCACGCGACCGTCGACCAGCCGGAACAGCGCGACCTGGTCGGTGCCGAGCAGCGCCGCGGCGCCGCGCTCCGGCGCCAGGTCGTCGAGCCGGCACACGGTCGTCCACACCAGCGTCTCCACTGCGGTCATGAGCGCACCTCCAGCCGGGCTCCGGCGACGAGAACGGGTTCGTGGTGGGGCGTCGGGCTTGCGCCGTCGCGCTCGTCGGCCGTGGCGGGGCGCGACTGGCCGCGCTCTGGCACGTACGCGAGCGAGGGGTCGGGAGTGTCGGGCGCGTTGACGAAGGACGCGAACCGGCGGAGCTTCTCCGGGTCCTCCAACGTCGCGCGCCACTCGTCCTCGTACTCCACGACGTGCTGCGCCATCTGCTCGTCGAGGTCCGCGGCGATGCCCAGCGAGTCCTCCATGACGACCGCGCGGACGCCGTCGAGACCGCCCTCGACGTCCTCGATCCACGGTGCCGTGCGCTGCAGCCGGTCGGCCGTGCGGACGTAGTAGAGGAGGAACCGGTCGATGGTGCGGACCAGGGTCTCGGTGTCCAGGTCCTCCGCCAGCAGCTGCGCGTGCCGTGGCGTGAAGCCGCCGTTGCCGCCGACGTACACGTTCCAGCCCTTGTCGGTCGCGATGACGCCGACGTCCTTGCCGCGGGCCTCCGCACACTCCCGCGCGCAGCCCGAGACGCCCAGCTTGATCTTGTGCGGCGAGCGCAGGCCGCGGTACCGCAGCTCGAGCATGACCGCGAGCGCCACGGAGTCCTGCACGCCGAACCGGCACCACGTCGAGCCGACGCAGGACTTCACGGTGCGCAGCGACTTGCCGTACGCATGCCCGGACTCGAACCCGGCGTCGACCAGGCGCTGCCAGATGAGGGGCAGCTGGTCGATGCGGGCGCCGAACATGTCGATCCGCTGGCCGCCCGTGATCTTGGTGTACAGCCCGAAGTCCTTGGCCACCTCACCGATCGCGATGAGMCCCTCGGGCGTCACCTCGCCGCCGGCGATCCGCGGGACCACGGAGTACGAGCCGTCCTTCTGCAGGTTGGCCATGACGTGGTCGTTGGTGTCCTGCAGCGTGGCCCGCTCGCCCTCCAGCACGTGCGCCGGGGACGTCGTCGCCAGGATCGACGCGACCGTGGGACGGCAGATGTCGCAGCCGCGCCCCTCGGCCCGGGTGCCGAACCGCTCGATGACCTGCGTGAACGACGAGACGCCACTGACCCGGACCGCGTCGTAGAGCTGCGCGCGCGACAGGGCGAAGTGCTCGCAGAGCGCGGTGCTGACCTCGATGCCCTGCGCCGCCAGCTCCGTGGTCACCAGCTTCTTGACCAGCGGGAGGCACGAGCCGCAGCTGGTGCCCGCCTTGGTGCACGCCTTGACGGCACCGAGGTCGGTGCACGCGTGGTCGGTGACGGCCCCGCGGATGGTGCCGGCCGAGACGTTGTTGCACGAGCAGACGGCGGCGTCGTCGGGCAGCTCCAGCTCCGGCGCTCCCCCGCCGCCCTCGGGCAGCAGGAACGCGGCCGGGTCGCCCGGCAGCTCGCGGCCGAGCATCGGGCGCAGGCTGGCGTACGCGCTCGCGTCGCCGACGAGGACGCCGCCGAGCAGGGTGCGGGCGTCGTCGGACATGACGAGCTTCTTGTAGACGCCCCCCACCGGGTCCGCCCAGACGATCTCGAGGGCGCCGGGCGTCTCGCCGAACGCGTCGCCGAAGCTGGCGACGTCGACGCCGGAGAGCTTGAGCTTGGTCGCGGTGTCCGCGCCGGGGAACTCCGAGGTGCCGCCCAGCAGGCGGTCCGCGGTGATCTCCGCCATCGCGTACCCGGGGGCGACGAGGCCGATCGTGGCGCCCTGGATGCAGGCGACCTCGCCGACGGCCGAGATGTCGAGGTCGCTGGTCAGGCAGGTGTCGTCGACGACGATCCCGCCGCGCTCGCCGATCTCGAGGCCCGACGCGCGGCCCAGCTCGTCGCGCGGCCGCACCCCCGCGGCGATCACGACGACGTCCGCGTCGACGCGGCCGCCGTCGGCCAGGTCGAGGCGACCCACGCCACCGCGCCGGTGCGCGCGGATCTTCGTGGTCATCGCGTTCAGGCGGACCCCGACGCCGAGGTTGTTGATGAGCCGTCGCAGCGCCTCGCCGCCGCCGAGGTCGACCTGCGTCGACATGAGGTGCGTGCCCACCTGCAGGACGGTGGTGCGGGCACCGAGCGCCTGGAGCGCGCCGGCCGCCTCGAGCCCGAGCAGGCCGCCACCGAGCACCGCCCCCTTGACCACCCGGTCCTCGGAGAGCTTCTCGACGTAGCCCCGCAGCTCCGCGACGTCGTCGACCGTGCGGTAGACGAACACGCCCGGCAGGTCCGTGCCCTCGATCGGCGGGACCCAGGCCGACGAGCCGGTCGCCAGGACGAGGTGGTCGTAGTGCTCCGTGCGGCCGTGCGCGGTGGTCACCGTCTTGGCGTCGCGGTCGAGGTGCGTCACCGCGTCGTCGCGGACCAGGGTGACCAGCGGGTCGGACCACAGCTCCGGGTCCCCCAGGGCCAGGTCGTCGGCGTCGCGACCCGAGAAGTAGCTGGTGAGGGCGACGCGGTCGTACGGGCGGCGCGGCTCCTCGGCCAGCACGGTGATGCGCCAGGTGCCGGCGGTGTCGCGGTCACGCAACGCCTCGACCAGCCGCTGGGCGACCATGCCGCCGCCGACGACGACGAGGTGCTGGTTCATTGGGTGCTCCGTCGGGCTGGGGGGTGGGGCACGTCCCACGGTAGGAACCGGTTGTTTCGGCCGAGGGCGCCCGCTCGTTACCTGGGGGGAACCTTTCCCGCACACGGCGTGGGTGCCTGGTGTGAGAGTGAGGGCATGAGCCCCGTGATCGCCCTCCTGCGCGCCGTCAACGTCGGCGGCCGCACCGTGCGGTCGGCGCAGCTCCGTGCGGTCGCCGAGAGCCTCGGGCACACCCAGGTCACCACCTACGTGAACAGCGGGAACATCGTGCTGGTCCCCGCCGGGGCGGTCTCCGCCGTGGGACCGGGGCTGGCCGAGGCGCTCGTCGCGGAGCTCGGGTTCGACGTGCCCGTGGTGACGCGGTCCCTGGCGCAGTGGGACACGATCGTGGAACGCCTGCCCTTCCCCGACGAGGCCGCCTCCGACCCGTCGCACCTCGTCCTGTACTGCTGGGACGGCGCGCCGGCGCGCACCGACGTCGACCCCGCGCCGTACGGTCGCGAGTCCGTCGCGTTCGCCGGCCACGAGACCTACGCGTACTTCCCGGACGGGATCGGCCGCTCCAAGCTCACGCTCCCCGTGCTGGAGAAGGCGACCGGTCGGTCCGGGACCGCCCGGAACTGGAACACGGTGCTCGCGCTCCAGCGGCTCGCCCGCGAGCGCGCCTGACTAGCGTGGGCGCCATGAGCACCCTGTTCACCCAGATCATCGCCGGGAACATCCCCGGCCGGTTCGTGTGGGCCGACGACGTCGCCGTCGCCCTCGGCACCATCGCCCCGATCACCGAGGGCCACATGCTCGTGGTCCCGCGCGCCGAGATCGTGCAGCTCACCGAGGCGCCCGACGACGTGCTCGCGCACCTGGTGCTCGTCGCGAAGGTGATCGGCCGGGCGCAGCAGCAGGCCTGGTCCGCACCGCGCGCCGCGCTGCTCGTCGCCGGCTTCGAGGTCGATCACCTGCACCTGCACGTCCTGCCCGCCTGGGGCGAGGCGGAGCTGTCGTTCCGCAACGCCCGCACGGACGTCCCGGCGGCGGAGCTCGACGCGGCGGCGGAACGGATCCGCGCGGAGCTGGTCGCCCAGGGCCACGCCGCGAACGTCCCGGCTACGCTGACCAGCCCCGCCCTCTGACGCGAACGCCCGCACCCGTGGACGTCCCGCCCGCAGGCCCCTGACGTCCGCGCATCCGAGCGTCCCGGCGACCGGGTGCGGACGCTGTGAAGCACCACGGGTGGTGTCGACCAGTCCGTCCGGCGTCCGGCACCGAACCCTTGGTGTTACGGGACGTCCGAGGAAGTGAGCGCTGGGGCGACCAGATGCTCGGACGTCCCGCATCTGACCGGGGGGCGTCCGAGGAAGTGAGCGTTGGGGCGACCAGATGCTCGGACGTTGCACCTGCCCAGCGGCGGTGTGGGTGGCGACATCGTGCGTGTGGCAGGGCAGAGTCGGGGTACACGTTCGTCGAGGAGGCATGCACCAGATGGCTGGACGTCAGGAGACCGGGCTCGCTGCGCTGGCGGGGCTCGCCGCGGGCGCCGTGACGCTCGGTGTCGGGGCACTCGTCGCGCTGCTCACCGGGCCGACGTCCGACCCGCTCGTGGCCGTCGGCTCGGCGTTCGTCGACGCGACCCCCGCGTGGCTCAAGGACTTCGCCGCCTCGACGTTCGGCACCGCGGACAAGGTGGTCCTCGGGATCGGCGAGGTCGTCGTGCTCCTGGCGCTGGCGGCGCTGGCCGGGGTGCTCGCCGCCCGCCGGTGGGCGTGGGGCGCCACGCTCGTCGTCGTGCTCGGCGCGGTCGCGGGGCTCGCCGCGATGGGCCGKCCGGACGCGGGGGCGCTCGCCGCGGCTCCCGCCGTGCTCGGTGCGGTCGCGGGTCTGCTGACGCTGCGGGAGCTCATCCGTCGCCTCCCGGGGGCACCCGGCCGTCCCCGTCCCGTGGGCGTCCAGCGGCGGGCGTTCCTGCAGGCCACGGCCGCGGCCGGTGCGCTCGGCGTGGTCGGGGTGCTCGTCGGCAGGGCCGTCGGTGCCACCGCGCGCGGTGCGCAGACGGCGCGGGCGGCGCTCCGGATCCCCAGCCCCGCCGTCGCGGCCGAGCCCGTGCCCGCCGGTGTCGACATCGGCGTGGACGGGGTGGGTCCCTGGCAGACGCCCGCGGCCGACTTCTACCGGATCGACACCGCGCTCACCGTCCCGCAGGTGGACCCGAGCACCTGGACGCTGCGCGTGCACGGCATGGTCGAGGAGGAGGTCACGCTCACCTGGGACGAGCTGCTGGACAGCGACCTGGTGGAGGCCTGGGTGACGCTCGCGTGCGTCTCCAACCCCGTCGGCGGCGACCTCATCGGCAACCAGAAGTGGCTCGGGATGCCCATCGCGGACCTGCTCGCCCGGGCACGACCGACCGCCGACGCGGACATGGTCCTGTCCCGCAGCGTCGACGGGTTCACGGCGTCGACCCCGCTCGCGGCCCTGACGGACGGCCGCGACGCGCTGCTGGCCGTCGCGATGGACGGCGAGCCGCTGCCCGTGGAGCACGGGTTCCCGGTGCGCATGGTGGTCCCCGGGCTGTACGGGTACGTCTCCGCGACGAAGTGGGTCACCGAGCTGCGCGTCACCCGGTTCGCGGACGTGACGGCGTACTGGACCGACCGGGGCTGGTCGCCGGAGGGTCCGATCAAGACGCAGTCGCGCATCGAGGTGCCGACGCCCGGCACCTCCGTACCGGCGGGGCCCGTCGTCGTGGCCGGGACCGCCTGGGCGCAGCACCGCGGCATCACGGGTGTCCAGGTGCGCGTCGAGGACGGCAGCTGGCACGACGCCACGCTGGCCGACGACGGCGGCATCGACTCGTGGCGGCAGTGGTCGTGGACGTGGGACGCCGAGCCGGGCGAGTACCAGCTGTACGTCCGCGCCTCCGACCCGCAGGGACCGCAGACGGGCGCGAAGGCGGACGTGATCCCGGACGGCGCGACAGGCTACGACACGGTCCGCGTCACCGTCACGTGACCACCCGTCAGTAGACGTCGCGCACGTACCGACGCCGGGTGACCAGGTCCTTCACGTAGGCGTCGGCCGCATCCGGACCGAGCCCGCCGTGCGTCGCGACGACCTCGCGCAGCGCGGCGTCGACGTCCTTCGCCATGCGCGACGCGTCGCCGCACACGAAGAACGACGCGCCCTGCTCCAGCCACTCCCACAGCCGGGCGCCGTGCTCGCGCATCCGGTCCTGCACGTAGATCTTGGACCGCTGGTCGCGCGAGAAGGCCGTGGCCAGGCGGTCGAGCGTGCCCTCGGAGAGCAGCTGGGACAGCTCGTCGCGGTAGTAGAAGTCGGTCGCCTGGTGCTGCTCGCCGAAGAACAGCCAGTTGCGCCCGGTGTGCCCCGCCGCAGCGCGGTCCGCGAGGAAGCCGACGAACGGTGCCACGCCCGTCCCTGGTCCGACCATGATCGCGGGCACGTCGGGGGCCGGCGGGCGGAAGTGCGACGTGGGCTGCACGAACACGGGCACCAGGGTGCCGAGCGGCGCGTCGGCGAGGAACGTCGAGCAGACCCCGCCCCGGCTCCCGCCCGACGGCGACGCGTACCGGACGACCGACATGGTCAGCGCGACGGTGTCCGGTGAGACCCGCGAGCTCGACGAGATCGAGTACTGCCGAGGGGCGAGGCGACGCAGCACGCCGACGAGGTCCGCGGCCGGCACGTCGGGCGCCAGCTCGGCCACCACGTCGACCGCCTGCCGGCACCACGTCCAGCGCGCGAGGTCGCTGCCGTTGCCGGGTCGCAGGAGCTGGCGCAGCTCGGTGCTGCGGGAGCGTTCGGCGACGAGCGTGAGCAGGTCGGTCGAGATGCGGCTGATCTCCAGGTCGGTGGTGAGTGCGTCGCGCAGGGGTCGCGGACGGCCGTCGACGTGGACCTCCTGGTCGGGGTCCCACCCGGTGACGGCGAACCACTCGGCGACCAGCTCCGGTGAGTTCGACGGACGCACGGCGATCGCGTCGCCCGCGCGGTAGGCCACCTCCCGCGGGCTGTCGGTGACGTCCAGCAGGATCTCCCGCACCTCCTTGCTGGAGCCCGGCAGGGACAGCAGGCGGTTCCCGATGATCTTCGCGACGCCGGGGTGCTGCCGCGTGGCGTGGGCGGGCTCGTCCGGGGTGTCGGTGACGGGAGCGGCGGCCGGCGGCTGCGGGGTCGCCGTCGTGAGGGCCGACGCCACCGCCTCGATCCACGCGAGCGCCCGGTCGTCCTCACCGGGCTCGCAGTCGACCCGCTCCACCAGCCGCGTCGCGCCGAGCTCCTCGAGACGGTGGTCGAGCCGGCGCCCGTGCCCGCAGAACCGGTCGTAGCTCGAGTCGCCGAGGGCGAGCACCGCGAACCGGGAGCCGTCGAGCCGGCGCGCGTCGGTCGCGGCCACCGACTCCCAGAACGCGGTGCCGTTGTCCGGTGCGTCGCCGTCGGAGAACGTGCTGGTCACGACGACGAGGTCGGCGCCGGTCGGCAGGTCCGCCGGGAGGCAGTCGTCCATCGCGACGGTGCGCGGCACGAGCCCGGCACCCACCAGCCGCTGGGCAGCCGCAGTCGCCAGGTCCTCGGCCGAGCCCGTCTGGGACGCCCACAGCACGACCACCTGGCGCACCCCCGTGCTCCGCTCGGAGGCGTCCCGTCGGCCGCGGTCGGGCTCCGGCGTGCGCGAGAACAGGCCCGCGAGGAGACCGTCGACCCAGAGCGCGTCGTCGGCGTCGAGCGGCGCGTCCGGCGGCAGCACCGGCGTGCCCGGCGCGCCACCGCCGAGCCCCGCGAGGAACCCGGCGAGGTAGCGGCGTTCGCGGTCGCCTAGGCGCGGGGGCTGATGCGCGTCGAGACCGAGCGTCGCKCCCAGGGCCCGGATCGCCAGCGCCCCCGGCGCGAGTCCGTCGGGCGCGACGGGGTCGGCGGACCGGACGTCGGGCAGCACGGGGTCGACCGGCGAGGCGATCGGCGTGAGCGCCACCGCGCACACCTTGAGCTCCGGCTGGAACGAGATCGGGTCGACCGCGTCGTTGGTCACCGCGTTCACGGCGAGGTACTCCCCGAACAGGTCGTTCCAGTGGAAGGGCGCGAAGAGTGCGCCGGGCAGCACCCGGTCGGTCACCGTGACGGGCAGCACGGCACGACCGCGACGCGACGCCACCTCGACGGACGCGCCGTCGACCAGGCCGAGCGCCGCCGCGTCCGACGGGTGCATCTCGACGAACGGCCCGGGCGAGAGCTTGTTGAGCTTGGCGACCTTGCCCGTCTTGGTCATCGTGTGCCACTGGTGCTGCACCCGCCCCGTGTTGAGCACGAACGGGAAGTCGTCGT
Organism: Cellulomonas sp. P5_C5; assembly: GCF_054049655.1. Classification (NCBI taxonomy): domain Bacteria; kingdom Bacillati; phylum Actinomycetota; class Actinomycetes; order Micrococcales; family Cellulomonadaceae; genus Cellulomonas; species Cellulomonas sp. P5_C5. Next base: position 32,716 of record NZ_JBFULY010000022.1, on the reverse strand, counting down.
CGGGGACCTCGGCGGCGGGCAGGTGGGGGCGCGCGTGGAACCTGGCCCGGCCCGACGGCGTCGGGAACGCCAGCCGCGGGCGCGTGCCGTCCGGGCGCTCGAGGAGGTCCTGGCTCACGCCGTCGTTGAGGTAGCGCAGGGGGTTGCGACGGGGCCCGTCGGGCGCGGCCGGCCACTGCACCGAACCCCTGCGCAGGCGGTCGTAGGTCACCCCGCGCAGGTCGTAGCCGGTGCGGGGGTTCGCGAAGGCGCGGAGCTCCTCGAACACCTCCTCGGACGAGGCGAAGTCGAAGCCGTCGTAGCCCATCGCGGTCGCGACCCGCGCGATGAGCAGCCAGTCCGGCAGCGCGTCGCCGGGCGGGCGCAGGGCGGCGCGCGCGAGCGTGAGGTTGCGCTCGGAGTTGATCATCACGCCGTCGGACTCCGACCAGAGCGCACCCGGGAGCACGACGTCCGCGTAGGCGTTGGTCTCGGTGTCCGCGAACGCGTCCTGCGTGACGACGAGCTCCGCCTGCTCGAGCCCTTCGATCACGGTCCGCCGGTTGCCGACCGACGCCACCGGGTTGGTGCAGACGACCCAGCACGCCTTGATCTCGCCGGCGGCCATGCGCTCGAACATGTCGACGGTGCCGCGGCCCGTGAAGTCGGCGCGCACCGTCCCGGGGGGCAGGTCCCACACCTCTTCGACGAAGGCGCGGTCGGCGGCGTCGAGCACGGTGCGCTGGCCCGGCAGACCCGGACCCATGTAGCCCATCTCCCGCCCGCCCATCGCGTTGGGCTGGCCGGTCAGGGAGAACGGGCCGGAGCCGGTCCGGCAGATCGCGCCGGTCGCCAGGTGGAGGTTGACCAGGGCGTTCGTGTTCCAGGTGCCGTGCGTCGACTGGTTGAGCCCCATCGTCCAGCAGGACACCCAGTTCCGGGCCCCCGCCAGCATCGCGGCCGCGGTACGCAGGTCGGTCTCGCTGATGCCCGTGATGCGGGCGACCTCGTCGGCGGGGTAGTCCTCGAGCATGGCCTCGAGCTCGTCCCACCCCTCCGTGTGCTCGGCGACGAACTCGTCGTCCAGCCCGCCCGCCTCGACCACGAGCCGCAGCAGGCCGTTGAGGAGCGCGATGTCCGTGCCCGGTGCGACCTGGAGGAACAGGTCGGCCTTGTCGGCGGTGGCCGTCCGGCGCGGGTCGACGACGATGAGCTTGGCACCCGCCTTGACCCGGTCGAGCAGCCGCAGGAAAAGGATCGGGTGGCAGTCGGCCATGTTCGCGCCGATGACGAGGAACACGTCCGCGTGGTCGAGGTCGTCGTAGGACCCCGGCGGCCCGTCCGCACCGAGCGAGAGCTTGTAGCCGGTCCCCGCGCTGGCCATGCACAGCCGCGAGTTCGACTCGATCCACTGCGTGCGCACGTAGCCCTTGGCCAGCTTGTTGGCCAGGTACTGGGCCTCCAGGCTCATCTGGCCGGACACGTAGAGGGCGAACGCGTCGGGTCCGTGCGTGTCGACCACCTCGCGCAGGCGCCGGGCGACGAGCGCGATCGTGTCGTCGAGGTCCGACGGCACCGGCTCGGCACCGCGCTCGGCGCGTACGAGCGCGCGCGTCGCCCGACCGCCCGCCGCGAGCATGTCCGCGCTCGTCGCACCCTTGGTGCACAGCCGCCCCGCGTTCGCCGGGTGCGACTTGTCGCCCCGGGCACCGCGCGCGACGCGCCGGCCCTCGGCGTCGGAGGCGATGTCGAGGACGATCCCGCAGCCCACCCCGCAGTAGGAGCACACCGTCGCCACCTGCTCGACGGACGTGGTGCTCCCCTGCGGGGCGGGCGTGGTGGTGGTCAAGGTCAGATGACCGTCGAGCCGTAGGTGCCGCTGCGGCGCTGGTACACGGCCCACGTGGTCAGGCTCATGACCAGGTACAGGCCCACGATCACCCACAGGGCCGCCTGGATGTTGCCGGTCGCCGTCGTGGAGATGGCGAACCCGCGCGGGATGAGGAAGCCGCCGAACGCTCCGATCGCGCCGGCGATGCCGAGGCAGCCGGCCGCCGCCTTCGCGCGCCGGGCTCGGTCGTCGGCGTCCGTCGCCCCGAACCGGAAGACCGCGGGGATCATCCGGTAGACCGAGCCGTTGCCGGCCCCCGTGGCGATGAAGAGCACCAGGAACGAGGCGAGGAACGGCCCGAACGCGTGGGCGCGCAGGGAGAAGATCGCGCAGACGACGCCGATCGCCATGACCGCGAACGCCCCGATGGTGACGCGGGCGCCACCCAGCTTGTCCGCGAGCGTCCCGCCGAACGGTCGGGCGATGGAGCCGACGAGCGCACCGGCGAACGCGATCGTGATGGTGACCTCGGGGAACGTGTTCGCCAGCAGCAGCGGGAACGCCCCGGAGAAGCCGATGAACGAGCCGAAGGTACCGATGTAGATGAACGAGATGATCCAGGTGTTCCGGGACCGGGCGGCGACGCCGTAGGCCCGCGGGTCCGCCTTGGCGTTCGACAGGTTGTCCATGTAGCGGAACGCCAGTACCGCCGCGATGAGGACGAGCGGCACGAACATGAAGCCGGCCCACTGGAGCTGCATGCCGGCGCCGATGACGACGACGATCGGCACCGCCCACTGCACCGCGGCCGTGCCGAGGTTGCCGCCCGCCGCGTTGAGGCCGAGCGCGCGGCCCTTCTCCTTCTCGGGGTAGAAGAACGAGATGTTCGCCATCGACGAGGCGAAGTTGCCGCCGCCGACGCCGGCGAGCGCGGCGACCACGAGCAGGACCGGGAAGCCCAGCTCCGGGTTCTGCACGGCCACGCCCAGCGCGACGGTCGGGACCAGGAGCAGCAGCGCGGACACGATGGTCCAGTTGCGGCCGCCGAAGATCGGCACCGCGAACGTGTAGGGGATGCGCAGGGTGGCGCCGACGAGCGTCGGCAGCGCGATCAGCCAGAACATCTGGTCGACGGTCAGGACGAAGCCGGCGTCGGGCAGGCGCGGGACGACGATGCTCCAGAGCGCCCAGACGGCGAAGCCGAGGAACTCGGCGAAGATCGACAGCCCCAGGTTCCGGCGGGCGATGACCCGGMCGACGGAGGCCCACTGGCCCTCGTCCTCCGGGTTCCAGCCGTCGATCCAGCGGCCGKGGCGGTGGGTGAGCGGCGCGGCGTCGAGTACGGGGGCAGTGCTGGCGTCGGTGATGACCTGTGGCGCCATGGGGACCTCCGGGTGGACAAGGGGGGCTCGGTCGACGCCGACGCTAGGCAGCGGATGTTTCGGCCGACCTGTCCGAACGGTTGCGCGCACGGTTCGTTTCGCGCACCGGCCCCGTCCAGACCCTGTGAGAACACGCGGACGACCGGACGTCGCGCACGGCCCTGGTCGTGGCGGTAGCGTCCGGGCATGACGAAGAAGTCCGGCAAGAAGCACAAGGACAAGATCCCGAACGACGTCTACGAGGCAGAGCTCTTCCGCCTCCAGGCCGAGCTGGTGAAGGTGCAGCTCTGGGCCAAGGAGACGGGCGCGCGGGTGGTCGTGATCTTCGAGGGCCGCGACGCCGCCGGCAAGGGCGGCACCATCAAGCGGATCGCCGAGTACCTCAGCCCCCGCATCGTGCGCATCGAGGCCCTGCCGTCGYCGACCGAGCGGGAGAAGGGCCAGTGGTACTACCAGCGCTACGTCGCCCAGCTGCCCACGGCGGGCGAGGTCGTCCTGTTCGACCGCTCCTGGTACAACCGGGCGGGGGTCGAGAAGGTCATGGGCTTCTGCACGCCGGAGGAGTACCACCGCTTCATGCGCCAGACCCCGATCTTCGAGCAGATGCTCATCGAGGACGGCATCCTCCTGCGCAAGTACTGGTTCTCCGTGTCCGACAAGGAGCAGCTCAAGCGGTTCCGGTCCCGGCTGAACGATCCGGTCCGGCAGTGGAAGCTGAGCCCGATGGACCTGGAGTCGATCAGCCGGTGGGAGGACTACTCCCGGGCCAAGGACGAGATGATGGTGCACACCGACACCACCGACAGCCCGTGGTTCGTCGTCGAGTCGGACGTCAAGAAGCACGCGCGGCTCAACATGATCAGCCACCTGCTCTCGACCCTGCCGTACGAGGACCTCCCTCGCGAGAAGGTGAAGCTCCCGGACCGCCCGCCGTCGAAGACCGGGTACGAGCGCCCGCCCCGCGAGCTGTCCACCTACGTCCCCGACCACGTCGCGCGGCTGCGCGGTGACCCGGAGAAGTACCTCTGACGCTCGCGGCGAACGCCCGTTGCGTCCAGGCCGCCCACCTGCGACGTTGATCCGCATGTCGGCGACCTCCACCAGCCCGGGGCCGAACCTGCGCGTGTCACTGCCCGGACTGCAACCGTCGGTCAAGGACTTCCTCACCAACGAGGCCGGCAGCGCCGTCTACCTGCTGGCCGCGACGGTCGTGGCCCTGGTCTGGGTCAACTCCCCCTTCGCCGACTCCTACGAGGCGCTCTGGCACACCACCGCGGGGTTCCACGTCGGGACGTGGGGCATCGACCTCGACCTGCACCACTGGGTCAACGACGCCGCGATGGCGATCTTCTTCGCCGTGGTCGGCCTGGAGATCAGCCGCGAGGCCACCACGGGAGACCTGCGGGACAAGCGGACGGTCGCGGTCCCCGCCCTCGGTGCCCTCGGGGGCCTGCTGGTGCCCGTGCTGATCTTCCTGGCGTTCAACGGCGGCACCGACGCCGCGCACGGCTGGGGGGTCGTGATGTCGACCGACACCGCGTTCCTCGTCGGGATCCTCGCCCTGTTCGGACCGAAGTGCCCCGACCGGCTCCGGCTGTTCCTGCTCACGCTCGCGATCGTGGACGACATCGGTGCGATCACCGTGATGTCGATCTTCTACACGGACGAGGTCGACATGGCCGCGCTCGGTCTGGCGGCGGCGATCGTCGTCGGGATCCTCGTGCTCCGGTGGCTGAACGTCTGGCAGCTGGCGCCGTACGTCGTCGCGGGGATCGCGCTGTGGTTCGCGGTGCAGGCCTCCGGGGTGCACGCGACCCTCGCCGGCGTGATCGTCGGCCTCCTCGTCCCGGCACGGCCTGCGTCACGCGAGACGATCGAGGAGGTCGCGGGCTACGGCCGCAAGCTCATCGCCGACGCGACCGCCGAGCGCGAGCACCTCGCCGAGCTCGCCGCACGCGCCGCGGTCCCGACGAACGACCGGTTGCAGCGCCTCCTGCACCCGTGGAGCGCGTTCGTCGTGGTCCCCCTGTTCGGTCTGGCGAACGCGGGGATCACCCTCGACGCCGAGTCCCTGCAGGCCGCCGCGCAGTCCCGCCTCGCCATCGGGGTCGCGGTCGCGCTCGTGCTCGGCAACGCGATCGGCATCACCGGGGCCGCCACCCTGGCGCTGCGGCTCGGGCTGGGAGAGCTGCCCGGGCGCGTCCGCTGGGGGCACCTGCTCGGCGGCGCCGTGCTCGCCGGGATCGGCTTCACCATCTCCCTGTTCATCGCCGAGCTCGCCTTCGACGACCCGCAGCACCTGGAGAACGCCAAGATCGGCATCCTCGCCGGGTCGCTCACCGCCGCGGTGCTCGGGTCCGTGCTKCTGCGGTGGCTGGGCGAGAAGCTGCCGCTGTGCTCCCCGCTCAGCGACGCACCTCCCCCGCTGCCCCCGCTGCCGTGGCGGGCGCCCACCGGCGCGGGATGACGGTCGCGTGACCGGGTCCGGTAGGCAGGCAGGCACTGCCGGACCCGGTCACGCTCGGTCAGTCCTCGCCCTCCTCCTCGGTGGGCGTCGGCTCGGGCGAGGGCTCCGGAGGATCGGCAGGCTCCAGGGCAGCGACCAGCGCCGCCTGGAACGCGGCCACCGTCGCGGCGTCCACCGTGCCGGTGACCGGCACCCCGAGGTCGGTCTGCAGGGCGCCGACGGCTGCCGTGAGCTCGTCCGTCCACGTCCCGTCGACCGGACCGTCCCAGTACCCGGCCAGCGTGAGCGTCTGCTGCAGCGCCGCGGTCGCCGCCGTGGACGCCCGGGCCGCCTCGGCACCGATCGCGTCGAGGGCCGCCTGGAGGGCAGCGGCCGTCGCCTTGTCCACCGTCCCCGTCTCGGGCAGCCCGCTGTCCTTCTGCAGCGCCTGCACCGCCGCGACCGTCTGCGGGCCGTAGATCCCGTCGACCGGTCCCGGTGCGTACCCGGCGTCGGTCAACGACTGCTGCAGCGCGGCCGTGTACGTGCTCACGGTCGTGCTCGCCTCCGCCCGGCGCTCGTCGGAGAGGCACCCCGCGTCGGCGAACAGGCGGAGCCAGGACATCTCGAGCGCCACCGCCGCCGAGTTGAACTGCTCGGAGGCCTGGACCAGCGGTGTCTCGTCCGTGATCCCCGACCGCGTCGACGCGAAGTCCTCCTCGGCCTGCTGCACGCGGGTCACCGATGCCGCCGGGACGGTCGCGACGGGGCTCGGCTCGGTGGCCGTGGGCTCCGGCGGTTCCAGACCCTGCTCGGCCGCCTCGGCCTCGGCCAGCGTCTGCTGGGCCTCGGCGAGCTCCTCCTGCGCGACCACCAYGGCATCCCGCGCGTCGACCGCAGCCTGTCCCGCGTCCGTCGCCTCCGCCGCCGGCGAGGTGAGGTCCTCGCCGGCCGTCTGGACGTCGCCGACGGTGACGGCCGTCTGGCTCAGCACGTCCCCGTAGCGGTCGAGCGCGGTGATGTACGTCGAGCTCGCGTCGCAGAACGCCGTCGCGGCGGCCGCAGCGGCGTCGTCGGCCTCGGCCAGCGCAGCCTCCTTGGCGGCCACGTCGGCCTGCGCCACGCTGACCGCCGACTCCGGCGTGGCGTCGTCGTCGCCCTGGCCGCCGGCGGTGCAGGCGGTCAGAGCCAGCAGCACGGTCCCGGCGACGAGCGGACCGCCGATCCGCCGGACGATCACTCGACGATGTCCCGACCGTGCAGGGTCAGCGCCCAGATCACGAAGACGTCGAGGGCGATGATGACGATGGCCCAGAACGGGTAGTACGGCAGCCAGACGAAGTTCAGGACGAGGCTCAGGCTGGCCACGAGCACACCGACGATCCGTGCCCACACGGCGCCGCTGAGCACGAAGAACCCGGCGACGGCGACGAGCAGGCCGATGAGGATGTGGACCCAGCCCCAGGTCGTCACGTCGAGCTCGAAGACCCACTCGGCGCCGACCACGTAGAACGTGTCGTTGAAGACGGCCACGAGTCCCTGCAGGGCGTGCAGGACGCCGATGACGATCAACATCGTCGCCGCGAAGACGGTCATGCCGACGGCAAGGCTGCTGCGTTGTTCAGTCACGATGGGATTCCTTCCGGAACGGTGATGAGGCCTCGGCGTCGCCGATGACCTTCCTGCGCTGGAGCTCGAACTCCTCCGGCGACACGAGCCCACGCGCGACCAGGTCCGTCAGCTCGGCCAGCTGGGCGGCCGAGTCGATCAACGGGTCCTCGTCGGGGCCCTGGCTCGCGGGGGGCATGGGGGCATCGTCGCGACGCACCGGGTGGTCGCACACCACCCTGCGCAGGGTGAGCCGGCTCAGCTCCGCGCGGCGGCCCCGCCCGAGCGGGCCCGCTCGGCGACGTCGCGCGCGAGGTCGGCCGCCTCGGCCCGGGAGCCGACGGCCAGCTTGCGGTAGACGACCTTGAGGTGGAACTTGAGCGTGTTCACCGAGATGGAGAGCTCGTCGGCGATCTCGCGCAGGGTGAGCCGGCTGGGCAGCATCCGCAGCACGTCCAGCTCACGCTCGGTCAGGCGCTCGCCGGGCACGCTCGGGTCCGTGGTCCTCGCCGCGGCGAGCGGTGACGCTGCGCGCCGGACCCGGTCGAGCCACGCGGCGGGTGCGAGGAAGGCCTGCACCTCGACCAGCTCCAGCACCTGCGCACCCTCGGAGGCGACCGTCTGGACGAGCCCGACGCCGGTCGCCGTCGCGACGGCGCGCGCCACGTGGGCCAGCGCGTCCGGGTGGGTCGCCGCGGCCCGTGCACGGAGCAGGTCGCGGACCACGTCGTGCCGCGGGCACCGGGGCACGACCTCGTCGAGGAGGACGGCTGCCTCGGTGCGACGACCCTCGTGCAGGTCGACCCGCGCGACGCACACACCGCCCCAGAACGGGTCGTCGACCTGCTCGGCCCACCGGCGGGCCTCCGCCGGGCGGCCGGCCGCGAGCGCGACCAGCGTCCCGGTGCGCGCGAGCCACATGAGTCCCCCGGGGCCGGCGAACTCGGTGCGGACGAACGCGTGGGCACGCTCGAAGCAGGCGTCCGCCGCGTCCAGGTCGCCCTCGTCGAGGCGGAGCTCGGTGAGCTGCAGCAGCGCCAGCGCCTCCGCGTGCGCGACCGGCTCGAGCCAGCGAGGTGCCACGGAGACCAGCTCGGTGACCGCTCGCGCCCGGTCCCCGAGCTCTCTGTGGGCGACGGCCTCCGCCAGGGTCAGCTCGGCGCACAGGATCGCCATGGAGGCCACGACGTCGACGTCGCGGATGCCGGCGGCGACCCGCAGCGCGTCCACCGGGTGGCCGGCGAGCGCCTCGCCGACGGCACGCGTCCCCTCGAAGCCGAGGCGTCGCTCCGGGTCCCAGCCGAGCTCCTGACGGACGTCCTGGAGCTGGGCGGACCCGTCGTCCCACCGCTCGGACAGCGCCACCTCCCGCGCGATCATGTTCCAGCCGAACCGGCCCACGAGGTCGACCTGGGTGTCGTCGGCCAGCAGCGCGATGGCCTGCGTGGCGAGCGTGCTGCTCGAGTGCCAGTCCCCCGTGAGCGTCGCCGCGATCGACTGCAGCATCATCAGCCGCCCGTCCTGCGGGCGGCCCCTGTCGGCCTGCCGCGCCCGGCTCACCGTCGCCGCGTCGACCGCCTCGAGGAACCGGCGCTTGTCCACCAGCAGGTGGCACCACGCGAACTCGATCATCGCGTCGAGGTCCCCGGACGCCACGTTGAGGGGGATCTGCGCGATGGTCCGCTCGATGGTCGCCGTCCGGCCGGAGTCGTACAGCTCACCGACCTTCCCGGCGAGCAGCCGCAGCGCCTCGCGCGGTCGGCCGGCGAGGAGCCACTGCTCGAGCGCGCTGGTCACCTCGCCGACGTCCTCGAACCACCTCGCGGCACGCGCGTGCAGGGTGGCGACACGCTCCGGCGTCCGTCGGACGACCTCGGCGAGGAGCTCCTGGCGGACCACCGCGTGCACCTCGAACCAGCCGGACGGCCCCAGCCGGGTGATGAACAGCCCGCGGGCCTCGGCGTCGGCGAGCAGGTCGCCCGCGTCGGGACGTCCGGACAGGGCGGCGGCGAGCGGTCCGTTGGTCCGGACGACGACGGAGGTGTCCAGGAGCACGTCGACGACCTCCTGGCGCTCCGCGGCGAGCACCTCCCGCCAGACGTAGTCGGCGAACAGCAGCCCCCGGGCGTCGACCCGGGGCAGGGAGACCGGCTGCGCGCTGTCCGAGCGCGACGCGAGGGCGGTGAGCTGCAGTCCCGCCGCCCAGCCGCCGGCCCGGTCGACCGCCGCGGTGACCTCGTCGTGCCCGAGCGACGCCTGCAGGCAGGCCAGCATCTCCTCGGACTCCTCCGGCGAGAACCGGAGCTCGGCGAAGTGCACCTCGACGAGCTGGCCGCGGGCGCGCAGCCGGTCGACCGGGAGCTTGGGCGTGCGGCGCGTCAGCAGGACCACGTGCAGCCAGTCCGGCAGCGCGGCGAGGAAGTGCGCGAGCGAGTCGACCAGGGCGGGGTCGTCGTCGAGGAGGTGGACGTCGTCGAGGACCAGCACCGCCGACGCCGGGTGGTCGCTGCGGTCGAGCCGCGCGACGATCCCCGGCACGACGTCGGGACGCGTCGCCGGCCGCCGGGACGAGGGGACCTTCCCGAGGTCGGCCAGCTCCCCCAGTGCCGCCGTCACGGCCGACCAGAACTGGCCCCCGTCCCGGTCGGACTCGTCCACCGACACCCAGGCCGTCGGCACCGACGCGAGGGACAGCCAGTCGACGAGCAACGAGGTCTTGCCGGACCCGGCGGGAGCCACGACCACCGTGATCGGCACCGAGGTGGTCCGCGCGAGGAGCGACAGGAGGCGCGGCCGTCGCAGGTAGTGGACCGGGTTGGCGGGCGCGCGCAGCCGCGACGCGAAGAACGACGACGACCCGCCGTGGGACGCCCTTCCCTCTGGTCCGTTCTGCGTCACGCGGCCCCTCCTGGATCGACCGGAGCACAGCACCCTGACCAGGATCATTGCGGATCAACCAGGCCCAGGACCAGCACCGCCACACCCCTTCACCACCCCGCCGGGGATGGGGACCACCCACCCGGCCCGGTGCGATGGTGCCGAGAGGCATCGACGCCGCGGGCGCCGTCGAGCGAGCAACGGGGGGTCGGGATGAGCGTCAGCTTCGTGCTCGAGGCGCTGGTCGTGCTCGGCTGCATCGTGATGGGCACGCGTGCGGGTGGCGTGGGCGTCGGCCTGTGGGGCGGCCTCGGCACGTTCGTCCTGGTGTTCGTGTTCGGCGAGGCGCCGGGCGACCCGCCCGCCGCAGCGGTGGCGATCATCCTGGCCGTCGTCACCACCGCGGCGCTGATGCAGGCCGCGGGCGGCATCGACTGGATGGTGTACGTCGCGGCGAAGGTCATCGAGAGCCGGCCGAAGCAGATCACCCTGATCGCACCGCTGACCGCGTTCGCGTTCTGCGTGGGCGCCGGGACCGGCAACATCATCTACCCGCTGATGCCGGTGATCTACGACGTCGCCTACCGCAACCACATCCGCCCGTCCCGACCGCTCACCGTGACGGTCGTGCAGTCGGGCATCGCGCTGGCGGCCTCACCGGTCTCGGCCGCGATGGCGGCGATGCTCACGCTGACCGACGTCGCACCGTACGACCTGGGCCTCACCCAGATCCTCGCCATCACCCTGCCGGCGTGCGTGATCGGGATCATCGTCACGTCGCTCGTGGTGAACCGGATGTGGAAGGAGCTCGACGACGACCCCGAGGTGCAGGCCAAGATCGCCTCGGGCGAGCTGCTCGCGCCCGCACCCGTGACGGCCACCGCGGGGCCGCCGCGCACCACCGCGGGGACCGGCACCTCCGACGGCGCGGACCCCGCACCGGCCTCCGCCGCACTCACCTACACGCCGGCAGGACGCCGCTCCGCACTCGCGTTCTTCGGGGGCGTCATCGCGATCGTGCTGTTCGGCCTGTTCCCCGACCTGCGCCCGTCGTTCACCGTCGGCGACGAGACCGTCGCCCTCGACATGACGAACACGATCGTGCTGGTCATGTTCGTGGTGGGCGTGCTCATCCTCTTCGTCGGCAAGCCCGACGTGTCGCAGGTCCCGGAGATGTCGGTGTTCAAGGCGGGCATGATCTCCGCGATCGCCCTCTTCGGCATCGCGTGGCTCACGGCCACCTTCATCGCCGCCCACGAGGCCTACATCGTGGAGACCATCGGGTCCTGGGTGACCAGCTGGACGTTCCTGTTCGCCCTCGCGGTCTTCATGGTCGCCGCGCTCACCACGAGCCAGTCGACCGCGACGCGGACGATCGTGCCGATCGGGCTCGCGGCCGGGCTCGCTCCCGGGGTCGTGACCGGGATGTGGGCGGGCGCCCTCGGCGGCGTCTACACGCTCCCGGCCAACGGCACCCAGATCGCCGCCGCGAACTTCGACCTCACGGGCACGACGAAGCTGGGCACCAAGCTCCTCGACCACAGCTTCTTCGTCCCGATGCTCGTGCTGTCGGTGACGACCATCGTCGTCGGTGCGGTCATCGGCGCCGTCTTCTTCTGACTCTGCCTCTCGACCCTCTGCCTCTCGACCGGGACCGAACGGAGCACACGATGGATCCGCAGGAGATCGCGACCCGGGCGTCCGCCCTCATGCCCGGGCTGCTCGACGACCTGGGCGCGCTCGTCGCGATCCCGTCGATCGCGTTCCCGGGGTACCCCGCCGAGCCGGTGGAGCGGATGGGTCAGGAGACGCTCCGGCTGTTCCAGGAGGCCGGCTTCACGGACGCGCGGCTCATGGACGTCCCGACCGGGTACCCGCCGGTCTACGGGGAGATCGCCGGCCCGCCGGGATCGCCGGTGGTCGTGCTGTACGCGCACTACGACGTGCAGCCCGCTCCGCCCGAGCAGGGCTGGACCAGCGACCCCTGGACGGCCACCCGCAAGGACGACGGACGCGTCTACGGCCGGGGGTCCGCCGACGACAAGGGCGGGCTGGTGGCCCACCTCGGCACCCTGCGGGTCTTCGACGGGCAGCCGCCCTGCACGGTCAGGCTGGTCCTCGAGGGGATGGAGGAGACCGAGAGCAACCTCGAGGCCTTCGTGCTGGCCCACCCGGAGCTGTTCGACTGCGACGTGTTCCTCATCGGCGACATGGGCAACCTGCGGGTCGGCGAGCCGACCCTGACCACGGCGCTGCGCGGCGACGTGGCGTGCGTCGTGACGGTCAGCACGCTGGAGCAYCCCCTGCACTCCGGGGTCTTCGGCGGGCCCGCGCCCGACGCGATGATGGCGCTCGCACGGCTGCTCGCGTCCCTGCACGACGACGCGGGCGACGTGGCCGTGGAGGGCGTCACGTCGGGCACGTGGGAGGGCGAGGGCCTGCACCCGGACGACTTCCGCTCCAACGCCGACATGCTGGACGGCGTCGACCTGACAGGGACCGGCACCATCGGCTCGCGGCTGTGGGCGAAGCCGTCGATCAACGCGATCGGTCTCGACATGACCAGCATCGCCGGGTCGTCGAACGTCCTGATCCCGCGGGCGAGCGCGAAGGTCTCGATGCGGATCGTGCCGGGGTCCGACCCCGAGCGGGAGCTCGACGCGCTCGTCGCGCACCTGGAGAGCCACGTGCCCTGGGGCGCCCGGGTGGAGGTGCAGCGCACGAAGACCGCGCCGCCGTTCGCCTGCGCGACCGACGGACCGGCCTACGTCGCCGCGCGGGCCGCGCTGACCGCGGCGTTCGGCGGACCGGTGAGCGAGGCGGGCAGCGGCGGCTCCATCCCGCTGCTGCGCACGCTCGAGACCGTCGCACCGCGCGCGGAGTTCATCCTGTGGGGACCGGAGGACCTGGCGGCCTCCCGGATCCACTCGTCGGACGAGAGCGTGGACCCCGGCGAGATCGAGAAGCTCGTCGTCGCCCAGGCCCTGCTGCTCCAGACGCTGGCCGGGCGGGCGTGACGAGCCTGTTCGTCACGTCGTGATCACCCGGCCGTAGCCCGCCCGGAACATGGGTGCGCCACGATGCGCCTGACTCACCCGTTCGAGGGAAAGTGTGGCCCCGCCCGTGCTCAAGAAGTCCCGTTCCGCCGCCTCCGCCACCTGCACGCTCACCTTCTTCCTGCCGACGACCGCGCTCGACGGGCCGGTCAGCGTGGTCGGCACGTTCAACAGCTGGACCCCGGGGCTGCACCCCCTGCGCAAGCGCTCCAACGGGACGGCGAGCACGTCCGTGACCGTGCCGGCGGGCGAGACCGTCCGGTTCCGCTACCTCGGCGAGAACGGCCGCTGGTTCGACGACGTCGACGCGGACGAGATCACCGCGGACGGGTGCGTCGTGCACGCCTGACCGGACCGTCGCGCGGGGCCGGCTAGAAGCGTTCGACCGCCAGCCCCGCGCGCCGTCCGACGGCGGTGCCGAGCGCGATGCCCGCGAGGACCCCGAGCGAGATCGCGACCATCGTGGTCCCGGCGGTGACGACCGTGCTGAGCGCCTGCGCCCCGTCGCCGAGGATCGAGGTCACGCCGACCAGACCGAGCGCCCCCGGCACCAGCAGCCAGAACCCCGGCAGGAACCCGACCAGCGCGGGCGGGCCCGTCGGGCGGGTGGCCGCGAACATCGCGACCGGGGTCATCAGCAGCGCACCGATGAACGCGGAGAACACCCCGCCGAAGAACAGCCCGCCCACCACCTGCCCGGCGTACGCGACGACGAGCACGAGCAGGATCCACGGCAGCGCGGGACGCCGGGCGCAGTGGTGGAACACGACCCCCGTGCCGTACACGAGCACGCCCACCCACGGCCCCGCCCAGCCGAGCGGCTGGAACGCCGCGGAGCCGACCTCGGACGCCGGGACCCCGACGAGCGCGGCCGCTCCGGTGATGCCGAGCGCCAGCAGCACGAGCTGCATGACGCCCGCCGCCAGGCGCGCCGACCCCGCGATCATCTGCCGGGTGGCCAGGTCGATCGCCGCCGTGGTGAGCAGCGCACCCGGCAGGAACGTGACGAGCGGGGCGACCAGCGGGGCGAGCAGCCCGACGTCGATCCCGGTGCGCGACAGCAGGAACACCGCGGTCGACACGGCGAACGCGCAGCTCAGCACCACCAGCGCCTGGTAGGCCGCGGGCAGCCGCACGGTGGCGACCTGCAGGCAGGCGATCGCGGCGCCGAGCACGGCGGCGACCAGGACGTCGACCAGGCCGCCGCCGAGGATCATGGCCAGGCCCGCCGAGACGCCGACGTACCCCAGGACGCGGGTCGGACCGTCGTACAGCGGGGGCGCCGCGACGGCCGCCTCGATCCGCTCGGCTCCCTCGACCGGACCGACCCGTCCGGACTCGGCCTCGTCGGCGACGCCGAGCACGTCCTGCACCTGGTGCAGACGCAGCTGCCGCCAGCCCGCCGACGACGCGGCCGTCTGCGTGGTGGTGCGGCCGGGCACCGACACGAGCAGGGCGGTGGGCAGCGCGATGACCTCGACGTCCGGGGCACCGTTGATCGCCGCGACCCGTTCGAGCGTCCGGATCACCTGGACCACCGGGGCGCTGGAGTCGATCATCGCCTCGCCGAGCACCATGAGGAACCGGACGGTCTCGATGGCCCCAGCGGTGTCGCCGGGATGATCCCCAGGGATCGCGAGGGCGTGCGCGTCGTCCAGGATGCCGATCTCCGTCGTGGACGCGGCGGGCTCGAGCGCCGCCGCCGCGATCACCCCCGTCGGCCGCTCTCCGCGGTTCCGCCGGAACGCCAGCACCAGGGCGGTGGTGGCGACGACCAGCACGAGCAGGGCGGTGACGACCGCACCGAGCGGGATCGTGGAGCTGGCGGCGGCGGGCTCGCGCGTCCACGGCACCTCCACCACGACCGTCTGCGTCGGCACCGGCGTGGGCGACGCCGGCTCCTGCGTCACCGTCACGGTCGGCACCGGCTCCGCGGTCGTCGTCTCCGTCGGGGCGACGGTCGGGTCGGGCGCCGGCGTGGTCGGTGCGTCCGTCGGCGTCGGGGTCGGCTCCAGGGGTGTCGTCTCGGTGGGGTCGGGGGTCACCTCGACCCCGGTCACTCCCGGGTCCGGGACCGCCGCCACCGTGATCCCGGTCATCGCGCGACGAACGCCGCGTACCGGTCGAGGATCAGCGGCCACTCGGTGAACTTGTCCCGGAAGGAGGCGTTCCCCTCGTTCCACCCGCCGTGCTCGAAGTCGACCCTTGTCCCGCCCTCGTCGAGCGGCACGAACTGCACCGAGACCTGGCTCGGGTGGCCGGGATCCTGTCCCAGCGTCGACGTGTGCACGACGAGGGCACCACGGGCGATCGCCAGCACGCGCCCCCACTCGACCTCACCGCGCGTGGCGTCGACCAGGTAGACGCGGCCGCCCACACGGGCCTCGATCCCCGCGCCGCGGAAGCCGGCGGCGTCGGGCGAGTAGTCGGGGTGCCACCACTGCCCGATGTGGTCGACCCAGGCGTCGAACGCCTCGACGGGGGTGCACGCGACGACGAGCTGGTGGCGTATCGGTTCCATCAGGCGACCGGGTCCCCGTCGTACGTGCCGAGGCGCAGGGTGCGCGCGTCCGTGGCGAGGATCTGCGGGAGGGCCGCCAGGAGGGACTCGACGGTGTCCGTCCCCGCGCGCACGAACCTGCCCGAGAGCGCGTCGAGCTCCCCGTCGCCGAACGCCCGGACCAGCTCGGCGACAGCCTCGACGGGCGTCCACTCGGTCCGGCCCTCGTGCATCGCCATCGAGGTGGTCATCGCGGTCTCGACGTGCCCCGGGGCCAGGTCCAGCACGCGGATCCCCTGGTCGCGGTACTGCGCGTCCAGCTGGGTGGTGAACCGTGCGAGCGCGCCCTTGCTGATGGCGTAGCCGGTGTACGCGGTCATCGCGCGGTGCCCGGCCCCGGAGTTCAGGTTCAGCACCCGGCCGTCGCCGCGCGCGAGCATCCCCGGCAGCACCGCGTGCGTGACCAGCAGGGGCCCGCGGACGTTCGCCTCGATGACCCGCCACGCGTCCTCGACGTCGTCCTCCACGAACGGCACCTCGGCGCGCTCGATGACCCCCGCGTTGTTCACCAGGAGGCCGATCCCACCGAGCTCCTCCTCCACGCKGGCGACGGCGTCGAGCACCGCCGTGGCGTCGATCAGGTCGGCGGCCGCCACGCACACGTCGCCGCCGATCTCCTCGGCCACGGCGTCCAGGTGCGCCCGCGTCCGACCGACCAGACCGACGGTGTAGCCCGCCTGCGCCAGGCCGAGCGCGATCCCGCGCCCGATCCCCCGCCCCGCCCCGGTGACCAGAGCGGTCCTCACGCGATCGCCTCCCGGAGCCGCTCCAGCGTCACCTTCCCGTGGAACCGCGTGCCGTCCACGAAGATCGTCGGGGTACCCCGCACGCCCGCCTCGATGCCCGCCGCGTAGTCGGCGGAGACGGCGGCGGCATGCACCTGAGCGGCGTCGCCCGCCACGGCGGACGGGTCCAGCCCGAGCACCTCGGCGGCGGCCCGCAGGTCGGGTTCGGTCAACCGGTCCTGGTGGCTCAGGAGCTCGGCCTGCATCTCCCAGAACCTGCCCTCGACGCCGGCCGCCTCGGCCGCGAGGGCCGCGGACAGCGCGTACGGGTGCACCTCGAACAGCGGGAAGTGCCGCCAGACCAGCCGGACCTGCCCGTCCGAGGTGTCCACCAGCTCGCGCAGGGCGGGCGCTGCCGCGCGGCAGTACGGGCACTCGAGGTCCCCGTACTCCAGCACGGTGATCGGGGCGTCGGGGCGGCCGTAGACGTGCCGCTCGGCGAGGTCGTCGGTCATGTGTCGAGGATGCCAGGTTCATCAGACGATCACTGTCGGCGGGCCCGCAACGGCGGGCTCGCCGTCCCGGCGCCGGACGCGATCCCGGCGACGAGCTCCCGCACGGTCTCGATGCCCGACCGGGTGGGTCGCCAGTCGAGCTCCCGCTCCGCGCGCGAGGTGTCGAGCAGCGGCGCGGCCAGGGCCATGTCCAGCCAGCCCGGCCCGACCGGCACCGCGCGCGCGTGCCAGCCGATCGCGACCGCCGCGCGGGCCTGCGCCACCGGCACCTCGGTCAGCCGCCCGCGAGACACGACGTCCGCCAGGTCCTGCCCCCGAAGCACGTCCGGGGCGGCGACGTTGAACGGGCCGCGCGCCCGACGCACGACGGCCTCCCGGAACGCCGCGGCGACGTCGTCCGCGTGGACGACCTGCAGGCGCAGACCCTCCGGCCAGGGCAGCGTGGAGAGGTACCCGTCGAGCGCCCGCTTCGGTACCCACGGCCCCAGGAAGTAGCGCGCGATCTCGTGCCCGGCGGCTCGCTGGAACACCAGCGCGGGCCGCAGCCGGGCGATCACGAGGTCGGAGGACGCAGCCTCGACCTCGTCGAGCACCCGCTCGACGGAGGCCTTGTCGACGCTGTACGACGACGACCGCACCCCGTCGGTCGCCCAGCCCTCAGCGCGGGGGACGTCGTCGGGGGCCGGCGAGTACGCACCCACGCTCGAGGCCACCACCACGTGCGGGACCCCCGCCCGACGGGCGGCGTCCAGGACCCGGCGCGTCCCGGCCACGTTCACGTCGTGCAGCCCGCGGCGGTCGTGGCTCGGCTGGATCGCCCACGCGAGGTGGACCACCGCGTCGGCCCCGGCGAACGCCGCCGCCAGGGTGTCGGTGGCACCCGCCTCAGCGACGTCGCACGCCACCCACGACGCGACGGCGTACGGGAGCGGAGGGGTGCCGCTCGGGACCCGGCGGGCCACCGCCACGACCGACGTCACCGTGCCGTCGTCGACGAACCGCCGCAGCACCGCCGTGCCGACGTTGCCGCTGGCACCGACCACGACGACCCTCATGGGCCCACGCTCGCACCAGTTGCCCGAGCCCGCATCCCTGCTCGACGCGCGAACAGCCGCGCGGAGAGCCACGATGCGTCCATGCGGGTCGTTCGGGTGCTCCCGGGGCTCGTCGCGGTCGCCGTCGCCGCCGGGTGCGCCGTCGGCTCGTCCGCGACGGCCGTCGACGATGCGCGGGCGCTCACCGCCCCGCTCGAGCAGGCGTCGTCGGCGGTCGGCACCGCGACTCTCGCCACCGAGCTCCTGGGCGACGACCGGACCAGCGCCGCCGTCACGGACACCGCCCTGCTCGACCAGGTGCACGTGCTGGCGGAGGCCGCCGACGCGGTCGCCACCCTCGTGCCGGCCGACGCGGCCGGAGCCGCGTGGCAGGGCGACGCGCTGACGGCCGTCCGCGACGCACAGGTGGCGGTCGCCGGTGCACGGGGGTGGGCGGTCGGCGCCGGTTCCGACGAGGCCGCCGTCGTCGCCGCGCTCGACGCGAGCGCCGCCACGCTCGAGGACCTCACCGCCGCGCTCGACGAGGTGACCGGCGAGTGAAGAGGCTCCTCGGTGTCGCGCTCGGCATCCTCACCGCGATCGGCGGGTTCCTCGACATCGGGGACCTGGTCACCAACGCGGTGGTCGGCAGCCGGTTCGGGCTCTCGCTCGCGTGGGTGGTCGTCGTCGGCGTGGTCGGMATCTGCCTGTTCGCCAGCATGTCCGGGCGGGTCGCCGCGGTCAGCGGGCGGGCGACGTTCGAGATCATCCGCGAGCGCCTCGGGCCCCGCGCGGCCGGCGCCAACCTGGCGGCGTCGTTCCTGATCAACCTGCTGACCCTGACGGCGGAGGTCGGCGGCATCGCGCTCGCCCTGCAGCTGGCCAGCAGCGTCGAGCCGCGCCTGTGGATCCCCGTCGCGGCCCTGGCGCTGTGGCTGGTGGTGTGGCGGACGAAGTTCTCGACGATGGAGAACGTCACCGGCCTGGTCGGGCTCACGCTCGTCGGGTTCGCGGTCGCGGTGTTCCTGCTGGGGCCCGACTGGTCCGAGCTCGCCGACCAGGCGTTCTCCCCCACCGTGCCCGCCGCCGAGGGCCACGCCGTCTACTGGTACTACGCGATCGCCCTGTTCGGCGCCGCGATGACGCCGTACGAGGTCTTCTTCTTCTCCTCCGGGGCGGTCGAGGAGAGGTGGACCGTCAAGGACCTGGCACAGTCGCGGCTCAACGTCCTGGTCGGCTTCCCGTTCGGCGGGATCCTGTCCGTCGCCATCGCCGCGTGCGCCGCGATCGTGTTCCTGCCCGCGGGCATCGAGGTCTCGTCGCTGTCCCAGATCGTGCTGCCCGTCGCGCTCGCCGGCGGCAAGCTCGCGCTCGCGGTGGTCATCGTCGGCATCGTCGCCGCGACGTTCGGGGCCGCCCTGGAGACCTCCCTGTCCAGCGGCTACACGCTCGCGCAGTTCATGGGCTGGTCGTGGGGCAAGTTCCGTCGCCCGGCGCAGGCAGCCCGGTTCCACCTGACGATGATCATCTGCATCCTGGTGGCCGGGGCGGTGCTCATGACCAGCGTCGACCCCATCAAGATCACGGAGTTCTCGGTCGTGTTCTCCGCGATCGCGCTGCCCCTGACGTACCTGCCCATCCTGCTCGTGGCCAACGACCCGGAGTACATGGGCGAGCACGTCAACGGTCGGGTCACCAACGCCCTCGCGCTGGTGTACCTGGTCATCATCGTGACGGCGTCCGTCGCCGCGATCCCCCTGATGATCGCGACGGGAGCGGGCTCATGAGCCTTCCGCCCGACGAGCACCCGCCCGGGCTCGTCCTCGACGCCCGGCTGCACCTGCTCGACCGGCAGGTGCTGGACGTCGACGGCGTGCCGGTGTGCACCGTCGACGACCTCGAGGTGCACGGCAGCGACCTGCCCGACGGGACGACGACCGCCGTCGTCACGTCGCTGCTCTCCGGCGCCGTGCTGGCCACGCGGGTCTTCGGCGGGCGGCCGCCGTCGTCGCGGTGGCACCGCATCCGGTGGACCCACGTCGCCGACGTCGGCACCACGGTGGCGCTCGGCGTGCGCGGCGACACGCTCGACGTGACGTGGACCGAGCGCTGGGTCCGTGACCGCGTGATCGGACGCCTGCCGGGAGGTCGCCATGATCCTGGGTGACCTGCTCGACGCCCCGGTCCGGGGGCCAGCCGACGAGCCGCTCGGCTACGTGGTGGACGTCCGGTTCGTGCTCGACGGCCCGCTGGACGGGACTCTCGCCGCACCGCGCCTGCACGGGCTGCTGGTCAGCCCGCGGACCGGCACCTCGTTCCTCGGCTACGAGCGGACCGGGGTGCGGTCCCCCGCTCTCGTGGCCCGCTGGCTGCGGTGGCGGCACCGCGGGACGTTCCTCGTGCGCTGGTCGGACGTCGAGACCGTCGCACCCGGTGCGGTCCGGCTGCGGGACGGCTACCGGCAGCTCTCCCCCGAGCTGCCGGGCCGCCCGTCGCAGCGCCCGGACCTGCACCGGGCCACGTGACTACGCGCAGAGCACGGCGTCGACCGCCTGGTTGATCCGCTCCCACGCGGCCTCGGGGTCGGCCGTGGCCGCGGGCAACGCGGTCACCGCGACCGTCACCGACCGCCCGTCGGGTCCCACGCCGCCCCCGGTCTCGTACCCGGGGATGCTGCCGCCGTGCCCCCAGGCGACGCCACCGCAGCTCAGCGGGGTGCTGAAGAGCGCCAGCCCGTACCGCATGCCGTGCAGCTCCGGCGCGGTCTCGACGGTCGTCTGCATCTCGGCGAGGAGCTCGGGCGGCAGCAGCTCCCCGCCGAGCAGGGCGACGAAGAACGCGTCGAGGTCGCTCGGGGTCGAGACGATGTCGCCCGCGGCCCAGGCCCACGACGGGTCGAGCACGGTGATGTCCCGCAGCTCCCCGCCCGGCTCCGCCGCGTGGTACCCGAGCGGGTGCCGCTCGCGGAGCTCCTCCTCGCCCCGGTCGGGCACGTACGTGTCGCGCAGGTGCAGCGGCTCGATGACCCGGTCCGTGACGACCTCGGCCAGCGGCCGGCCGGCGACCTTCTGCACGATGAGCCCGGCGATCACGTAGTTGGTGTTGCTGTAGGACCAGCCCACCCCCGGCGGCGTGCCGGGCTGCGTCAGCGCGAGGTCCAGAAGCTCGCGCGGCTCCACGTAGTGGTGCCGCGTCGCGAAGAAGTCCAGGTCCATCACCGCGGTGTAGTTGGGCACGCCGCTGGTGTGCTGGAGGACCTGCCGGACGGTGATGAGGGTGCCGTCGACGCCGTCCCCGTGGACCAGCCCGGGCAGGTACGTCTCGACGGGCGCGTCGAGGTCGACCTTTCCCTCGTCGACCAGCTGCAGCAGCGCGACCGCGACGAACGTCTTGCTGTTGCTGCCGATGCGGACCTGGCCGTCGAGCGGCACCCGGGCGCCGGTCTTGAGGTCGCCGACGCCCGCGGTGTAGTCGCGGCTGCGCCCGCGCGGGTCCTGGTAGGTGGCCAGCGCGGCGGGGAAGCCGGCGTCACCGACGAGCCCGTCGAGCTCGCGCTGGACGACGTCGCGGGGGCCGCGGCCCTCGGAGTACGCGGGCGTCCCGCTGATCACGGCGCCGACCGCGACGCTGCAGGCGGCGGCGACCGTGACCGCGATGCGGACCTTGCTCTGCTGCCTTGTCATGAGATCTCCTCGTGTTCGGGTGATCCCAGCCTCTCGACGCGCGCACCCGGCCCACCATGGAGCACTCCCCCGAGCCGTGGTGGGGCAGACCCCACGGTGCGCTCAGAACAGCAGGTGCTCGCGCGGCCGGCCCTTGGCCTCGTGCCCGAGCAGGAACCGCTTGCGGTCCAGCCCGGCGGCGAACCCGGTCAGCGACCCGTCCGCCCCGATGACGCGGTGGCACGGCACGACGATCGCGATCCGGTTGCGCCCGTTGGCGGCCCCGACGGCCCGCGACGAGGTCCGCGGGTCCAGCCCGATCTCTGCGGCGAGCTCGCCGTAGGAGCGTGTCTGCCCGTACGGGATGCGTAGGAGCCCTTCCCACACGCGGCACTGGAACGTGGTCCCGACGAAGTGCAGCGGCAGGTCGAACGCGGTGCGCGTCCCCGCGAAGTACTCGTCCAGCTGCGTCTGCACGTCGTCGAACTCGTCGTCGGCGCGCTCCCCGAACGGGCCCTGCACGGCCTCGTACTTCGAGCTCTGCAGCAGGAGCGCGGACAGACCTCCGTCGTGCGCGACGAGCGTGATGGGACCCAGCGGCGACGCCACCACGGTGTGCACCACGCGGACATCCGCTCCGGCACCCTCGAGGACGTCGAGCTCCTGGACCGTCATGGTCGCCATCATTCCCCCACCCACTGACATGCCCGCCCGTCGCGCGCCTCTCGAAGGAAGACGCGACGGGCGGGCGGTGTGAGGTGCGGGTTCAGTCGGTGCTGCGCAGCAGGGTCCGCACACCGACGGCCAGCCCGACGACCGCCGTCACGACCGCCGCGAGCCATCCCGCGGCGACGGCGCTGCTGGTCAGGTCACCGGCGAAGAGCGCCCGCTCGGCCTCGACCACCCACCGCAGCGGGTCGAACGCGGACGCGACCTTCATCCACTGCGGCCCGGTCTCCAGGGGCAGGAGCATCCCGGACAGGATCAGGAGCGGGAACAGCACGGTCTGCTGCACGGCCCAGAACATCCACTCCTGCTTGCGCACCGCGATCGCCAGCGCGTAGCTCAGCGAGCCGAGCCCGACGCCCAGCACCGCGAGCATCGCCAGACCGATCGGGGCCCCGACGGGGTCGGCGCGGAAGCCGAACGGCAGCATCACCAGGACGAGGATGACCGCCTGCGCGACCAGCGGCACCATCTCCTTGAGGGACCGACCGACCAGCTGCGACGACCGCGACAGCGGCGTGACCAGCAGCCGCTCGTGGGCCCCGGTCTGCATCTCGAACTGCAGGTTGGACCCCGTGGTGGACGTGCCGAACAGCGTGGTCATCACCAGGATCGACGGCACGAACCACTGCCAGACGTCGGCTCCGGAGAACGCCCCCGTCGCCCCGACGGAGCCGGCGAGCAGCGGCCCGAACAGCCCGAGGAACACCAGCGGCTGGATGAGGCCGAACACCACGGAGAACGGCTCGCGGACCACCGGGCGCAGCTCGCGGGTCATGACGAGCCACACGTCGGAGAACCAGGACCGGCGGACGGGGGTCAGGGTGCGGGTCGGGGCGTCGACGGTGGTGGTGCTCATGCTGCGGCCTCCTCAGGGGCGGTGGTGCCGGCGCTGTCACGCAGGCTGCGGCCTGTGAGGGCCAGGAAGACGTCGTCGAGCGTCGGCCGCACCGCGAGCGCCTCCAGCAGGGGCGCGCCGGCGGCGGACGCGGCGAGGACGAGCTCGGGCACGGCCGCCCCGGCGTCGGCCACACGGGCCTCCACCCGGTCACCCGCGACGGTCACGTCCCGCGCGCCGGGCAGCGCCTCGACGATCGACGCCACGCGTGCCGCCGTCCCCCCGACCGCGACCGTGAGCACCACGCGGTCTCCGGCGAGCGTGCGCTTGAGCCCGTCCGCGGTGTCGTCGGCGATGACCTGCCCGTGGTCGACCACCACGACGCGCTCGGCCATCGTGTCGGCCTCGTCGAGGTAGTGCGTGGTGAGCACGATCGTCATGTCGTGCTCGGCGCGCAGCCGGGAGATGTGCTCCCACAGGTTGGCGCGGTTGTGCGGGTCGAGGCCGGTGGTCGGCTCGTCCAGGAAGAGCAGCCGCGGTGCGTGCACCAGGCCGAGCGCGACGTCGAGCCGACGCCGCTGCCCGCCGGACAGGTCCGACACCTTGCGCCTCGCCAGCGCGGTCAGGTCGAGCGCGTCGAGCAGCTCTCCCGTGCGGCGTCGCGCGGCCGCTCGGTCGAGCCCGTAGACCTGGCCCTGCATCGTCAGCTCGTCGGCCGCGCGCTGCTGGTGACCGGCGCCGTTGCCCTGCCCGACGTAGCCGATGTGCCGGCGGACGGTCGCAGGGTCCGCGACGACGTCGACCCCCGCGACCGTCGCCGTGCCGGAGGTCGGCCGGATCAGCGTGGTGAGCATGCGCATCGTCGTCGACTTGCCGGCGCCGTTCGGCCCGAGCACCGCGACGAGCTCCCCGGGGGCGATGTCGAGGTCGATGCCCCGCACGGCGTGCACGGTCTCGGTGCTGCTCACCACGAAGTCCTTGGTGAGTCCTCGGGTCTGGATCATGGGTTCTCCTGGGTCGGACGGGTGGTCGAGTGGGTACGGCACCAGCCTGTCGGGCATAGCGGTCAGGTCCTGTCCGCTACTGCGTGGCATCCTGGGCCTATGTCCACGCCGTCCTCGCGACTCCTCGCTCTCCTGTCCCTGCTGCAGGCGCGCCGCGACTGGCCGGGCGAGGCGCTCGCGGACCGGCTCGGCGTCAGCCCACGGACCGTGCGCCGCGACGTCGACCGTCTGCGCGAGCTCGGCTACCCCGTGCACGCGAGCAAGGGGCCCGACGGCGGGTACCGGCTCGACGCCGGGACCCAGATGCCACCGCTCCTGCTCGACGACGAGCAGGCCGTCGCCCTCGTCGTCGCCCTGCAGACCGCCTCCACGGGGGTCGCGGGGGTCGACGAGGCCGCCGTGCGGGCGCTCGCGACGCTCCGCCAGGTCATGCCGGCCCGCCTGCGCGCCGCGGCCGACGCGCTCCAGGTCACCGCCGTCACGCGCGGCGGCGGCACGCGCCCGCAGGTCGACCAGCAGGTCCTGCTGACGGTCGGCGCTGCCGTGCGGGCGCACGAGGTGCTCCGGTTCGACTACGCCGGCGGCAGCGACACCCGGCTCCCCCGCCGCGCCGAGGCGCACCACCTGGTCACCTGGGGCGGCCGCTGGTACCTGGTCGGCTACGACCTCGACCGGGCCGACTGGCGCACGTACCGCGTCGACCGGATGACCCCGAAGACCGGGTCAGGACCCCGCTTCGCGCCCCATCCGCTGCCCGCCACCGACGTCGCCGCGTTCGTGGCCGAGCAGTTCAGCGGCGTCGACCCGTGGCCGTGCCGCGGCGAGGCCGAGGTCGACATGGCCGCCTCCGAGGTCGCCCAGTGGGCCGGCCGGGACGCGCTCGTCGAGCCCCTCGGCGACGACCGCTGCCGCGCCGTCCTGAGCGCCTGGTCCTGGGACGGGGTCGCCGCACGGTTCGCGATGTTCGGCGTGCCGCTGCGCGTGGTCGGCCCCCCGGAGCTGGCCGACGCGATGCACCGCCTCGCGGCGCGACTGACGGCAGCCGTCCCGGTGTGAACCGGCCGTCGAACCCGACACGGGGGCCGTCACCGGCGCAATCGAGGCACCCATGTCGGGTTCACCGCCCGCTGGCCTCCACGGCGGGATGGCGGGGGTCGTCGACGTGGACCACGACGTCCGCGAGCTGCGTCGGCACCGTCTCCTCGTCGTAGCGGGCGAACGCCGGGAGCGTCCAGCGGTCCTCCGGCGGCGTCCGGCGCGCGAGGGTCGACGGGCGGACGGTCAGGTGGACGGTGAGGTCGGCGTCGATCCAGCGCCCGAGCAGGAGGCTGCCGTCGAGCACGAGGACGGCCCGCTCGGGCACGTCGACGTACCCGGCACGGGTCGACCGGTCGGCGACGGCGTCCCAGAGCGTCGGCAGGAAGCGGCCTCGGGCGGCGAACGGGTCGAGGACCTCCCGCCCGAGCGCTGCCGCGTCGACCCGGTCCTCCAGGTAGGCGTCCGGGTCCTGCCGCCCGTGCTCGAACCGCACGGACGCGGGCCGCAGGAAGTCGTCGGCGTGCACCCGGAACACGGGTCGGCCGAGCGCCCGCAGTGGCTCCACGAGGGCGTCGGCGAGGTCGCCGGGCCGCGTCGGCGGTGCGCCGTCGACGAGGACGCGGACCCGACCCTCGCGTGCGGTCGCGAGCTGCACCAGCCGGTCGACCAGCAGCTCCGGCGTCACGGGCTCGATCAGGGCTGCCGCCCCTCCCCGTGCTCGTCGGCGGCCTGCTCACGCTCGTCGATGACGTCCTGCCCCGGCCCCGAGAACTGCCGCGACCGCTCCAGCGCCTCGATGCTGCCCGTGAAGAGCCGCGCGTCGTGCCCGCCGGTGGTGATGGTCTGGGTGTCGTCCGGGGACCACGCGCCCGGGACCGGCAGGACGGGCGTGGGCGCGGAGTCCGGACGTGCGGCGGCGCGACGGCCCGTCGGCGGCGCGGGGGGCGTGCCCTCCCACCGGGTCTTCGGCAGGCTCTGCGGCGCCTCGCGCTGCAGCCAGCCGACCAGCCCCTCGCGGACGTAGCAGCGCAGGTCGAAGAGGGTGGGGGCGTCGACCGCGCTGGCCAGCGCACGGACGCGGACCATCCCGCCGACGGCGTCCGTGACCTGCAGGATGCCGACGCGGCGGTCCCACAGGTCGGTCTCCTGGAGCAGCCGCGTCAGCTCGGTGCGCATCGCCTCGACGGGGACCTCCCAGTCGACGTCGAGCTCGACGGTACCCAGCAGGTCGGCCGCGCGGCGGGTCCAGTTCTCKAACGGCGTCGTCGTGAAGTACGTCGAAGGCAGGATCAGGCGACGGTCGTCCCAGACGTGCACGACGACGTACGTCAGCGTGATCTCCTCGATGCGGCCCCACTCGTCGGCGACGACGACCACGTCGTCCACCCGGATCGCATCGGTGAACGCGAGCTGCAGCCCGGCGAAGACGTTGGCCAGGGAGCTCTGCGCGGCCAGGCCCGCGACGATCGAGATGAGGCCCGCGGACGCCAGGAGGCTCGCGCCGAGGGCCCGGGCCGACGGGAACGTCAGCAGGATCGCCGCGATCGCGCAGAGCACGAGGACGGCGACCGTGATGCGGCGGAGCACCTGCACCTGGGTGCGGACGCGACGGGCGTGCCGGTTGTCGGCCACGTCGATCCGGTACCGCTGCAGGGCGGCGTCCTCGAGCACGAAGGCGAGGCTGCCGATCAGCCACGCCATGGTGATGATGAACGCGATCAGCAGGACGTGCTCGACGGTCCGGGTCCAGTCCGCCGGGTCGGTGCTCAGGCGCAGCGCGATCCAGACCGCGACCACCAGCAGGACCGCACGCATCGGTTTGCGCGAGCGGCGGGTCAGGTCGGCGGCGACGGCCGACCGGCGCGCGAGGCGTCGGACGAGGACGGCGAGGAGGGTGGCGGTGAGGTAGGCGACGACGACCGCGGCGAGCAGCGAGATCGTCGGGACGACGAAGCCCTCGACACCGTCGGCCACGGACTCGTCGACAGCCCCGGGCAGGAGGTGGGGGCGCACGTCCCTCAGCGTAGGCAGTGCCGGACGTAGGTGCGCCCCGTCCCCTGTTCTCGGGGACGGGGCGCCACGGAGAGGCGTCTCGCCGGCACGAGGCTTGGCGCACTCCCTGAACCCTCACGGGCGGCCCGGCTCTCGCCGTGACCCTCGGCAACGCGGCCCGACTTGCGACCGGCTGGTCGCTCCGGAGGCCCCGGGGCGATCAGCTAGAACAGTTCTAGCACTGCCACGCGTGGGGCGCATCCTTTCCATGTCAATCCATTGAGTTGGTAAAGCGTCCAGCGGGTTACCGTCGACCCCGTGAGCGCCTCCCTCGTCCTGCACCGGCCGTTCGACCCCGTCCCGGCGCTGGCCTCCCTGGTCGCGCACGCGGTGCCCGGAGTGGAGACGGTGGACGGCGACGTCGTGCGGCGGGTCGTGCGGGTGGGTGACGAGCCGGCGCTGGTCGAGGTGACCCTCGGCCCCGACGAGATCGCGGTCCGCTCCACCGCCGGGTCGCAGGCCGAGCTCGAGGCGCTCGCCACCTCGTGGTTCGGCCTCGCCGACGACCTCGACACCGTCCGCGACGCCTTCGAGGACGACGCCGTCCTCGGCCCGCTCGTCCGCGCCCGCCCCCGGCTGCGGATCCTCGGGCACCCGGACGGCTTCGAGGCGGCGGTCACCACCGTCCTCGGCCAGCAGGTGTCCCTGGCCGCGGCCCGGACGTTCGGCGGACGGCTCGCCGCCGCGTACGGCGACCCCGGACCCGGTGGGCTGACCACCTACCCGACACCGGCACGGCTCGCCTCGGTCGACGTCGGGGAGCTGCAGTCCGTGGTGCGGGTCACCCACGCCCGCGCCCGCACCGTGCACGCGCTCGCGCGGGCCTGCGCCGACGGGCTCAGCCTCGGGTCGCCGGACGTCCGGGACGACCTCCTCGCCCTTCCCGGGATCGGTCCCTGGACCGCGGACTACCTCGCGCTGCGGGTGCTCGGCGACCGTGACGCGATGCCCGTGGGCGACCTCGTGCTGCGCCGGGCGCTCGGCGCCGGGACCGTCGCGGACGTCACCCGACTGGCCGAACAGTGGCGCCCGCTGCGCGCCTTCGCGGCCGTGCACCTCTGGACCTCGACCGCGTACGTGCTCTGAGCAGCACGAACGCGGTCCGGTGTCGGCGCGGTCACGATTCGGTCCCGCCTCCACCGTTTGCCGTCACAGTTGAGTCACAGGCAACCCGCAGCATCACGCACGGTCCTACGGTCACGGCCATGAAGCCGACGACGAGCCACCCCGCACCGACCGTCCGCGCCCGGACCACCCGCCTGGTGGTCGCCGGCGTCATCGCCCTCACCGCGACACTCAGCGCCTGCAGCGCCGGTGGGAGCTCCGACAGCGGCGACACCGCCGCCGACACCCAGTACGAGAGCGGGACCGACCAGGGCGCCGTCGGTGCCGACGAGGGCGGCACCGACGCGGGCACCCAGGAGGGCGCGGCGGACGGCTCCGTGGCACCGGCGGCCAGCACGCCCGACGCCAGCCGCCAGGTCATCCAGAGCGGCGACGTCGCGATGAAGGTGGAGAACCTGCAGTCCACCGTCGACGCGATCGTGCGGATCACCGAGGACGCCCGCGGCCGCGTCGACGACCGGTCCGAGAACGCCGCCACCGAGACGGAGGTCGGTACCGCGGCACTGACCATCCGGCTCCCCGCGGCCGAGGTGACCCCGACGCTGATCGCGCTGCGTGAGCTCGGCGACGTCGAGGCCGTGGAGCTGTCCGCGAAGGACGTGACCGGTGCCGCGCAGGACCTGGACGCCCGCATCCACGCGATGGAGCTCTCGGTCGGCCGCATGACCAACCTGCTGGCCACCGCGACGACGCACGACGAGATCATCGTCGCGGAGAACGCCCTCACCGAGCGCGAGGCCGGTCTGGAGCAGCTGCGGTCGCAGCGCGCCGCGATCGCCGAGCAGGTGTCGCTGTCCACGATCCACGTCGCGATCGTCGGCCCGGACCTGCCGCCCGCCGTCGTCCCGCCCGCACCCGTCGAGCCGCCGACCGGACCGCAGTCGTTCGTCGAGGGGCTCGCGACGGGCTGGGACGCCCTGGTCGCGATGGTCACGAGCATCGCCATCGTGGTCGGGGTGCTCCTGCCCTGGCTGGCCTTCGGCGGAGCGATCGCCGCGCTCGTCGTGGCCGCGGTGCGCTGGAGCCGGCGCTGGCGGGGGCCGTCGACCGGGCAGCCGCTCGCGGCCGGGGTGGGCACCGTGTTCGACCCGCCGGCACCCCCCGCCGGCCCGCCGACCGCACCGCCCGTCGACCCGCACCAGCCGCGCTGACCCCGCTCAGTCGGTCGACCAGTTGCTGACCGACACGCGCAGCACGTCGCGGCCCTGCCACCGGGACCCGGACATCCAGGTCACCCCGTCGGCCAGCACACGGGCGGTGACCGCACGGGTGCGCTCGTCGGAGCCGAACCCGACGCACACCTGGGTGAACACGACGTCGTTGAGGATCTCGGCACCGTCGATCGCGGCGATCCCCCGGGCGATCGACCGGGCGTTCGCGACCAGCCCGTCGACCAGGTCCTCGACCCCGCTGCGGCCCAGCGACCGCAGGACCGCCCAGACCGGCACGCCGCGGGCGCGCCGGGACAGCTCCGGGACCTTCTCCAGGGGGTCGCCGGACCCGCTGAACGTCGCGAAGTACTCGGCCTGCATGCCGAGGGCCCGGCGCAGCGGCTCGGGTCGCGCGACGATCGCCAGGCCGCAGTCGTAGGGCACGTTCAGCGTCTTGTGCGCGTCGGTGGCCCACGAGTCGGCCCGCTCGTAGCCGGCCACCAGCCCGCGCAGCCGCGGCGACGCCGCCGCCCAGAGCCCGAAGGCACCGTCGACGTGGACCCAGGCGCCGTGCCGGTGCGCGAGGTCGATCGCGTCGGCCAGCGGGTCGAACGCGCCGGAGTGCAGGTTGCCCGCCTGGAGGCACACGATCGTCGGCCCACCGCCGTCGGCCAGCGCGCGCGCGAGGTCGTCGACGACGAGCCGGCCCTGGCTGTCCACGGCGACGGCCGACGGTGTCCCGAGCCCGAGGTAGCGCAGCGCGAGGTCGAGGGTCTCGTGGCGTTCCGCGCCGACGAGCACCCGGACCTGCGGACCGCCCGCGAGCCCGTCGCGGCCGACGTCCCAGCCCGCGTCGGCGAGCACCTGCTGGCGCGCCGCGGCGAGCCCGGTGAAGTTGGCCATGGTGGCGCCGGTGACGAACCCGACGTCGGCGCCGGGCGGGAGCCCGAGCAGCTCGAGCGCCCACGCCGCGGCCGCGTCCTCCACCGCGACGACGCCGGGCGTGGAGTGCCGCATGGCGGCGTTCTGGTCCCACGCGCCCGTCAGCCAGTCCGCCGCGAGCGCGGCCGGGTGCGTGCCCCCGATGACCCACCCGAAGAACCGACCGGACGGCATCCCCATCAGCCCGGGCTCGATGCCGGCGGCGAGCTCGTCGACGACCGCCTCGGGCGCGGTCGGCCCGTCGGGAAGAGGCCCGCCGAGGACCGCCGCGAGGTCGTCGGGGCGGGCCCGCGGGTGCACGGGCCGCTCGGCCAGGGACGTCAGCCAGGCGCGCGCGTGGTGCGTCGCGCGGTCGAGCGCCGGCGCGAATGCCGGCCACCGTGCCGTCATGGCGTCCACCCTGCCACCGGCACGCCCGGGCGGCGCCCCGGTTTCACCCGGTCGATTCGTCCGGCGTGTCGTGCCGACCGGCGGTTTGCGTCAGGCCGGTCACCCGGACGGTCGACTCCGGCCACGTGGGTGGTCATTACCGTCAAGGGGTGTCTGACCGTCCGGGCCGCGGTGGAGGAGGTGGACGTGAGCACGACGGGCAAGGACCCGCAGTGGCGGGACGCCGAGCGCTTCGCTGAGAGGCATGCCCGCACCGTCCTCGCCCGCACCGACGTCCGCGTCACCGGCCCGGGATCCGCGATCGAGCTGGACCTCGTCGGCATCGACTTCGCGGCGCGGGTCGAGCACCGCCGCAGCCCTGTCGGTCGTACCGACCTCGAGGACCTCCGCGTGGCGGCGGGCTCGTTCGTCGCCGTCTTCTACTCCCGCTCCGGGTTCACCAAGACCGCCGTCCTGTGGGCCGAGGAGCACCACATCGCCCTGTTCGGCTACACCGACACCGGCTACGCCAGCCCGGCCAACCCGTGCGCGGTCGAGCTCGTGCACCGGGCCCAGACCGAGTCCGAGCACCACGTGCGGGCGGCGACGGAACAGGTGTCCCGGCGGGCGAACGCCGCCCGGCAGGAGGCCGAGCGCCTCGAGCGCGAGGCCCTGGCGCTGGAGCTGCGTGCGGAGGACGAGGCACGACGCGCGGCCGAGCGGCGGCGGGTGCGCCGCGAGCGTTCCGAGCGGGTCCTCGGCCGGACCGTCGCGCTCCTGCTGCAGATCCAGATCTCGCCGGGCGCCCTGTCGGCGACCGTCGACCGGCTCGCGCACTCGACGATCGTCGCGGCCGTCACGGACTCCGCGGACCGGCTCTCGATGGGCGACCGCCCGCACGCMGTGGCGCTCCTGCGCTCGATGTTCGACGACGCCGCCGCCGTCCTGGAGGTGCTGACCCCTCCGGCGGCGCGGGACACTGCGAACTACCGGACGTCACGGGCCTCGATCGAGCGGGGCCTCGACGCGCTCGACGCGGCGGACGGCGCCGGGGCGGTGGGACACGTCGCTCCCGAGGACGTGGCGACGCACCTGCGCGTCGCCGAGCAGTCCTGGCGGGCTCTCGTCGGCGAGCTGTCCAAGGCTCTCCCGGCGCCGCTGCTCAGCGACGTCCCGGTGCCACGCCGGCCCCGTCACCTCACCTCGTCGAGCGACCTGCGACCACCGGGCGTCGCGGAGCGTGGGCCCGCGGCCGTGTCGGTGCGCGGTGGCCGCCGCTCCTGATCCCCCGGCACGGCCCGCCGCGCACCGTGGACCTCAGAGCTGTCCGGGGACCGTGGTCGCGGGTGCCTGCACGACGCGCTCGGTGGGCATGAGGATCCACAGCAGCGGGTAGATGAGCAGCTGGCTGCCGGGCAGCACGAACAGGATCAGCACGAACAGGAGTCGCGCGTGGAACGGCGCGATGCCGAACCGCTGACCGAGGCCCGCGCACACCCCGCCCAGCACTCGGCCGTCGACCGGCCGGACCAGGCCCTGTCGAGCCATGCCGTCGTGGATGGTGCCCATGGTGCTGCTCCTCTCGTGCCGGCCAGGGGCGGCCGGACGTCCCCAGCATGCCGCGACGCGTGCCGTGCCCGCATCGGTGATCGCCCGGACGCGGACCCTGAGAGCCCCTACTTGTCCTTCTTGCCCGGGCCGCCCTTGGTGGCCGGTGGTTCCTTGGCCGGACCCGGCTGCCCCTTCTGCTCGGCGGCGGCCTGCTCCGCCGCCGCCTGCTCGGCGGCGGCCTGCTC
>NZ_JBFULY010000021.1:0-75700 GCF_054049655.1 Cellulomonas sp. P5_C5 | reverse complement strand
CCGTCGGCTGGGGCACGATCCTCTACCTCGCGGCCCTCACGACGGTCGACACGTCGCTCTACGAGGCCGCCMGCATCGACGGCGCCAACCGGTGGCGGCAGACGTGGCACGTGACCCTCCCGGGCATCCGGCCCACGATGATCACGCTCCTGATCCTCAACATCGGTCTGTTCCTCAACGTGGGCTTCGAGAAGGTCCTGCTCCTCTACACGCCCCTGACGTACTCGACCGCCGACGTCATCTCGACCTACCTCTACCGGGTCGGCCTCGTGTCCAACAACCTGAGCTACGCGGCAGCCATCGGGCTGTTCCAGGCCGTCATCGGCCTCGTCATGGTCCTGTCCGCGAACTTCATCTCGCGGCGAGTGGTGGGAGCGAGCCTGTGGTGAGCACGGACCTGACGCCCTCGGTGGACGAACGGGCGGGTGTGCCGGTCGGCCCGCGCGACTCCCGCGGCTACCGCCTGTTCACCGGGCTCAACGCGACCGCCCTGGTGCTGGTCACCCTGCTGATCCTGTACCCGTTCGTGACGCTGCTCGCGCAGTCGTTCTCCAGCTCGGGCGCGATCAAGGCCGGCCTGGTGAACGTCGTCCCGGTGGGCTTCAACCTCGAGACGTACCGCGTGGTGGCGGGCGACGACCGGTTCTGGACGAGCTACGGCAACACCGTGCTGTACACGGTGGTCGGGACGGTCATCGCGATGGTCCTCACGACGACGTTCGCCTACGCGATCTCGAAGCCGCACCTGCGGGGCCGCAACGCGCTGATCGGGATCGCCGTCTTCACCATGTTCTTCAACGGCGGGATCATCCCCAACTACGTGCTCATCTCCTCGCTCGGCATGAAGAACACCATGTGGGCCCTCGTCCTGCCCGGGGCGCTGTCGGTGTTCAACCTMCTGGTGATGAAGTCGTTCTTCGAGAACATCCCCCGCGAGCTCGAGGAGGCCGCCCAGATCGACGGCCTGGGCTGGTTCGCGACCTTCACCCGGATCGTGCTGCCGCTGTCCAAGGCCGTCATCGCGACGATGATCCTGTTCTACTCGGTCGCCTACTGGAACGACTGGTTCACCGCGTTCCTCTACCTCGACGAGGACAACCTCTTCCCGCTGTCGCTGTTCCTGCGCAACCTCATCGCCGGTGCGACCACGACCACCGCCGCGAGCGCGGCGGCGGCCGGGACCACGTCGGCCGCCATCTCGGCGAACATCCAGGCCGTCACGATGATCCTGGCGATCCTGCCGATCCTGTGCGTCTACCCGTTCGTCCAGCGGCACTTCGTCTCCGGCGTGATGCTCGGCTCGGTCAAGGGGTGAGCTGTGGTCGGTCCGCACGCCCGGACGCCGCCCCGGTCACTCCTCTTGCACGAGCGACGCCACAGCCCACGGAGGCAGGTCGAGCAGGATCTCCAGGACACCCGTGTCCGGCACGACGAGCGACTCGCGGTGCAGCGCGTCCGCCACGTCGCGAAGCCGGTCCGTCTGCTGCGGCGTGAGGTTCAGCGGCTCACCCAGCTGGTGCCACGCCTCGGCGACGTTGCCGTGGTCCCAGTCGAGC
The DNA here is from genome assembly GCF_054049655.1 of Cellulomonas sp. P5_C5. Taxonomy (NCBI): domain Bacteria; kingdom Bacillati; phylum Actinomycetota; class Actinomycetes; order Micrococcales; family Cellulomonadaceae; genus Cellulomonas; species Cellulomonas sp. P5_C5. The sequence continues at coordinate 74,144 of NZ_JBFULY010000021.1, read as the reverse complement.
ACCTCGAGGGTGAGACGCGTCCCCGGCGCGAGTCCCTCGACGGTGTGCCGGACGGTGCGACGGGGTCCCAGCTCCCGCAGCGCACGCGTCGCCTCGTAGGTGATCTCTGAGCCGATGGACCTCGTCCCCATGTCGTCCGGGTAGTTGAGGAAGACGGCGGCGAGCGCCCCGTCGCGGCTGCGGCGCGTGATCACCCCGTCGGGCGTCGACAGCAGCAGGCGGTCGCCCAGCCGCGCCAGCATCGCCATCGCGTGGAACGTCGGCTTGTGGATGCCCTGCTCGTTGACCAGCCCGAAGCCGCCGTGGAACGGGCCGATGCCGCCACCGCCCTCCTCGAACACGTCGGTGAAGGTCCAGTACGAGATGGAGTCCGCCAGGGGCGCGCCCTTGAGGAACGCCCGCGTGATGTACGCGGCGGCGAAGAGCGTGTCGTGCATCCGGTCACGGCTGGACGGCGAGCTGGACCACTCGGAGATGTGGAGCTCGGCATCGGGGAACGGGCCGTCGTCGATGATCGCGCGCATCACGACCAGGTCGTCGTAGGTCGCGTCGACGTGCCGCTGGATGGGCCGGCCCTCGCCGTCGGCGCCGAACGCGTAGTCCGTCGGGTAGAGGTGGGTGGACAGGAAGTCGACCGGGACGTCACGCGTGGCGCACCAGTCGATGAACTCGTGGATCCACACCGGCTGCCAGTCCAGCGCGTCCGGGTCGGTCGCCTCAGCCGTGGCGACCTCGGCTGACCTGTCCTGCGTCTCCCCCGCGTACCGGGCGTCCGGGACGAAGACGCTCGTGGACGGTCCCCCGACCATGAGCCCGGCGTCGATGTCCTTGATCGCCCGGGCCGTCGCCTCGTACAGCTCGAAGTACTGCGTCCGCGTCCCCGTCCAGAAGTGCGGCACCAGGTTCGGCTCGTTCCAGACCTCGAACCGCCACCGGCGGACCTCGTCGAGGCCGTACCGCTCGATCCAGTGCCGGACAGTCGTGGTGACCAGCTCGACCCAGCGCGCCGTGTCCTTCGGCGGGCTGCAGTGCGCCTTCCACCAGAACACCGTCTCGGTCTGCGTGGCGAGCGCGCTCGGCATGAAGCCGAGCTCCACGAAGGGCCRCGCTCCGGTGGCGAGGACGGCGTCGAACACCTTGTCGACGTAGGCGAAGGTGTAGACGTGCTCGGCCAGCGGCTGGGGTGGCCCGAAGCCCCCGCCGTCGGCCACGCGGTACACCAACATGTCGTCGTGGAAGACACCGTGGAAGCGCACGGACCGCGCACCCAGCACGTCGACCGCCTCGCGGAAGTGGGCCTGCCAGTCGGCACGCAAGGCCTCGTTCGCCCGACCTGCGCCGACGCACGCGTTCCAGACGTGCCTGAGCTCGGTCTCGACCGGCGTACGCCCGTCGATCAGGAGGGCGGTCGGCGCGGCGTCAGAAGGCATGAGGGCTCCGATACATCTCTCGAAAGATTTCGACTGCATTCGGTCGCCCGGCTATGCTAACGACCTGGAACTGCGGCGAGGATGCACTCCGCGCAGCGAAAATGTTTCGAGAGGATGGCTCAGATGGTCGGCCGCAGCAGACCCACGCTGGCCGACGTCGCGCGGGCCGCGGGGGTCTCGCCGGCCACCGCCTCCAAGGCGCTCAACGGCCGACTMGACGTGGCGGCGAGCACGCGTGAACGAGTGCTCGCCGCCGTGACGGAGATCGGGTACCGCGCCGGCACGTCGCCGGTCTCGGGCAGGTCGCGTCGGGCGGTCGCGGTGGTCTTCGACCTCCCCGCGTCGCCGTACATCCTCAACGTGCTGCAGGGCGTCCTCGCGTCGGCCACCGACGCCCACCTCGACCTGCTCACCCGCCTCGCCCCGGACCGGGCGTCGCGCACGCAGCGCGCCGCCGCCCGGGCGTGGATCGCGGACCAGCGGTCCGCCGGCGCCGTCGGGATCGTGGGCCTCACGCTGTCCGAGCCCGACGCGCTGCTGGCCGCCGCCGCGGACGCCGGGCTGCCGTTCGTGATGGTCGACCCCGTCGACGCCCAGCACCGGCCGATGATGAGCGTCAGGTCGAGCAACTGGGCGGGCGCCCGCACCGCCGCGGACCACCTGATCGCGCTCGGCCACCGACGGATCGCCTGGGTCGGCGGCCCGGACGCCTCGACCTCCGCCCGGGACCGCTTCTACGGCTACCGCGCGGCTCTGGAGTCGGCGGGGATCGAGCCGGACCCCGAGCTGGTGCGGAGCGACCGGTTCGACGTCGACGCGGGCGCCCGGCACGCCCGGGAGCTGCTCACCCTGGCCCTCCCGCCGACCGCGATCATGGCGGCTGACGACGAGATCGCCGTCGGGGTGCTCGCCACCGCCCACGAGCTCGGCGTGCAGGTCCCGGGGCAGGTCAGCGTCGTGGGCTTCGACGACACGCCGCAGGCGGCCTGGACCACACCCGCGCTGACCACCGTCCGCCAGGACCTGGAGGGGATGGGGCGGCTGGCCGTGCAGACGGTCCTCGCCGTGTCGTCCGGAGAGCGACCGCCGTCGTGGCACGTCGAGCTGGCGACATCACTGACGGTGCGCGGCACCACCGGACCGGCACCTGCACCGTCCGCGGACTGATCACGGGCCGGGCCCGGAAGGGCGCCGAGCCCAGGACCGACGACACTGGGCACATGAGCGACTGGAACCAGCAGATCATCGACGAGTTCCGCACGAACGGCGGCGACGTCCACACGAACGGGTTCGGCAAGGGCCTCGTCCTCCTGCACCACCGCGGCGCGCGGACCGGGGTCGAGCGCATCAGCCCGGTGGCGGGCATCCGCGTCGACCAGGACACGTGGCTCGCCGCGGCCTCCAAGGGCGGAGCGCCGGACAACCCCGCCTGGTTCCACAACCTGCTCGCCCACCCCGACGTCGAGATCGAGACCCCTGACGACGGGACGGTGCCCGTGCGTGCGACCGAGCTCGTCGGCGCCGAGCGTGACGAGGCCTGGACCCTGTTCACCGCCCGGTCGGAAGGGTTCCGCTCCTACGAGCAGCGCACGACGCGCACGATCCCGGTGCTGCAGCTCACGCGACGGGACACCTGACCCCAGGTCGTCAGCCACACTTCCTCGGTGCACACCCGCAGCAAGGCGTTCGTCGCCGCCACGGTCGTCCTCGTCGTCGTCGCGCTCGTGGCCGTGCTCGTCGAGCGCGGGGTGATCTGGCCGAACCGTCTGCTGGCCGCGCGGTACGAGGTGCGCGGCGTCGACGTGTCCTCGTACCAGGGGGAGATCGACTGGCCCGTGCTCGCGGGACAGGACATCGACTTCGCGTACGTGAAGGCGACCGAAGGCTCGAGCTTCGTGGACGACACGTTCGAGACGAACCTGCAGGGTGCCCGGGAGGCCGGTGTGCTCGTCGGCGCCTACCACTTCTTCAGCTTCGAGAGCCCGGGTCGCGCGCAGGCGGAGAACATCATGGCGACCGTGCCGGCGCAGGGCGGGCTGCTCCCGATCGCCATCGACGTCGAGCACTACAGGAGGTTCCACCGCGACCCACCGGACCCCGCGACGATCCGCGCGGAGCTCGAGGTGCTCGTCGCGGCCCTGCGGGAGCACTACGGCGTCGAGCCGGTGATCTACGCGACGCAGGCCGCGTACAGCCGCTACGTCGCGGGAGGCTTCCCGGACACGCCGCTCTGGATCCGCGCGGTCTACCTCCCGCCGCGCGTGTTCGACGGCCGCGAGTGGACCTTCTGGCAGTACTCCCACCGGGACCGGCTCGACGGCTACGACGGCGAGGAGTCCTTCATCGACGTCAACGTGTTCCGCGGAGACCTGGCCGACCTGCGCGACCTGCGGTCCGACGGTTGACCCTCGGGTCGCCCGAGGGGCCACAGTTCTGCTGTGGACACCCGCACGGTCCTGGACGACCCGACGCAGGCTGACACGGTGCTCGCGGCCCACCGCGATCGGCTGGAGCGCGAGCGCGCCCGCCTCTCCGCGAGCCTGGGCGACACCGTGCGGTTCGCCGACGGGCTCCCCGCGGTGTCACCCTCGCCGGGTGCCGCCCGTGCAGGTCAAGCTGCTGGTCGCCGGCCTTCTCGCGGCCGGTGCGACGGAGCTGCTCGGCCCGCACGAGACGGAGGGCATGCCGCGCTCGTCGGCCGTGCGGGACCCGGACGCGAACGTCGTGTGGCTCTACCAGGGCTGACGCCTCAGTACCGGACCTGGCCCCGCTCGGCGTCGAAGATGTGCCGGCAGCCGGGGCACTCGCCGCGGTCGGGTCCGTCGTCCTCGGGGAACTGGGTGGTCGGTGTGACGAAGCGCCCGCAGACGCTCATGCCGTCGCGGAAGAAGTGCTGCCGGCGGTCGTTCCTGGTGAGTCGGAGCCAGCCTTCGGCGTACGTGAGGAGCATGGGACCAGTCTTCGTCGGCCGCCGACGAGCCGACAGGGCCGAAGGGCCCGAACGGGACGACAACGGCCCCGGTGCTGCGCCGCGACTCTCGTCGCGGGCCGCACCGGGGCCGCATGTCCGTCAGCACCTGTTGGCCTTCGCCCACCGCGCCCGCTTGTCCTTGTTGCGCGCGGCTTGAACCGCCCCCAGCGCCATTGGGGGCTGTCGAAGATCAGCCACCTGGACCATGACCGTCTGCCGCTCTCGTAGCGGCGCGTTCCATGTCCAGGCCGATCCTTCGTGATGGGATGCTGACACCATCACGCAGACCGGGAGATCCAAGTAGGAACAGTACACGTGTTCTGGTCACGTGTCTAGTTCCAGCCGGTAGGGCGTGCCGGCGAACGCCGCGAGCCGGTCGAACGCCGCCCGGACCGCGTCGCGCTGCGCAGCGTCCAGGGAGACGGCGAGATGCAGCTCCGCCAGGATCTCGTCGCGCTCGACCACCCGGCGCCACCAGCCGATCACCTGGCTGTCGAGCACGAGCGGCTGGATCACCTGGTTCGTGCCGGCCGGCGCGACGGACAGGCCTGCGATGTTCGCCGCCGTGCGGCCCTCCGTGTAGGCGACGCCGTACTCGTCGTACCCCTGCAGGACGTGGACGGTCGGCGACGGGTCCCGCGTCGGAGCCTCCGCCGGCGCATACCAGTAGGTGAGCCCGTCGACGTCGACGGACGTCAGGTCCTCCCCCACGATCGCCAGGCCGCGGCKGATCTGCGTGAGCGTCAGGCTCGACCACCAGCGGAAGTCCATGACCGTCGCCGGGCCGTGGCTGACGAAGTACCGGCGGGTCAGCTCGGCGAGCGCCTGGTCCGGGTCGAGCGCCGGCGTCGGCGGCACGCGCTCGTCGAGCAGCGCGTAGGTGCGCTGCTTGCCGCGCAGGACCCCGCTCACGACGACGCCGGCCAGCTCCGCCGCCATGACCAGGTAGGCGAGCCGGATGCCGCTCGCCTCGATCCCACCGCGCACGAGCGCTCCCTGCAGGTCCGGGCGTGTCAGGTGGTTCCCGCCCCGGAGCGCCTCGGCCAGCAGGCCCGTCGCGCGGTCCACGAGGTCGTCGTCGATGCCGGACCGGCGTTCGTAGTAGCGGCTCGTCTGCCGCACCCGCGGTCCCGTGAGGGCCAGCATCCAGCGGACGTCCTCGGGAGCCACGAAGTGCCACGTCGGCCGCAGGACGTGCGTGCGCAGGATCGCGCCCGCGTCGAGCGCGGCCTGCACCGCGGCGTCGTCGGCGTCCGCGCTGCGCTGGCCCAGCGACCACCTCGCCATCGCGTACTCCTGCGCCTGCGACGCGCCGAGGTGCCGGACCACGGCGGCCGGGTCGGGCAGCGGCGAGCCGGACAGGTGCTGGTTGTGGAGCCGACGGTGCGCGACCTCGAGGCGGTCCATGGGTCTCGATCCTGTTGCGTGTCGGCGGGCGGTGACAAGGTTGTCGGGTCGGAACCCAGTCGAAGGAGACCCCCCGTGGCGACACACCTGAACCCGTACCTGAGCTTTCGTGACAACGCCCGCGACGCGATGGAGTTCTACCGGTCGGTGTTCGGCGGCGAGCTGACGCTGAGCACGTTCGGCGACTTCCAGGCGAGCGACGACCCCGCCGAGGCGGACAAGATCATGCACGGGCAGCTGGAGTCCCCCGGCGGGCTCGTGCTCATGGGCGCGGACACGCCCGCCGCGATGGACCTGGCCACGCAGAGCAACATCTCGGTCTCCGTCAGCGGCCAGGACCTCGCGGAGCTGCAGGGCTACTGGGACGGGCTGGCCGAGGGCGGCACCGTCCTGCAGCCGTTCGCGCAGGCACCGTGGGGCGCCACGTTCGGGATGCTGACCGACAGGTTCGGGGTCACGTGGCTGGTCAACGCGGGCCCGGAGATGTGAGCGCGCCGGCCCGCGCGCCGCTAACGTGCCCGCCGTGACGTTCCTGCAGCCCCACGACCGCATCCTGCTCACCGGCGACTCCGTGACCGACTGGGGTCGCGACCGCTCCGACCCGACGAGCCTCGGGCACGGCTACGCCGGCATCGTCGCGGCGCTCGCCGGCGCCCGCAGGCCCGAGCTCGGCCTGACGTTCCTCAACCGGGGCGTGGGCGGGGACACCTCGGCCATGCTGCGCGCGCGGTGGGAGCAGGACGCGGTCGCGCTGGCACCGACGGTCGTCTCGGTCCTCATCGGCATCAACGACACGTGGCGCCGGTACGACTCGGGCACGCCGACGTCCACGGACGAGTACGAGGAGAACCTGCGGGCCGTCGTCGCGGGCGTCGACCGGCTGGTGCTGATCGAGCCGTTCGTCGTGCCCGTCACCGAGGCGCAGCACGCCTGGCGCGAGGACCTGGACCCGCGGATCTCCGTCGTGCGCCGCGTCGCGACGGAGCGCGGTGCCGTGCTGGTCCCGGCGGACGGGCTGTTCGCCGCCGCGGCCGCCCGCACCGGCGCCGCGACGTGGGCCGACGACGGCGTGCACCCGACGCCCGCGGGGCACGGGCTGCTCGCGCAGGCGTGGCTGGAGGCGGTCGGTCTCGGCTGAGCGTCCGCCTGGTGGGGATGCTTTGCGCGTGCGTGGGCGTTGACGCTAGCGTCGTGGCCGATCGTGTCCCGCACTCGCGGGCGCGACCTGACCGACACGGTCTCCGGAGGACGAAGCGATGCGCGTGCACACTGCCGCTCCCGCCGTCCTCGAGCGCGCCTGCGTCGCGCTGCCCTGTTGTCGCTGTCTGTAGAGCGCTGGCTGCTCCTTCGCGCGACAAACCCTCGACCAGGGGGCGTCTCCTGCGCCAGCGCTCGCCCCGTCCCGGACGGACAGCCCCCAGCCGGTCCGCCCTCCCCGCCGGTGCACCCGAGCCGCCGGACCCCCAGACGCATCGCTAGTCAGTCCCCCACCAGCTGCCGGCCGGCCGGCAGCTCGACCGAAGAGGAACCATGGCACGCATCTACGACGACGCCACCGCGCTCATCGGCAACACCCCGCTCGTCCGCATCAACAAGATCACCGACGGCGCCCCCGCCACCGTCGTCGCGAAGCTCGAGTTCTACAACCCGGCCAACTCCGTCAAGGACCGCATCGGCGTCGCGATCATCAACGCGGCGGAGGCGTCCGGCGAGCTCAAGCCCGGTGGCACGATCGTCGAGGCCACCAGCGGCAACACGGGCATAGCGCTCGCGTTCGTCGGCGCGGCCCGCGGCTACAACGTGGTGCTGACGATGCCGGAGACCATGTCCAAGGAGCGCAAGCTCCTGCTGCGCGCGTTCGGCGCGGAGCTCATCCTCACGCCGGGCTCCGAGGGCATGCGCGGTGCGGTCAACCGTGCCGACGAGGTCGTCGCCGAGCGCCCGGGCGCCATCCTGGCGCGCCAGTTCGCCAACGAGGCCAACCCGGAGATCCACCGCACGACGACCGCCGAGGAGATCTGGGCCGACACCGACGGCGAGATCGACATCCTCGTCGCGGGCATCGGCACCGGCGGCACCATCACGGGCGTCGGCCAGGTGCTCAAGGCGCGCAAGCCCGGCGTGAAGATCGTCGGCGTGGAGCCGGCGGAGTCGCCGATCCTCAACGGTGGCGCACCCGGCCCGCACAAGATCCAGGGCATCGGCGCCRRCTTCGTGCCCGAGATCCTGGACACGACGGTCTACGACGAGATCATCGACGTCGACGCCGAGACGGCCGTCAAGGTCGCCCGCCGCGCCGCCGCCGAGGAGGGCCTGCTGGTCGGCATCTCGTCCGGCGCCGCCCTGCACGCCGCGACGCTCCTGGCCCAGCGCCCGGAGAACGCCGGCAAGCTCATCGTCGCCATCGTCCCGTCGTTCGGCGAGCGCTACCTGTCGACCGTGCTCTACGCGGACCTCGTCGACTGACGGTCCCCGCCCGCACGCCCGCACGACCACCTCACCGACAGGACGAAGGCACCGTGTCCGACCACCTGCACTTCTTCGCGACCCTCAGGGAAGACCTCGAGGCCGCCCGGCACCGCGACCCCGCGGCCCGGTCGCTCGCCGAGGTCGCCCTGGGGTACCCGGGGGTGCACGCGGTGTGGGTGTACCGGCTGGCGCACCGGATGTGGCACCAGCCCGGCCTGCGGCTGCCCGCGCGACTGATCTCCCAGCTCGCGCGGGCAGTCACCGGCATCGAGATCCACCCCGGCGCCCGCCTGGGGCGCCGCTTGTTCATCGACCACGGCATGGGTGTCGTCGTCGGTGAGACCGCCGAGGTCGGGGACGACGTCGTCCTGTTCCACGGCTCGACGCTGGGCGGCAAGTCGATGCGCCACGGCAAGCGGCACCCGACGCTCGGCGACCACGTGGTGGTCGGGGCGGGAGCCAAGATCCTCGGCCCGGTGTGGATCGGGGAGGGCGCGCAGATCGGTGCGAACGCCGTCGTCATCCACGACGTGCCGCCCGGGGCGATCGCGGTCGGGGTGCCCGCGACGATCCGGCTGCGGCCGGTCGCGGCACCGTTCGACGTCGAGGTCGACGACCCCGCGATCTACATCTGAGCGAACTTGTTCTAGTTGTCGTCCAACAACTAGAGTGACGGCGTGCTCTTCCGCGTCGATCCCGCCTCCCCGGACCCGCTGTTCACCCAGCTGGCCGGGCAGGTGCGCGCCGCCGTCGCGCGCGGCGAGCTGACCGACGGCGAGCGGCTCCCGGGCGCCCGGGAGCTCGCCGCCTCCCTCGACATCAACCTGCACACGGTCCTGCGTGCCTACCAGGAGCTGCGCGACGAGGGTGTCATCGAGCTCCGCCGAGGTCGCGGCGCCGTGGTCATCGCCCCCGCGCAGGACAACTCCGAGCTGCACGCCGCCGTCGAGACCCTCGTGCGTGTGGCCCGCTCGCTCGGCATCGCCCCGCAGACCACCACCGCCCTGGTCAAGGAGGCCCTCCGATGACGCCGCCCGTCCCGCACCGCGCAGTCACCACCGTCCTGACACTGGGCGTCCCGCTCGCGCTCGCCGCGGTGCCGTTCGTCGTGGCCGGCGCGTGGGCGTCCGAGCTGCCGGACCCGGTGGCGGTGCACTTCGGCACCGACGGACCGGACGGCTTCTCCTCGCTCGCGGGAGCGGTCTGGCCGACCGCGATCGCCACGGTGGTCCTCGCGCTCGGGTCCTGGGCGCTCGCGTTCTTCTGGGGTCGCACGGCGCTGCTCCGTCGGATCGCGGCGGGGACCGCAGTCGGGATGTCCGCGTTCCTGTCCACGCTCGTCGTCGGGATGCTCGACCTGCAGCGCGGGCTGACCGACGCCGCCGCGACGGACGGGTTCGGCCTCGTCGTCGCCCTGTCCTTCGTCGTCGGGGCCGGCGCGGCGGCGCTCGCGGCGTGGGCGGTGCCGCGCGACGCGCACCAGCCTGCGACCGAGCCGGTGCCGCCGACCGCCCCCGTGCTGGACCTGCGCCCCGACGAGGCGGCCTCCTGGGTCACGCACGCGGAGAGCCGCAGCGCGCTGGTGATCGGCGGGAGCGTCGCGGCGCTCCTGGTCGCCCTCGGGCTCCTGCTCTCGCTGCCCGCCCTCGTCGTCCCTGCCGTCCTCGTCGCGGCCGCTGTGCTGTCGAGCACCCGGTTCACCGTCACCGTCGACCGACGCGGCCTGACGGTGCGGTCGGCCGTCGGCCGGCCGCGGTTCGCCGTGCCGCTCGACGAGGTGCAGGAGGCCGCCGTCACCACCGTGTCGCCGCTTCCCGAGTTCGGCGGCTGGGGCTACCGGGTCGGTCGTGGCGGCCGGGTGGGCGTCGTCCTGCGCGCCGGGGAGGCTCTGCAGGTCGAGCGCTCGGGCGGGCGGGCGTTCGTCGTGACCGTGGACGACGCGGCGACGGGTGCCGCCCTGCTGAACACGCTCGCCGCCCGCAGCCGGGTCGGCTGAGCGACGCCAGGGGTACTTGTGATACCCGGGGTACCGGGTAGCCTGGCGCGGGCGTCGACGACGACGCCGGACCAGGAGGACTGACGATGCGGCTGGGCTACCACACGGGCTACTGGTCGGCGGGCCCCCCGCCCGGTGCGCAGGAAGCGGTGCTCGGCGCCGAGCAGCTCGGGTTCGACTCCGTCTGGACGGCCGAGGCCTACGGCTCCGACGCCCTGACCCCGCTCGCCTGGTGGGGCGCACGCACCTCGCGCATCCGCCTCGGCACGGCGATCGCGCAGATCTCCGCGCGCACGCCGACCGCGGCAGCGATGGCGGCCCTCACGCTGGACCACCTCTCCGGCGGCCGGTTCGTCCTGGGGCTCGGCGCCTCCGGCCCGCAGGTGGTGGAGGGCTGGTACGGCCAGCCCTACCCCAAGCCGCTCGCCCGCACCCGCGAGTACGTGTCGATCGTCCGGCAGGTCCTGGCCCGCGAGGCACCCGTGACGTTCGACGGCCAGTTCTACCGGCTCCCCCTGCCCGCCGACGAGGGGTCCGGACTGGGCAAGGCGCTGCGCTCGACCGTGCACCCCCTGCGCTCCGACCTGCCCATCCACCTCGCCGCCGAGGGTCCGCGGAACATCGCGATGTCAGCGGAGATCGGCGACGGCTGGCTGCCGCTGTTCTACTCGCCGCGCATGGACGGCGAGTACCGGACGCTGCTCGCGGAGGGCTTCGCCAAGCGCGCCGCAGGGCTCAGCCCCGTCGAGGACTTCGAGGTGGTCGCCACCGTCCCGGTCGTGCTCGGTGCCGACGTCGAGTCTGCGGCCGACAGCGTCCGGCCGTTCATCGCGCTCTACGCGGGCGGGATGGGAGCCAAGGGCGCCAACTTCCACCGCGACGTGCTGGACCGGCTCGGGTACGCCGAGGCGTGCGACGAGATCCAGGCGCACTACCTCGCCGGCGACCGCGCGCGTGCGACCGCGGCCGTCCCGCTCGAGCTGGTCCGGGACATCGCGCTCGTCGGCACGGCCGAGGACATCCGGGCGCAGCTGCCCGCCTGGGAGGGCACGGCCGTCACGACGATGCTGGTCCAGGCCGACCCCCGGACGCTCCCGGCGGTCGCGGAGGCTCTGCGCCCGTCCGCCTGACGCCTCCTGCCGACCGCCCGCGACGCCTGCGCGTCGCGGGCGGTCGCATGTCCCGTTGCCGACAGGTGTGGGGAAGCGCTAGGGTCATGCCCACGTGCTGGATGCGGCATCTCAGGATATGAGAAATGCCGACCTGAGCACTCCAGAATCGATCAGCGAGGGAGGACGGACCGCCATGACCTACCCGACCTCCCCGATGTGTTGTCGGTCCGCGTGCTGTCCCCCGCAGCACCGCACCGGCTCCTGACGCCCCCCAGCGTCCGCCCCCTGGACTGACCAGGGGCCCCGCCGGTGCCCGCCCCTCGCGCGGCAGACCGGCTCCCCAGCCCGTCCCGATCGGCCGCGCCCGATCCCCCAGGACTCCCCCGCATGTCCCTGACCAGCACAGACGCACCTACGCACGTCGCCCACCCGGTGATGCTGCGCGGTGTGCGCCGCACGTTCCCGACCCCCACCGGCCCGCGCACAGTGCTCGCCGACGTCGACCTCGAGCTCGCCGCGGGCGAGATCGTCGCGCTCGTCGGCCCCTCCGGCTGCGGGAAGTCGACGCTCCTGCGCCAGGTCAGCGGCCTGGACACCCCCGACGGCGGCGAGATCCTCATCGACGGCTCGCCCGTGCGCGGCACCGACCCGCGCACCGCGGTCGCGTTCCAGGAGCCGCGCCTGCTCCCCTGGCGCACCCTCACCCACAACATCGCGCTGGGCCTGCCGCCGGGCACCTCGCGTGCCGACGGCGCCCGGCGCGTCGCCGAGCTCCTCGCGCTGGTGGACCTGTCCGCCTCGGCCGGGCTACGCCCCCGGCAGGTGTCCGGTGGCATGGCGCAGCGCGCGTCGCTCGCCCGGGCGCTGGCACGCAACCCCGGGGTGCTGCTCCTGGACGAGCCGTTCGGTGCACTGGACGCGCTCACCCGGCTGCGCATGCAGGAGCTCCTGCTCGAGGTGCACGCCGCCGAGCCGACCACCGTGCTCCTGGTCACCCACGACGTCGAGGAGGCCCTCTACCTGGCCGACCGCGTCGTCCTCCTGCGCACCCCCGAACCGGGCGAGAGCAGCGTCGCCCGGGTCATCGACGTGCCCGGCAGCCGCCCCCGCGACCGTGCCGACTCGACGTTCGCCGGGCTGCGCGCCGAGCTGCTCGAAGGGCTCGGCGTCCACACGCACCACGTCGACCCGTCCCACCAGGACACGCACCACTCCATCTAGCCCCCTCGCACCACCCCCACACAGGAGAGACGATGAGCATCCGCACCGCCGTGTCCGCCACCGCACTGGCCCTCGCCACCGCCCTGGCGCTCACCGCCTGCGTCGCCGGTGAGGACACGCCCGCCGCCGCACCCGAGCCCGACGCCACCGCCGCGTCCGACGCGCCCGTCGAGTGGAGCGCCGACACGCTCAACATCGACTTCGCGACGTACAACCCGCTGAGCCTCGTCATCAAGGACCAGGGCTGGCTCGAGGAGGCGCTGGGCGACGACGTCACCGTGAACTGGATCCAGTCCGCCGGGTCCAACAAGGCCAACGAGGCACTGCGCGCCGGCGCGGTCGACGTGGGCTCGACGGCCGGCTCCGCCGCGCTGCTCGCCCGGTCCAACKGGTCGCCGATCAAGACGATCGACATCTACTCGCAGCCCGAGTGGTCGGCGATCGTCGTGCCCCAGGGCTCCGACATCACGGACGTCAGCCAGCTGGCGGGCAAGTCGGTCGCCGCGACCAAGGGCACCGACCCGTACTTCTTCCTGCTGCAGTCGCTCGAGGAGGCCGGTGTCCCGCTGGACCAGGTCGAGGTGCAGAACCTGCAGCACGCGGACGGCAAGGCAGCTCTGGAGAACGGCTCCGTCGTCGCGTGGGCCGGGCTGGACCCGCTGATGGCCGCGAGCGAGGCCACCGCCGGCTCGACGCTGCTGTACCGGAACGTCGACTTCAACACCTACGGGTTCCTCAACGCGACCGAGTCGTTCCTGGGCAAGAGCCCCGACCTCGCGCAGCTCGTCGTCGACACGTACGAGAAGGCCCGCGCGTACGCACAGGAGAACCCCGAGGAGGTCGCCTCGATCCTCGCCGAGGTCGCCGCCATCGACCCTGCCGTCGCCACCAAGGTCATCTCGGAGCGGACCACGCTCGACATCGACCCGGTGCCCGGTGACGCGCAGCGCAAGGTGCTCGCGATCGTCGGCCCGATCTTCGTCGCCAACGGCGACGTGGCCACCCAGGACGCCGTCGACAAGGCGCTCGACGAGCTGTTCGAGCCGTCGTTCGCCGAGAACGCCGACCCGTCCTGATCCGCGCGGCCGCTCCCGGTGCCCACCGGGAGCGGCCGTCCCTCCGCCCCAGGAGCTGAGATGTCCGAGACCACCATCGGCGCCCTCCCCGTGGCCGGCACGCCGACGCCGGTCCTCGACCGGGACGGCCGCCCGCACCGCGCGTTCAACCCGTTCGACAACGGCACCCCCCGCCCGTCGTCGACCCGCCGTGGGCTGGACCGGCGCGGCACGCGTGCAGCCGTCGGCCTCCTGCTCCCGCTCGTGCTCCTCGCGCTGTGGCAGTGGGTGACCAGCACGGGGATCGTCGCGCCGTACCAGCTGCCCAGCCCCGCGTCCGTGTGGGACGCCGCGGTCGACCTGGCGCAGCGGAACCTGCTCGGCCCGTACGTCGCCATCTCCACCCAGCGCGTGCTCATCGGCTTCGCCATCGGCAGCGCGATCGGCCTGCTCCTCGGCGCCGTCGTCGGGCTGTCGCGCCTCGGCGACGCCCTGCTCGCCCCCACGCTCGGCGCCATCCGCGCGGTCCCGTCGCTCGCCTGGGTCCCCCTGCTCATCCTCTGGATGAAGATCGGTGAGGACTCCAAGATCACGCTGATCGCGATCGGTGCCTTCTTCCCGGTCTACACCACCGTCGCCGCTGCTCTGCGGCACGTCGACCGCCACCTCGTCGAGGTCGGCCGCGCGTACGGGCTCCGCGGCGTGCGGCTGTTCTCGAGCGTGCAGCTGCCGGCCGTGCTGCCGTCGGTGGTGTCGGGCCTGCGGCTCGCGCTCGCGCAGTCGTGGCTGTTCCTGGTCGCCGCCGAGCTGATCGCGTCCTCGATGGGCCTGGGCTTCCTGCTCATGGACTCGGGCAACAACGGACGCGTCGACCGGATCATCCTCGCGATCATCCTGCTGGCCCTGCTGGGCAAGCTGACCGACAGCCTCATCGGGCTGGCCGAGAAGTACCTGCTGAAGAGATGGGCATGACCTCCACGATCTCCACCCTGCAGACCGAGGCGCGCACCTACGACCCACCGGCGGTGTTCGACGCCAACGTCGGACCGGAGGCGTTCGAGCGCGCCGACGCGGACCCGACCGCGTTCTGGGAGGACGCGGCACGTCGGCTCGACTGGGTGACGCCCTGGCACACCGCGCTGCAGTGGGCTCCCCCGGTCGACGACGGGCACGGGGACCTCACGGTGCCGGCGGCGCAGTGGTTCGTCGGCGGCCGGCTCAACGTCGCGGTGAACTGCGTGGACCGGCACGTCGACGCTGGTCGCGGCGACAAGGCCGCGCTGCACGTCGAGGGCGAGCCGGGCGACCGGCGCACGCTCACCTACGCGGACCTGCAGCGCGAGGTCTCCCGCGCGGCCCATGCGCTCACGGACCTGGGCATCGGCCCCGGCGACCGCGTCGTCGTGTACCTGCCGGTGCTCGCCGAGACTGTGATCGTCACCCTCGCGATCGCCCGGATCGGCGCCGTGCACTCGCTCGTGTTCGGCGGCTTCTCCGCCGAGGCGGTCCGGTTCCGCGTGCAGGACACGGGGGCCAAGCTGCTGGTCACCAGCGACGGGCAGTACCGCCGCGGGCAGGCCGTCGAGGTCAAGTCCACCGCCGACGAGGCCGTGGCCGGCCTGGACCACGTCGAGCACGTCCTCGTGGTCCGCCGCACCGGGCAGGACGTGCCGTGGACCGACGGTCGCGACGTCTGGTGGCACGACGTCGTCGACACCGCCCCGGACGTGCACGAGGCGCAGGCGTTCGACGCCGAGCACCCGCTGTTCATCATCTACACGTCGGGCACCACAGGACGTCCGAAGGGCCTGGTGCACACGTCGGGCGGCTACCTGACGCACGCCGCCTGGGCGCACTGGGCGCACTTCGACGCCAAGCCCGACGACGTGCACTGGTGCACCGCCGACCTGGCGTGGGTCACCGCGCACACGTACGAGATCTACGGCCCGCTKGCGAACGGGCTGACGCAGGTCATCTACGAGGGCACTCCCGACAGCCCGCACCGCGAGCGCCACCTCGAGATCATCGAGCGCTACGGCGTGACCACCTACTACACCGCGCCGACCCTCATCCGGACGTTCATGACCTGGTTCGGCGACGAGCTGCCGGCCGGTCACGACCTGTCGAGCATCCGGCTGCTGGGGACTGTCGGCGAAGCGATCAACCCCGAGGCGTGGGTGTGGTTCCGCCGCACGTTCGGCGCCGACCGCGCGCCCGTGGTGGACACCTGGTGGCAGTCGGAGACGGGTGCGGCGATGATCGCGCCGCTGCCGGGCAGCACGGTGCTCAAGCCCGGCTCCGCCACCCGCCCGCTGCCGGGCATCTCGGCGAAGGTCGTCGACGACGCCGGTGCGGAGGTCGGTCCGGGCGAGGGCGGCCTGCTCGTCGTCGACCGCCCCTGGCCGGGGATGGCCCGCACCATCTGGGGCGACCCGAGGCGCTACCTCGACGCGTACTGGCGGCGGTTCGCCGGGCACGGCGAGCACGGCGGCTACTTCCTCGCCGGGGACGGGGCGTCCTACGACGCGGACCGGTACATCTGGCTGCTCGGTCGCCTGGACGACGTGGTCAACGTCTCCGGGCACCGGCTCTCGACGATCGAGATCGAGTCCGCGCTCGTGGCCCACGCGGCCGTCGGCGAGGCGGGTGTCGCGGGCGTCGCGCACGAGGTCACCGGGCAGGCCGTGGCCGCGTTTGTCGTGCCGGCGACGCCGCCGGGACCCGTCGAGGACCTCGACGCCTGGCTGGCCGCCACCGTGGACCTCCGCGAGGACCTCCGGGCGCAGGTGGCCCGCGAGATCGGACCCGTCGCCAAGCCGTTGCACGTGCACCTGGTGCCGGACCTGCCCAAGACCCGCTCCGGCAAGATCATGCGCCGCCTGCTCGCCCAGATCGCCGACGGGACTCCCCTCGGCGACGTCACGTCCCTGCAGAACCCCTGGGCGGTCGAGCAGGTCGCCGCCCTCGTCGACGCTGCGCGTAGCGTGCTGCCGAGCACCCGCACCACTGACCGTCCGACCCTGGCCGAGGAGGCCGTATGACCAGCCCCGACCACCGCTTCGGCTTCCGCACACGCGCGCTGCACGCCGGCGGGATCCCCGACGCGACCACGGGTGCGCGCGCGGTGCCGATCTACCAGACGACGTCGTTCGTCTTCCAGGACACCGCCGACGCCGCGAACCTCTTCGCGCTGCAGAAGTACGGCAACATCTACTCGCGCATCGGGAACCCGACCGTCGCGGCGCTGGAGGAGCGGATCGCCTCGCTCGAGGGCGGGATCGGCGCGGTCGCGACGGCGTCGGGCATGTCCGCGGAGTTCATCACCTTCGCCGCGCTCGTCGGCGCCGGGGACCACATCGTCGCCTCCTCTCAGCTGTACGGCGGCACCGTCACGGCGCTCGACGTGACGCTGCGCCGGTTCGGGGTCGACACCACGTTCGTGCCCGGCACCGACCCCGCGGACTACGCGGCGGCCATCCGGCCCGAGACCAAGGTGCTGTACGCCGAGGTCATCGCGAACCCGTCCGGGGAGATCGCCGACCTGGCCGGGCTGGCCGAGGTCGCGCACGCCGCCGGCATCCCGTTCGTCGTCGACGCGACGCTGGCCACGCCGTACCTGGTGCGACCGATCGAGCACGGCGCGGACATCGTCATCCACTCCGTCACGAAGTTCCTCGGCGGGCACGGCACCACGCTCGGCGGCATCGTCGTCGAGTCGGGCCGGTTCGACTGGGGCAGCGGGCGGTTCCCGCAGATGACCGAGCCGGTCGCGTCCTACGGCGGAGTCCGCTGGTGGGAGAACTTCGGCGAGTACGGGTTCCTCACCAAGCTGCGCTCCGAGCAGCTGCGCGACATCGGACCCGCCCTCTCGCCCCAGTCCGCGTTCAACCTGCTGCAGGGCGTCGAGACCCTGCCGCAGCGCCTCGACGCGCACCTGGCGAACGCACGGCTGGTCGCCGAGTGGCTCGAGGCCGACCCGCGGGTGTCCTACGTGAACTGGGCGGGGCTGCCCAGCCACCCGCACCACGAGCGCGCGCAGCACTACCTGCCGCTCGGCCCCGGCGCCGTGTTCGCGTTCGGGCTGCGGGCGACGGACGACCAGGACGGGCGCACCATCGGGCGCGCGTTCATCGAGAACCTGCAGCTGGCCAGCCACCTGGCCAACGTCGGCGACGCCCGCACGCTCGTCATCCACCCCGGGTCCACCACCCACCAGCAGCTGAACGCCGAGCAGCTCGCCGCCGCGGGCGTGCCGGCCGACCTCGTGCGCATCAGCGTGGGTCTCGAGGACCCCGAGGACATCCTGTGGGACCTGGACCAGGCCCTCACCGCGGCCACCGGCCGGGACCGGACGGGGGTCGCCGCATGAGCACGCGCACCTGGCAGGGGCCCAGCGCCCCCGAGCGCCTGGCGCTCCTGCACTCCACGCGGTCGATCGCGATCGTCGGCGCCTCCAACAACCCGGCGCGCGCCAGCTACTTCGTCGCGACGTACCTCCTGTCGAGCTCGCCGTACGACGTGTACTTCGTCAACCCGCGCGCCGACGAGATCCTCGGCCGGCCGGTCTACCCGACGCTCGAGTCGCTCCCCGTGGTGCCGGACCTGGTTGACGTCTTCCGCCGTCACGACGACCTGCCGACCGTGCTCGACGAGACCCTCGCCGTCGGCGCGAAGGCGCTCTGGCTGCAGCTCGGGTCGTGGCACGAGGACGTCGCGCGCCGGGGCGAGGCGGCCGGCCTGACCGTCGTGATGGACCGGTGCATCAAGATCGAGCACGCCCGGTTCCACGGCGGGCTGCACCTGGCCGGCTTCGACACCGGTGTCATCAGCTCGAAGCGCGCGCTGGGCTGACGCCCGGTGGACGACGACTACGCCGAGGCCGTGCTCGACCTCGTGGCCGCCATCCCACCCGGACGCGCGATGACCTACGGCACGATCGCCGAGATCGTCGGCGACCTGCTGGAGGCACGCGACGGCGCGCGACGGGGCGGACCGCGGCAGGTCGGCCAGGTCATGGGCCGGGCCGGCTCGGGGGTGCCGTGGTGGCGCGTCGTCAACGCCGCGGGCAGCCCGCCGCCCCGGCACACCACGCGTGCGCTGGCCCTGCTGGGTGAGGAGGGCACCCCGCTCACCGCCGACGGCACGCGGGTCGCGCTGCGCCGCGCGATCTGGTTCCCCGACGAGGACTGACCGACCCGCGTGTCCCCCGCCGGATCGCCCGGCGACCCGACCTACCCTGGCCGCACGGGAGCGCACGCCGGCTCCCCGAGCACGTGCACCGACCCGGGAGATCCATGACCGTCACCGCCCAGCGCCCCGCGCTCGCGGTGCAGCGGGCGGCCCCACCGGATCCCCCGGCGCGCATGCCCCACCTGGGCGGGCTCGACGGGATCCGCGCGATCGCCGTCGCCGGGGTCGTGGTCTACCACCTGGGCGCGCCGTGGATGCGCGGCGGGTTCCTGGGCGTCGACGTCTTCTTCGTCCTGTCCGGCTTCCTCATCACCACGCTCGTGCTCGACGAGGTGGAGCGCACCGGCGGCTTCTCGTTCCGCCGCTTCTATGCCCGGCGGGCACGCCGACTCCTGCCGGCGCTCGCGCTGCTGCTGGTCGCGATGGCCGGCGTCGCGGTCGCCATGCCCAGCGAGGCGGCGGAGCTGCGCGGGGACATCGCGGCCGCCGCGACGTACGTGTCGAACTGGTGGCAGGTCTTCGCCGACCGCTCGTACTTCGAGATGGTCAGCCGGCCACCGCTGCTGCAGCACCTGTGGTCGCTGGCGATCGAGGAGCAGTTCTACCTGGTGTTCCCGCTGGTCGCGGTGCTGGCGCTGCGGGCCGGGCGGGCGCGGGTCGGGCAGGTCGCCGGGATCCTCGCGCTGCTGTCCACCGTGGCGATGGCGGTCCTGGCCATCCGGACGTCCTCCCCCGTGCCGAACGACCCCAGCCGCGTGTACTTCGGGACCGACACCCACTCGATGGGGCTGCTCGTCGGCGCAGCCATGGCGGCCGCCTGGACACCGTGGCGCACGTGGGACCGTGCCGGGTCGTGGGTCCGCGAGCGCGGCCGGGCGGTCCGTAGGTTCGAGGCGGGCGTCACCGACGTCCTCGGGGTCCTCGCGCTGGTCGGGGTCGTGGCGGCGTTCGTCTGGGTCGACGAGTTCAGCGACACCCTGTACCGCGGGGGCTTCCTGGCGTTCTCGCTGCTGGCGGCGGTACTCGTCGGAGCGGTCGCGGACCCCGCCGGGCTGCTCGGCCGGGCGCTGGGCCGCCAGCCGTGGCGCTGGCTCGGTGAGCGCTCGTACGGCATCTACCTGTGGCACTGGCCCGTGTTCATGCTCAGCCGTCCCGGGGTGGACCTCGACCTGTCCCCGTGGCTGGCCACGATCCTGCGGCTGGGCGTCGTGCTGGGGATCGCCGAGCTGTCCTACCGGTTCGTCGAGCTCCCTGTCCGGCGGGGGGCGGTGGGCCGGGCGGTCGCGCGCGTGCGTCGGCCGCACGAGGACCGGGCCMGCACCGTGCTGCGGGTCGTCGCCGCGGCGGTCGGGCTCGCGGTCGTCGGCGGGGTCGCGACAGCCGCCCTCGCCCAGGTGCCCCGGGTGGGCGCGTGGGAGCCGGAACAGCTGCCCACGGTGACGTCGCAGGAGCCCAGCTCCACGCCGACCCGCACCCCGGAACCGACGACGACCCCGACGTCGGCGCCGGTCGAGACCGCGGTCGCGGCCCCGCCGCCGGAGGTGGTCGGCAGCGTGTCCAGCATCGGGGACTCGGTCATGCTCGGCGCCGCCGCGGACCTGACCGCCCGCGGGGTCACGGTGGACGCCGTGGAGTCGAGGCAGTTCGGCGCGATGCTCGAGCTGGTCCGGGCCGGCGTCGCGGCGGGGACCCTCGGGCACACCGTGATCGTGCACGGCGGGACCAACGGACCGATCGACGAGGCCGCCCTCCGGGAGCTCCTCGAGCTCACGCGCGACCGGCGCGTCTACCTGGTCAACGTCCACGTCCCGCGCACCTGGGCGGACTACAACAACGAGCTGCTCGCCCGCGTCACGCCCGAGTACCCCCACGCGCACCTGCTCGACTGGAACACGCTCGGCACCGCGAACCGGGCGTGGTTCTACAGCGACGACATCCACCTGCAGGCCGGTGGCGGCCGCGAGGGGTACGCCGACTGGCTGGTCCGGTCCGTGCAGCCCTGACGTCAGTCGCGGCGGATCAGCACGACCGCCCGGTCGTCGTCGTCTCCCGCCCTCACCCCGGCGAGCACCGCCGCCGCGGACCCGCGACCGGGCGCCAGGACGCGGTCCGCCACCCCCATGAACCGGTCGATGCCCTGGTCCAGGTCTCCGCCGCGCAGCTCGACCAGGCCGTCCGTGTAGAGCAGGAGGACGTCGCCGTGCTCCAGCCGTCCCGCGCGTGACTCGCACCGGATGTCGGCCACCACGCCGAGCGCGGGACTTCCGACGGTGTCGATCAGCTCGAGCCGGCCGGAGCCGGCGTGGAGCTGCACCGCGGGTGGGTGCCCGGCCGACGAGACCCAGAAGTCTCYCGTCCGCAGGTCCACCGCGACGTGGATCGCCGTCGCGAAGCCCTCGTCCCACGCCTGCGCGAGCAGGTACTGGTTGGCGGCGTGGAGGAACGCGTCGCGCGGCATGGCGCCGAGCAGACCACCGAAGGCACCGGACAGCTGCAGCGAGCGCACGCCGGCGTCGAGCCCCTTGCCCGACACGTCGACGAGGACGATCTCGAGCGCGTCCAGGTCGGACCGGGTCCCCGCGACCATGAAGTCCCCGGAGAAGCCGTCGGCGTGCGCCGAGCGGATCTCGCTGTCCACGCTCCACCCGGGTGGGAGCGGGGGCACCCGGCCGTGCGCCGCGAGCCGGTCCCGCAGGTCGACGAGCATGAGGTCACCGGGCGCACCCTGCAGACCGAGCCGCTCCCGCTCGCGCGCGAACGCGACGGTCGCGCCCACGGAGACGGTGATCACGACGAGGATGCCGGGGATCATCGACGCGGCCCCCCACCACCACAGCCCCCACGCGCACCCGAGGATCGCGACGCCGAGCACCACGATGTTGCGCAGCCGCAGCAGGAACACCGCCACCAGCTCGACGAGCAGGAAGGTCGACGGCGGGACCCACTCGGGCTGCTGGGCGATGCCCACCGTCAGGAGCCCCACGCTGAGCACGAGGGCCGCCGTGAGCGTCACCTGCGAGCGCCCGCTCCACCGGCGCAGCACGAGGGTCGCGCGGGTGAGCAGGCCCTGCGCCGGCACCCATCGGAATCCCCTCACCTGGCGAGCGTATCCGCAGGTCCGGGGCATGCGAATGTCCCCGACGCGCCGGAAATGACGTGCCGATCCGGGTGCCGTGGCGGACGATGGGCGGCATGACCCCGCTTCCCGACGGATACCGCCTCGTCGACGTGCCCGAGAGCCGCAAGGACGAGTACCTCGAGGTCGACCGCCTCGCGTTCGCGTTCGACTCCAACGCCGAGACCGACGCCCTCGTCCCGATCACCTTCGAGTGGGACCGGGCGCAGGCCGTCGAGGACGCGGACGGGGCGCTCGCGGCGGTGCACGCGTCGTACGCGCACGCGATGCCGGTGCCGGGCGGGACGATCGCGTGCTCGGGGCTCACCTGGGTGGGCGCGCGGCCGGACCAGCGCCGCCGCGGCCTGCTGACCGCGATGATCGACTCCCACTTCGCCCGTTCCCTCGCCCGGGACGAGCCGATCTCGGCGCTGTTCGCCGCCGAGCACGCGATCTACGGGCGGTACGGCTACGGGTCGGCCGCCGACGACGTCCGCGTGAAGATCGCCCGGGGCGCCGCGCTTCGTGACGTCCCCGGTGCCGACGAGCTCACGGTGCGGCTGGCGACCGCCGACCCCGCCAAGCACAGCGCGGTCGTCGACGAGGTGCACCGCGCGGCCGGTGCCGGCCGGCCGGGCTGGACCACCCGCGACTCGGACGCGTGGCGCACCCGGATGCTCGTCGACCCGCCGGCGTGGCGCGAGGGCGCGGAACCCCTCCGCATCGTGACGGTCCACGACGCGGCGGGCGAGGTCCGGGGCTACGCCCTGTTCCGGCGCAAGGAGAACTGGGCGGAGGGCGGCCCGGCGGGGACCGTCAAGGTGCGCGAGGCCGTCGCCCTCGACGCGGCGGGGACCCATCGCCTCTGGTCGTTCCTGCTCGACCTCGACCTCACCGCGACCGTCGAGGGGCCCATGCTGCCCGTCGACGACGCGCTCCTGCACCTGCTGGTGGACCCGCGCGCGGTGGTGCCGAAGGTCAACGACAACCTCTGGGTGCGGATCCTCGACCTCCCGGTGGCCCTGGCCGGGCGCCGCTACTCCGCCCCGGTCGACGTCGTCCTCGACGTCACGGACGCCCGGGTGCCCGCGAACGCCGGCCGGTGGCGCCTGATCACGGGCGACCGGCAGGACGACGGGACGTACCCGGCCGTGGTCACGCGGACGCACGACGACGCCGACGTCAGCCTCGACGTCCGCGAGCTCGGTGCGGTCTACCTGGGCGGCCGGTCGCTGGTCGCGCAGGCGCGCGCGGGGCTCGTAACCGAGCAGACCCCGGGGTCGCTGCAGAGCGCGGCCGTCGCGTTCCTCTGGCCGGTGGCGCCGGTCTGCACGTACGTCTGGTAGCGACTACCGGGCCGCCTCGTAGGCCGCCAGGAGGTCGATCCGGCGCTGGTGGCGCGCGTCGTGGCTGAACGGCTCGGCCACGAACGCGTCCACCAGCTCCAGCGCCTCGTCGACGGAGTGCTGACGGGCGCCGATCGCGACGACGTTCGCGTCGTTGTGCTGCCGGCCCAGCTGCGCGGTGGTGAGGTTCCAGGCGAGCGCGGCGCGCACCCCGGTGACCTTGTTGGCGGCGATCTGCTCGCCGTTGCCCGAGCCGCCGATGACGACGCCGAGCGAGCCCGGGTCGGCGACGACGGCCTCGCCCGCCGCGAAGCAGAACGGCGGGTAGTCGTCGAGCGCGTCGTACGTGTCGGCCCCGTGGTCGACGACGTCGTGGCCCGCGGCCCGCAGGTGCTCGACGAGGGCGACCTTGAGCTCGTAGCCGGCGTGGTCGGAGGCGACGTGGATGCGCATGGGCCCATCCTGCCGCACCTCCCCCGGGACGCCGCGCCGTCCGTCCGGCAGGCGGTCGTCAGCCCTCGGCAGAATTGCGCCGACCCGCGCGGGAACGCGGCGCACCCGTCCGTAGGCTGTCCGCATGACGCGCAGTGGCATCGACCTGACCGCACTCGACCCCGACGTCCGCCCCCAGGACGACCTCTTCGCCCACGTGAACGGGCGCTGGCTGGCGGACCACGTGATCCCCGCGGACCGCGCGACGGACGGCGCGTTCCGCGCACTGCACGACCAGGCGGAGGAGCAGGTCCGCGACATCATCGTCGACGCGGGAGCCTCCGCCGCGGCGGGGACGTCCACGGACCCGGTGGAGGCCAAGGTCGGCGCCGTGTACGCGTCGTTCATGGACACCGACGCCGTCGCGGCCGCCGGGACCGCGCCGCTGCGCACCGACCTCGCGCTCGTGCAGTCGGCGACCACGCAGGCCGAGCTCACCGGGGCGCTCGGGGCGTTGCAGCGGACGGGCGCCGGCGGTGCCGTCGGCTTCTACGTCGACAACGACGCCAAGGAGCCCACCCGCTACGTCGTCCACCTGGTGCAGGGCGGCCTCGGCCTCCCCGACGAGGCCTACTACCGCGACGCGCAGTACGCGCCGGTGCTCGCGGCCTACCGCCCGCACGTCGCCCGCATGCTCCGCCTCGGCGGTGCCGCCGCGGACGAGAGCCAGGCCGACGAGCTCGCCGGACGCGTCCTCGCCCTGGAGAGCGAGCTGGCCGCCGGGCACTGGGACGTCGTCAAGGACAGGGACGCCGACCTCACCTACAACGCCCTGACCCTCGCCGAGCTCGCCGAGCGGGCCCCCGGGTTCGACTGGAACTCGTGGGTGCTGGCGCTCGGCGCCCCGGCGACGACGTTCGACCACCTCGTCGTGCGTGAGCCGTCGTTCGCGGAGGCGTTCGCGGCCCTGTGGGAGAGCGAGCCGCTCGAGGACTGGAAGGCGTGGCTGAGCTACCACGTCATCACCGACCGGGCGCCCTACCTGCACGACGAGCTGGTCGAGGCGAACTTCGACTTCTACGGCCGGACGCTCACGGGCGCGCAGGAGCTGCGCGACCGCTGGAAGCGCGGGGTCTCGCTGGTGCAGGGCGTGCTGGGCGAGGCCGTCGGCAAGGTCTACGTCGACCGGCACTTCCCGCCCGCGCACAAGGAGCGCATGGAAGGGCTGGTCGCCAACCTGGTCGCCGCCTACCGCGAGTCCATCGCGCAGCTCGACTGGATGGGTGAGGAGACGCGCGCGAAGGCGCTCGCCAAGCTCGAGGCGTTCACCCCGAAGATCGGCTACCCCGCCCGCTGGCGCGACTACTCGACGCTCGAGGCGTCCGCGGACGACCTGCTGGGCAACGTGCGCCGCGCGTACGCGTTCGAGCAGGACCGGGAGCTGGCCAAGATCGGCAAGCCGATCGACCGCGACGAGTGGTTCATGACCCCCCAGACGGTCAACGCCTACTACAACCCCGGGCTGAACGAGATCGTGTTCCCGGCCGCGATCCTGCAGCCGCCGTTCTTCGACGCCGACGCCGACGACGCCGTCAACTACGGCGGGATCGGCGCCGTGATCGGCCACGAGATCGGTCACGGGTTCGACGACCAGGGCTCCAAGTACGACGGCGACGGGCGCCTCGAGGACTGGTGGACGGCCGACGACCGCGCCGAGTTCGAGGCCCGCACCAGGGCGCTGATCGACCAGTACTCCGCGTTCTCCCCCGTCCAGCTCAACGGGTCGCACCACGTCAACGGCGAGCTCACGATCGGCGAGAACATCGGCGACCTGGGCGGGCTGTCCATCGCGTTCACGGCCTACCGGATCGCCCTCGGCGCCCCGCTCGAGGACGCCCCCGTCGTCGACGGCCTGACCGGTGCGCAGCGCGTGCTGCTCGGCTGGGCGCAGGTGTGGCAGTCGAAGGGTCGCGACGAGGAGGTCATCCGCCGGATCGCCACGGACCCGCACTCGCCGAACGAGTTCCGCTGCAACGGTGTGGTCCGCAACGTCGACGAGTTCTACGCGGCCTACGACGTGCAGCCGGGCGACGCCCTGTACCTCGCCCCCGAGGAGCGCGTCCGCATCTGGTGACGCCCGCGCCTCCTGGTCGCCGTGACCGTCGTCAGGCGGGCAGCTCCGACCAGGAGGCGCGAGCCAGCTGGAACCCCGAGCCCGAGCCGTCCGTGCACTGCACGCCGTCCTCGGCGCTGCGGCAGGTGTAGTCGCCCACGCTCGTCGACAGCCCGTAGGAGAGCACGGGGACGTCGTCGCCCGCGACCGCCGGCGGCGGACCGCTCACGCAGCTGAACGCGACACCGTCCTCGTTCAGCACGAGCACGTGACCCGTGACCTCCGTGCACCCCGCCACCACCGGCGCCGCGTAGGTGTAGCTGGCGATGGTGCAGGTCACGCCGTCGACCGACATCGTGCACGCGATGTTCCCGCTGGGCAGCGCGAACGCGACCGGCTCGGTGGACGTGGACGACGAGCTCGACGTCGGCCTGCTCGTCGCACTCGCCGCCGTGGTCGCCTCGTCGGAGCCCTCGTCGCCGCCGTCGCCGCCGTCGCCGCTCACGTACACGATCGTGAGGATGAGCAGGAGCACCACCAGCACCGCGTCGACGATGACGAAGAGCCGGATGTTGCGCGCCGAGGTCATGCTGCTCCGTTCCTCCCCGTGGGGGTCGCCGACCCGCCCGCTCTCGGACGGAGTCGGCGACCAGGATCACACGGGACGAACCGGACGAGCCACTCGCCTGGTCAGGAGCCCAGCCGGGCCGCCCGTCCGGTCAGGAGCACAGCCGAGCCACTCGCCTGGTCAGGAGYACGGTCAGAACGACGGGCCGGCCGTGCGCGAGCGCTTGAGCTCGTAGAAGCCGGGGACGCTGGTCATCAGGGCGAGGCCGTCGAACAGGCGGCCGGCGGCCTCACCGGTCGGTGCGGGCGTCATGACGGGACCGAAGAACCCGACGCCGTCGATGGCGACGACCGGGGTGCCGACGTCGTCGCCGACGAGCGCGATGCCCTCGCCGTGCGACTCGCGCAGCAGGGCGTCGACCTCGTCGGAGCCGGCGACCGCGGCCAGCTCGGCGGGCAGGCCGACCTCGGCGAGCGACTCGGCGATGATGGCGGCGGTGTCCTTGCGCCCGCCGGGGTGCCGGCGTGTGCCCATCGCGTCGTAGAGCGGCTTGATGACCTGGTCGCCGTGGTCGCGTCCGGCGGCGACGATGACGCGCACCGGTCCCCAGGCCTCGTCCATGAGGTCGCGGTACTTCTGCGGGAGGTCGTCGCGCTTCTCGTTGAGCACGGACAGGCTCATGACGTGCCAGCGGACGTCCACGTCGCGGATCGCGGAGACCTCGTCCATCCAGCGGGACGTCATCCACGCCCACGGACAGGCCGGGTCGAACCAGAAGTCGACGACGGGGCGGGCGGTGGGCGTGCTCGTCACAGAGTCCTCCAGAGATGTCGGTGCCTGGCGCAACCAGTCGGCCGCGCTGCGGTATTCCCGCAGGTCGTCAGTCGTTGCCGAGGACCGCCAGGGCGGCGGCGCGGCCCGGGATGCCGCTGACACCGCCGCCGCGGCGGGCTCCCGCTCCCGCGATCAGGATCCGCGGGTCCGCCGTCTCGACGCCCCACGTGCCGACCTCGTCGTCGCGCTCCGCCCAGGGCCACGCGAGGTCGCGGTGGAAGATGTGGCCGCCGGGCAGGCCGACGTCCGCCTCGAGGTCGACCGGGCTGCGGACCTCCAGGCAGGGGGCGCCGGTCGCGTCCCGGGCCAGGCAGTCCTCGAGCGGTTCCGCGAGGACGCTGTCGATGGAGCGCAGGGTCGCGGCGAGGGCACGCGCGCGGGCGCCGTCGGGGTCCGCCGCGAACAGCCGCGCGGGCATGTGCAGGCCGAACGCGGTGAGCGTGTGGTGCCCGGTGGCGCGCAGGTCGGCGCCGAGGATCGAGTCGTCGGTGAGCGAGTGGCAGTAGGTCTCGACGGGGGGCACGTCCGGGATCGTGCCGGCGGCGGCCTGCCGGTAGGCGGTCTCGAGCTCGGTCGCGGACTCGTGCACGTGGAACGTGCCCGCGAACGCCGTGGCGGGGTCCACCCCCGAGCGCAGGCGCGGCAGGCGCGTGAGCAGCATGTTCAGCTTGAGCTGCGCCCCCTCGGGCGCGGGACCGCCGGCCCGGCCGAGCAGCCGGTCGAGCACGGCCGGTGCGCACGCGGCGAGCACGTGTCGCGCGCCCACCCGGTGCTCCGTCCCGTCGGCGTCGCGCCAGGTCACCTCGGCCGGTGCCGTCGTGCTGCCGGGGTCGATCGCGGTGACGTGCGCGGACGTCAGCAGCTCGGCACCACCCGCGCGTGCGGCGTTCTCGAGCGCACCCGCGACGGCGCCCATCCCCCCGACCGGCACGTCCCAGTCCCCCGTCCCGCCGCCGATCACGTGGTAGAGGAAGCACCGGTTCGGCCGGCCGCCCGGCTCGTGCGCGCGGGCGAAGGTGCCGATGAGCGCGTCGGTGAGCACGACCCCGCGCACCAGGTCGGAATCGAACGTCCGCTCGACCACCTCGCCGACGGGGTGCTCCACCAGGTCGTGCCAGTCGTCCGCGCCGAGCAGCCGCCGGGCGTCGGCGGTCGAGAGCAGCGGCTCGGTGATCGTCGGCCAGAGCCGTGCGGCGAGCGCGCCGGTGCGGGCACCGAACGCACGCCACGCCGCGACGTCGCCACCGGCCCCGACCGAGGTGAACGAGGCCGCGGTCGCGGCGTCGTCGGCGGTGTCCACGAGCAGGCCCCCGTCGCCCGCCGGTGTGTAGGACGAGATCCGTCGGCGGCGCAGCTCCAGCCGCAGCCCCAGCTCGTCGCGCACCTGCCGCGGCATGAGCGAGACCAGGTACGAGTACCGCGACACGTTGGCGTCGACCCCCGGGAACGCCCGCGCCGACTGCGTCGCCCCGCCCACGTGGTCCGCCCGCTCGAGCAGCAGGACGGTCCGTCCCGCACGGGCCAGGTACGCGGCAGCGGTCAGGCCGTTGTGGCCCCCGCCGACGATGACGGCGTCGTAGGTCGCGTGCACAGGTCGACCCTAGAGCGCGTCGACGCCGTCCGGCTGGAGCCCGCGGTCGATCGCGCGCCGGTACGCCAGCCACAGCATGACGCCGACCAGGAGCACGAGCCCCTCGGTCACGGTCAGCGCCCAGATGATGCCGGCCAGGCCGAACCAGAGGTTGCCCAGGACCACGATCGGGACGAACAGCACGCCCTGCGCCATCGACATCACCATGGTCGGCACCGCGCGCCCGGTCGCCTGGAACAGCGACGTGAGGAGCCCTGCGAAGCCGTTCATGACCATCGCGACGAGCTGGGCCGTCAGGATCGTGACGCCGACGGTGAGGACCGACGGATCCGGCACGAACGCGGAGAACACCTGGTCGCGGAAGGCGAAGACGCCCACCGACGCGAGCAGGGTGATGCCGCCGACCGTGAGCGCGGAGACCCGCACCGCGGAGTGCAGACGCGCCCGGTCCCCCTTGCCGTACGCGTAGGCCAGGAGCGGCAGCACGCCGAGCGTCACGCCCATGACGAGGAACTCCGGCACCTGGGCGATGCGGACCGCGACGCCCATGGCCGCCAGCGCGTCGTCGCCGTAGGCGGCCGCGAGGTTGTTCAGCACGAGCGACGTGACGATGAGGAAGCCGCTCTGCAGCAGCTCACCGACGCCCACGCCGAACACGGGCCGCAGCACGGTGGGCGACAGGGTGAACCACCGCGGCGCGAGGCTCAGGTGCTCGCTGTGCCGGTGCAGCCACACGGCGAAGTAGCCGACGACCCCGAGGTTCGACAGGCCCATCGCCAGCGCCGCACCGGCGACGCCCTGGTGCAGCACGAGGATGAACAGGACGTCGAGCACGACGTTCGCGACGGTCGACGCGATCAGCCCGATCATCACCTGGCGCGCGGCGCCCTCGGCCCGCACGAGCTGTTCGAGGCAGAACGCCGCCGCGAGCACGGGGACGAAGACGAGCATGACGCCGACGTAGGCGCTCGTCGCGGGCGCCGCGGCGGCGTCGGCGCCGAGCAGGGACACCAGCGGGTCGAGCAGGAGGAGCCCGAGACCGCCGAGCGCGGCGCCGACGACCACGGCTCCCCAGAACGCGAACGACGAGACGCGCCGGATCTCGCCGGCCTGCCCGGGGTCGCGCTCCGCAGCACCGAGCAGCCGCGAGACGAGCGCACCGCCGCCGACGCCGAAGACGCCGCCGACCGCCATGACCAGGCCGAGCAGCGGAGCGCCGAACGTGATGGCGGCGAGCAGCGCGGTGTCGTGCAGCGAGCCGATGAAGCCGGCGTTGATGAGGTTGTAGAGCGCGCCGACGATCGTCGCGGCGGCCATGGGGACGCAGAGGTGGACGAGGGCGCGGACGATCGGCGCCGTGGACAGGTACCAGCGGTTGGTGCCGACGGCGTCGGCCGTCGTCGAGGGGTCGAGTGTCGTGGTGCTCATGGCTCCGCCTTTCCGGGCAGGTTCGAGCGCGCGCCGACGAGCGCCGGCACGGCGAGGGAGGTGGGGGCGCGGTGGCTACCGCGTGGGTTGCGGCAGGACCGCGGTGATCTTGGTCAGCAGGGCGTGCAGGGTGGCCCGTTCCGCCGGGTCCAGCGGGGCGAGGATCGTCTCGTCCGCGGCGGCCATCGCGGTGTCGAAGCCGGCGATGAGGTCGGCCCCGGCCGGCGTCGCGTGGACGCGCTTGCTGCGCGCGTCGCCGTCCTGCGTGCGGCGCTCGACGAGCCCGTCGCGCTCGAGCCCTTGCAGGAGGCTCGAGACGCTGGCCGCGCTCGTGCGGGTCAGCTGCGCGATGTCGCGCTGGATCGCGCCCGGGTTCTGCACCAGGTAGCCCAGCACGAAGGCCTGCTCGTGGCTGAGGCCGCGCTCGCGGATCCAGTCCTCACCGGCCTTGCGCTGGGCCCAGCCGATCCAGCGGACGAGCTCGAGGCTGCTGGTGAGGGTCGGGTGCTGTGCGTCCATGTTCAGAACTCTAACTGTTAGCTTTCTAACTGTCAATGCTCGAACTGATCTCGCCGCCCAGGCGCCACGGAGGTGCGATGATCGACCCGGCCAAGAGCCGTCCGATCGCGTCCCGAGGAGTACCTGCGTGCCTGGAGAGAACCTCACCCGTGCAGAGGCGCGCGAGCGCGCCGCAGTCGTCGCCACCGAGTCGTACGACGTCACCCTGGACCTCACCACGGGTCCGACGACGTTCGCCTCCCGCACCGTCGTGCGGTTCACCGCGACCCCGGGTGCCACGACGTTCATCGACCTGATAGCGCCGACCGTGCACGAGGTCACGCTCAACGGACGCTCCCTGGACGTCGCGACTGTCGTCACCGACGCGCGCATCCAGCTCGACGACCTCGCGGCCAGCAACGAGCTCGTGGTCGTCGCCGACGCCGCGTACATGAACACGGGCGAGGGTCTGCACCGGTTCGTCGACCCGGTCGACGACGAGGTCTACCTGTACTCGCAGTTCGAGGTGGCCGACTCCCGGCGCGTGTTCGCCGTCTTCGAGCAGCCCGACCTCAAGGCCGCGTTCACGTTCACGGTCACGGCACCGGCGCACTGGACCGTCGTGTCCAACTACCCCCAGGTGGGCATGCCCGTCGTCGTCGAGGGCGGCACCAACCTCAACGGCGGCGTCGACAAGGGCACGGCCACGTGGACCTTCGAGACCACGCCGCGCATCTCGTCGTACATCACGGCCGTCATCGCCGGGCCGTACCACGCCGAGCACCGCGAGCTCACCAGCCAGGACGGCCGCATCATCCCGCTGGGCGTCTACTGCCGCGGCTCGCTGGCCGAGCACCTGGACACCGACAACATCGTCGACCTCACGCGTGCCGGCTTCGACTTCTACGAGCGGGCGTTCGGCGTCCCGTACCCGTTCACCAAGTACGACCAGCTCTTCGTGCCCGAGTTCAACGCCGGAGCGATGGAGAACGCCGGCGCGGTGACGTTCCTCGAGTCCTACGTGTTCCGGTCCAAGGTCCCCGACGCGACGATCGAGCGGCGCGCGGTGACGATCCTGCACGAGCTGGCGCACATGTGGTTCGGCGACCTGGTGACCATGCGCTGGTGGGACGACCTGTGGCTGAACGAGTCGTTCGCCGAGTACATGTCGACGCTCGCCACCGCGCAGGCCACCCGCTGGACCAGCGCCTGGACCACGTTCTCCTCGATGGAGAAGAACTGGGCCTACCGGCAGGACCAGCTGCCCTCGACGCACCCGATCGTCGCGGACATGCGCGACCTGGAGGACGTCGAGGTCAACTTCGACGGCATCACCTACGCCAAGGGCGCGAGCGTGCTCAAGCAGCTGGTGTCGTGGGTGGGCCAGGACGAGTTCTTCGCCGGCGTGCGCGCCTACTTCGCCAAGCACGCGTGGGGCAACACCGAGCTGCGCGACTTCCTCACCGAGCTCGAGGCCACCAGCGGGCGCGACCTGTCCGCGTGGTCCGGCCTCTGGCTGGAGAAGGCGGGCGTGACCCTCCTGCGGCCGTCGGTCGAGGTCGACGACGCCGGGCTCATCACCTCGTTCGCGGTCCTGCAGGAGGTGCCCGAGGAGCACCCCGTGCAGCGCCCGCACCGCCTCGCGATCGGTGGCTACGACGTTGAGGCCGCCACTGGTCGGTTGGTTCGCACCGTCCACGTCGAGCTCGACATCGACGGCCCGCGCACCGAGGTCCCGCAGCTCGTCGGCGTGCAGCGCCCGACGCTCCTGCTGGTCAACGACGACGACCTGGCCTACGCCAAGGTCCGGCTCGACGAGCAGTCGCTCGCCGCGTCGATCGAGCACCTCGGCAAGTTCGACGACTCGCTGCCCCGCACGCTCGTGTGGACCGCGGCCTGGGACGCCACCCGCGACGGGGAGACCCCCGCCCGCGACTTCGTCGACCTGGTCCTGAACAACATCGCGCACGAGACGGACTCGTCCGTCGTGCTCGTCCTGCTGCGCCAGCTGTCCACGGCTCTCGACCTGTACGTCGCGCCCGCGCACCGGTCCGCCACCGAGATCGCCACGGCCGACCGGCTGCTCGAGCTCGCGCGGTCGGCACCCGCCGGCTCCGACACGCAGCTGCAGCTGGTGAAGTCCTTCGCCGGCCGGGCCGCGACCACCGCGCAGTTGGACGCCGTCCGGGACCTGCTGGACGGTCAGGCGACGCTGGAGGGTCTGTCCATCGACACCGACCTGCGGTGGGAGCTCCTCACCTCGCTGGTGACCGGTGGCCGGGCGGGCGACGGTGACATCGCCGCCCAGCTGGCCGCCGACGCCACCGCGACCGGTCAGCGCGCCGCCGCCGCCGCACGCGCCGCCGTGCCGACGCCCGCCGCCAAGGCGACCGCGTGGGCGTCCGTGGTGGACCAGGAGGGCCTGCCGAACGCGATCCAGGCCGCGACGATCGCGGGCTTCGGCCGCGTGCACGACCGCTCGTTGCTGGTCCCCTACGTCGCGCCGTACTTCGCCGGCCTCGAGCAGGTGTGGGCGGACAAGACCAGCGAGATGGCGCAGAACATCGTCGTCGGCCTCTACCCGACCGAGCTGGCCGACGACGCGTCGGTCGACGTGCTGGGCGCCACTGACGCGTGGCTCGACGGCCACCCGGACGCACCGGCCGCACTGCGCCGGCTCGTGCTGGAGTCCCGCGACGGTGTGCGTCGCGCGCTGGCCGCCCAGCAGGCCGACCTGCGCCGCGCCTGAGCCACCGCGCGGCGGCCACCCGGCCGCCGCGCGGCMTGGTCAGACCCCGCTCAGCCAGCGGGTCGCCTCGCGTGGGCTGCGCAGGCGGACGACCGGGATCGGTGACTCGGTGGCGAGCGTCCCGTACCGGTCGCGGTTGCGGGCGTGCGACGTCCACGACCACAGCACCACGTTCTGGTCCGGGTCGGTGTTCAGCACGTTGCGCAGGTCCTCGCGGTTGCCGTGCCACAGCTCCGTGCGCAGCAGCCCTCGGCTCAGCGTTCGTCGGACCACCCGAGACATCACCGTCCGGCGGGGGTAGTCGAGCCAGACGAACGCGTCGGCGTCGTCGAGAAGCCCCTGGGTGCCCGCGGTCCAGTTGCCGTCGGTCACCCACCCACCGTCCGCCGACGAGATGAACGCGCTGATCAGCGCGCGGGCCTCCTCGGGGTCCCGCTTGGTCCAGCCCGCGTCCCAGAACACCTCGTCGAGCTCCAGGTGCGGCACGTCCAGCCGTGCGGCGAGCCGTCCGGCGAATGTCGTCTTGCCGGAGCCGGACGTCCCCACGACGCGGACACGGCGCAGCTGCCCGGTCATGCTCCGCTGTTGAGCACGGCCGCCAGCGACCGCAGGCGCTGGTTGGTGAACAGGTCCTCCACCAGCACGACCCGGCCGGAGCTGTCCGCCAGGGGCACCTTCCAGTTCGGGTATTCCTGGTCGGTCCCGGGCTGGTTCTGGGCGCGCCGCTCCCCGACGGCGTCGGCCAGCGAGACGCCGACCAGCACGGACGGGGTCGCCATGACGTAGCGGTGCAGCGCCTCGACGATCTCGCGCTCGGACGGGTCGTCGCCGACGAGGTCGCGGTCGCGCAGGACGCCGAGCATCTGGTCGCGTTCCGCGAGCGCGGCGGCACGCACCACGGCGACCGGCTCGGTGAGCAGACCGAGCCGCTCCCGGATGGCCACGTGCTCCCCCGCGAGGTACCCCGCGCTGGGCGGCAGGTCGTGCGTGGTCACCGTGGCCAGCACCAGCTGCCGGTAGTGCTCCGGGGAGAGCGGTGCGCCGTGCATGTCGCGCTCGAACCAGAGCACCGAGGTGCCCAGGATCCCCCGCTCCGACAGGTAGTCCCGCACCCACGGCTCGACGACGCCCAGGTCCTCCCCGATCACGACGGCGCCCGCGCGGTGAGCCTCGAGCGCGAGGATGCCGACGAGCGCCTCGTGGTCGTACCGGACGTACGCCCCGTCGGCGGAGTCGGCGCCCTCGGGGATCCACCAGAGCCGGAACAGCCCGATGACGTGGTCGATGCGGATGGCGCCCGCGTGCCGGAGCACGGTGCGCAGCATGTCGCGGTACGGCCTGTACGCGGCCCGCGCCAGGGCGTCCGGGCGCCACGGCGGCTGGGACCAGTTCTGCCCCTGCTGGTTGTACATGTCCGGCGGTGCGCCGACCGTGGCGCCGCGCGCGAGCACGTCCCCGAGCGCCCACACGTCCGCGCCCTCCGGGTGCACCCCGACGGCGAGGTCGTGCATGATGCCCAGCGCCATGCCGCCGTCGAGCGCCGCACGCTGGGCCGCGGCCAGCTGCTCGTCGGCCACCCACTGCAGCCACAGGTGGAAGTCGACCCGCTCCGCCAGCTCGACGCGGAGCCCGGCCACGGTCGCGGACGACGGGTCGAGGGCGTCGGCGGGCCACTGCGGGGCGTCCCCGAACTTCTCCGCGAGCGCGCACCACAGCGCGAACGTCTCCAGCCCGGCGCCCTCCTGCGCGACGAACGCGTCGAACGCGGCCTGCCGGGCGGCCGACCGCGGCGCCGCGAAGACCACTTCGAGCGCGGCACGCTTGGCGGTCCAGGCCGCGTCGCGGTCGATGGGGCCGGCGTCGTCGTCGGTCGCCAGCACCGGCTCGGACGCCCACTCGACGAGCGTGCGGTCCGCGGAGGACAGGTAGCCCGCCTCGCGGACGTCCTCGACCCGGATGTACAGCGGGTTCACGAACCGGCGCGTCGTCGGCAGGTACGGCGACGGCGTCAGCGGGACGGTCGGCTCGGCGGCGTGCAGCGGGTTGATGAGCAGGAAGTCGGCGTCGAGCTCGCGCCCGGCGAGCCAGCCGATCTCGGCCAGGTCCGCCAGGTCCCCGACACCCCAGGACGCCCGCGACCGCACCGAGTAGAGCTGGGCCATGAGCCCCCACGCGCGGCGCTCCCGCAGGGCTTCGGGAAGCTCCAGCTGCGACGGCGTGACCACCAGCGGGCTGTGCGCGCTGGCGCTGGGCCCCTCGGCGACGATCTCGTGCCAGCCGAGGGGCAGGTCCGTGGGCAGCGTGAACGTCGCGCGCCCGACCAGCCGGCCGTCGACGGTCCGGGGCTCGACGGGCACGTCGGCCTGCGCGACCTCGCGCCGACCGCCACCGACCTCGGGGTCCAGCTCGATCCACACGTCGACGGGGTCCTCGTGCGTGACGTGCACCGGCACGTGCGCCTGCCGACCCTCCCGGACGACGAGCACCGGCGGCAGCACGCGGCGCCACGGCATGTCCTCGACGTGGGCGATGGCGAGCTCGACGCGCTCCGGGGAGGACGCGTCCACGCCGAGCGCCCCGAGCACCCCCTGCAGGGTGGCGGCCGACGCGCGGCGGCTCTGGCCGTGGAAGTCCCAGTGGTCGGGGACCACCCCGTAGGCCCCCGCGAGGCGCAGGAGGGCGTCGGACGCGGTACCCGGGTCGTCTGCCACACGCCGATCCTGCCAGAGCATCCTGCGCACACGCAGGACAGACGCTCCCGATCGCGTCACTCGCACGCCCTCGCAGGTGCGCGTCGTAGCCTTGCGGACCATGACCGCACCCGCTCTGCGCACGTACCCGGCCGCCCCTCGCACCGATCTGGTCGAGGACCTGCACGGGCACCGCGTCGCCGACCCGTTCCGCGCGCTGGAGGATGCGGCGTCGGACCGGACCGAGGCGTGGTCGACCGCGCAGGACGACCTGTACGCGCAGTACCGCGCGACCCTCACGGCCGCCGGCCCGTTCGGCACCGACGTCCTGACCGCCCGGCTGGGTGCCCTGCTGGGCGCCGGCTTCGTGAGCCCGCCCGCGTGGCGTGGCAGCCGCCGGTTCTTCTCGCGCCGGGTCGGTGACCAGGAGCACGCGGTCGTCGTGGTGGTCGACGGTGACGAGGAGCGCGTGCTCCTGGACCCCATCGCGATCGACCCCGCCGGCACGACCACGCTCGACACGTGGCAGCCGTCGAAGGAGGGTCACCTGGTGGCGTACCAGGTGTCGTCGGGCGGCACCGAGGAGAGCGTGCTGCACGTCCTGGACGTGGCCACCGGCGAGCTCGTCGACGGGCCCATCGACCGGGCGCGGTACTCCCCCGTGGCCTGGCTGCCCGGCGGTGAGGCGTTCTACTACGTGCGCCGGCTCCCCCCGGAGGAGCTGCCGCAGGACGAGGCCCAGTACCACCGCCGCATCTGGCTGCACCGGCTGGGCACCCCCGCGACCGACGACGTCGAGGTGTTCGGCGCGGGCCTCGACCACACCAACTACTACGGCGTGTCGGTCTCCCGGGACGGGCGCTGGCTCATCGTGTCCGCCTCCGCGGGGACCGCGCCGCGCACGGACGTGTGGATCGCGGACCTGACGGCTTCGGGACTGGAGCAGCCGTCGTTCGTCGACGTCGCCGTGGGCCTCGACGCCGAGACGGGTGCGTGGGTGGCCCGGGACGGCCGGCTGTACGTGCACACCAACCTCGACGCGCCGCGGGGACGGATCGCGGTCACGGAGCCCACCGCGCCGGGTGTCGAGCACTGGACCACCCTGCTCGCCGAGGACCCGACCGCCGTCCTGGAGGACGTGGCGTTCATCGACGGCGGCGGCACGGACACGACGCCGACCCTCCTGCTGGCGTCCTGGCGCCGGCACTCGGTGTCGGAGGTCAGCGTGCACGACCCCGGCACCGGCGAGCGCCGGCCCGAGACGGTCACGCTGCCCGGCCTCGGCTCCATCTCGGGACTGGCGACGCACCCCGACGGCGGCCCGGAGATCTGGTTCTCCTACACGGACCACACGACGCCGACGAGCGTGCACCGGTTCGACGCCCGCACCGGCGGGACGACCCTGTGGGCCGCACCCCCCGGGCTCGTCGCCGACCTGCCCGACGTCCGCGCCCAGCAGATCGAGGTCACCAGCCCGGACGGCACCACCGTCCGTGCGTTCGTCGTCGCACGCACGGACGCTCTCGACACGTCCGGCCGGCCGCTCGCGACCGCACCGACGATCCTCTACGGCTACGGCGGGTTCCAGATCTCGCTCGACCCCGCGTTCTCCGCGACGACCCTCGCGTGGGTCGAGGCGGGCGGCGTGTACGTCGTCGCCAACCTGCGCGGCGGCGGCGAGGAGGGCGAGCAGTGGCACCGCGCGGGCATGCGCGCGCACAAGCAGAACGTGTTCGACGACTTCCACGCCGTCGGCGACCACCTCGTCGCGCAGGGCTGGACCACCCCGGACCAGCTGGCCTGCTGGRGAGGCTCCAACGGCGGCCTGCTGGTCGGCGCGGCCCTGACGCAGCGGCCGGACCTGTTCGCCGCCGTCGTGTGCTCGGCCCCGCTGCTCGACATGGTCCGCTACCAGCGGTTCGGCCTCGGCGTGACGTGGACGGAGGAGTACGGCGACGCCGACGACCCCACGGAGCTCGGCTGGCTGCTGGGCTACTCGCCGTACCACCGGGTGGCCGACGGCACCCTGTACCCCGCCACTCTCTTCACCGTGTTCGAGGGCGACACCCGCGTCGACCCGCTGCACGCCCGCAAGCTCGCCGCGGCCCTGCAGGCGGCGACCGGCAGCGACCGGCCCGTGCTGGTCCGGCGCGAGCGTGGCGTGGGGCACGGCGGTCGTGCCCTGTCCCGGACCATCACCCTGACGGTGGAGCAGCTGCAGTTCGTCGCGGACCGCACGGGTCTGGCGGGGGGTCGCGCRTGAGGACCGCGCTCCTGGTCGCTGCGTCCACGCCCGCTCCCGGGGAGACGGACAACCCGCTCGGCCCGGACGACGCGGGTTCGCCCGAGTCGTGGGCGCAGTGGTTCGTCGGCATCCCGCTGCGGATCATCCTCATCGTCGCGATCAGCAGCATCGTGCTGTTCCTGATCCGTCGGTCCATCCGCACGATCACCAACCACGTCGCCGACGGGACGCCGTTCCTCGACCGCGGCATCCTGCGCCCGATCGGTGAGTCCGAGGTCGGCAACGTGCTGGCGAAGGCGAACCCTCTGTCCAGCGCCCGGCGTGCCCAGCGCGCTCGGACGCTCGGGTCGGTACTGCGCTCGACGTCGACGATCATCGTCGGCGGGATCGCCTTCTTCCTGATCCTCGCCGAGCTCGGCGTGAACCTCGCCCCGTTCATCGCGTCCGCCGGGGTCATCGGGGTGGCCCTCGGCTTCGGTGCGCAGAGCCTGGTCAAGGACTTCCTCACCGGCCTGTTCATGCTGCTGGAGGACCAGTACGGGGTCGGTGACGTCGTCGACGTCGGCCCGGCGAACGGGACCGTCGAGGCGGTCACCCTGCGGATCACGAAGATCCGCGACTCCGACGGCACGCTCTGGTACGTCCCCAACGGGACCATGCTGCGCGTCGGCAACAAGACGCAGGGCTGGGCGACGGCCGTCGTGGAGATCGACGTCGACTACTTCGCGGACCTCGACCAGGTCCGCGCGCTGCTGACGGAGGCCGCGTCGCGCGTGGTCAAGGACCCCGTCGTGGGCGCGCACATCCTCGGGGAGCCGACGATCACCGGCATCGAGCGGCTCAGTGCCGACGCCGTGACGCTGCGCCTGAAGGTCAAGACGTCGCCGGCCATGCAGTGGGAGGTGGCGCGCGAGTTGCGGACCGCGACCCGGGAGGCGCTCGAACGGGCCGACGTGCCGCTGGCCGGCCAGCGCGACCTCATGGCGACGCACCGTGCAGCGATCTCCCCGCAGGACGAGGCCACCCCGCGCGACCCGCGCAACACCCCGCTCGACGACGTCGTGAGCAACCGCGACGCCCGCGTCGCCGCCACTCGCGACGAGCCGGTCCCGACGGAGGAACCGCCCCTGGCCGAGGAACGCTAGACGCCCGGTGTGAGGATGGTCGGCACGTACTCGACCAGCTGGATCCTGCCGTCGAACGTACGGCTGTCCACCATCAGCCCGGCCAGCCCTCCGCCGACGCGTACCCGTCGAGCGAGGTGATGATGTCGACCAGCAGCTCTGCCATCGGAGCCTCCCGTGCTCGACCCCACCGTGCCGCCGGTGACCGCGCACGGCAAGCGGACGGTCAGGCCCAGTCGAGCAGCGGCTGCCCCGCCTCGACGGTCTCGCCGTCCGCCACGAGCACGGTCAGCAGGTCGGGGTCGGCCTGCAGCGCGACGACGGGGCAGATCGTCGCCAGCCCTGCGGCGGACACGTCGACCGGGGACCACGTCACCAGCCGGTCACCCGCCCGCACGTGCTGGCCGCCGTCCACGTGCAGCGTGAACCCCTGCCCGGCGAGCCCCACGGTGTCGATGCCGAGGTGGATGAGGATCGTCCGACCCTCACCGAGCTCGAGCGCGAAGGCGTGCGGGTGCAGCGCACCCACGATCCCGTCGGCGGGCGCGAGCACGGTCTGGTGCTGGACGTGCAGCGGTTCCAGGGCGAGCCCGGGACCGACCATCCCCTCCGCGAACACCGGGTCGGGCACGGCCGACACAGGTCGGACGGTGCCGCTCAGCGGGCTGACCAACCGCAGGGTGGTCATCGGTCACACCCCTGCGCCGCGGCGGCCGGTCAGCGCAGGCTGTCGAGCTCTGCGGCGAGGTTGTCGGCCTCCGGGCCGACGATCACCTGGACGATGCGGCCGGACCGCACCACACCGAACGCACCGCTGGCCTTCAGGGCAACCTCGTCGACCAGATGGGCGTCGCTCACCTCGACGCGGAGCCGGGTGATGCACGGCTCGAGGTCGACGACGTTCGCGTCGCCGCCCAGCGCTGCGAGGATCTGCTCTGCCTTGCTCAATGGAACTCCCCACTCACACGGCGCCGTCTGCGCCCGGGGGCAAGCGTAACCCTGAGACACCGCTCACACCCCGTCCCCCGCCGGGGCCCGGCTGGCGTTCCCGGACGTCGAGGGACCACACTGCGGTCAGGTCGACGAGGAGGTCCCGTCAAGGTGAGTCCGGTGCACGCGCCATCCCCCACGGTCATCACCGGGATCGGGGTGAGCCCCGGCCGCGTCGTCGCGCCCGCCGTGCTCATGCCGGACCCGATCGCGGAACCACCCTCGGGCCGACGACTCCCCCCGGGCACCGACTACGCGGCGGTCTCGAAGCGCATCGGCGCAGCGTCCGAGGTGGTCCGCGCCGCGCTCGACGCGGCTGCCGACCGCGCCCAGGGCGAGAGCGCCGACCTCCTGCACGCGACCGCGGCCATCGCCGCCGACCCGACCCTCGTGGCCGACGCCGAGCAGCGCGTCGTCGACGACCGGCTGGTGCCCGAGCGCGCCGTCTGGGAGGCCGCCGAGGCGGTGTCCGCGCAGTTCGAGGCGCTCGGTGGCTACTTCGCGGAGCGCACGCGGGACATCGCCGACGTCCGCGACCGGCTCGTCGCCGAGCTCACCGGACGGCCCGCACCGGGTGTCCCGGCGCACGACGCGCCGTTCGTGCTGGTGGCGGCGGACCTGGCCCCTGCCATCGTGGCGACGCTCGACACGGACCGGGTGCTCGCGATCGTCACGGGGACGGGCGGGCCCACCTCGCACACCGCGATCCTCGCCCGGGCCCGCGGCATCCCGACGGTCGTCGCGGCGCGCGGGGCCGAGGCGGCCGTGCTGGCGGAGGGCCTCGTGCTCGTCGACGGGTCCGCGGGGACCGTGACGGTCGACCCGACCGAGGAGCAGGTCCTGGCCGCGCTGGCGCTCGCCGCGCAGGTGCGCACGTTCGACGGCCGCGGGCACACCGCCGACGGCCACCACGTCGAGCTCCTGGCGAACGTGGGCGACCCGGCCGACGCTGCCCCTGCCGCCGCCGCGGGTGCCGAGGGCATCGGGCTGTTCCGGACCGAGTTCGGGTTCCTCGACCGCGACGAGGCCCCGAGCATCGACGAGCAGGTCACCGCCTACCGCCGCGTGCTGTCCGCCTTCCCCGGCCGCAAGGTGGTGGTCCGCACGCTCGACGCGGGCGCCGACAAGCCCCTGCCGTTCCTCGCCGGGGACGCCGAGGTCAACCCCGCCCTCGGCGTCCGGGGCCTGCGCACCGCGACCCGGTACCCCGAGGTGCTCGCGGACCAGCTGACGGCGATCGCCCGAGCGGCCGCCGCCGAGACGGCCGACGTCTGGGTCATGGCACCGATGGTCTCGACGGTCGACGAGGCCCAGCAGTTCGTCGCCGCGTGCACCGCCCACGGGCTGCCCGTCGCCGGCGTGATGATCGAGGTGCCCAGCGCGGCCCTGCTCTCCGGCCCGATCCTGGCGCACGCGGCGTTCGCGAGCATCGGCACCAACGACCTCACGCAGTACGCCATGGCCGCCGACCGCCTGCTCGGGGCCGTCGCGGAGCTGTCCGACCCGTGGCAGCCCGCCGTCCTGCACCTGGTCGCCGCGGCCTGCGCCGGTGGCGCGCAGCAGGGCCGTCCGGTCGGCGTCTGCGGGGAGGCCGCCGCCAACCCCGCCCTCGCGGCGGTCCTGGTCGGGCTCGGGGTGTCGTCGCTGTCGATGACGCCGCGCGCCCTGCCGGACGTCGCCGCGCTCCTCGCGCTCACGCCGCTGGACGAGTGCCGCCGCCTCGCCCAGCTGGCGCTCGCCGCGTCCAGCGCGGCCGACGCGCGGGCCGTCGTGCGCGCCGGGCTTCCCGTGCTGGAGGACCTCGGCCTCTGACGCGCGTGTGAGGATGGCGCCGTGAGATCCGACTCCTTCTACGAGGCGATCGGCGGGCACGACACGTTCGTCCGGCTGGTCGACGAGTTCTACCGCGGCGTGGCCGACGACCCCGTGCTGCGGCCCATGTACCCGGAGCAGGACCTGGGCCCGGCCGCCGAGCGGCTGACGCTGTTCCTCGAGCAGTACTGGGGCGGGCCGACGACCTACTCCGACGAGCGCGGGCACCCCCGCCTGCGCATGCGGCACGCACCGTTCAAGGTGAACCCGGACGCGCGCGACCGGTGGCTGCTGCACATGCGCGCCGCCGTGGACAGCCTCGACCTCGCGCCCCTGCACCAGGCGCAGCTCTGGGACTACCTGGAGCGTGCGGCGTACTCGATGCTCAACACGTTCGACGACTGAGCGACCGACGTCACGCTCTCTCGACGCCCGTCCGCCGCAGGCGTCATGAGACGCTGCCGTCCATGACGACCGAGCCCGACCCGACCGCCTCCGTGCTCGACATCCTCCGGCTCGAGGACGACCCCACCGCCCCCGACCTGTTCACCGGGAACAGCCTGCCGCAGCCGCGCGGTCGGGTGTTCGGCGGCCAGGTGCTCGCGCAGGCGCTCCTCGCCGCGGGGCGCACGGTCTCCCCCGACCGCCTGCCGCACTCGCTGCACGGGTACTTCCTGCGCGCGGGCGACGTGCGCGAGCCCATCGCGTTCGCGGTCGAGCGCCTCCGGGACGGCCGCTCCTTCAGCGCCCGCCGCACGCATGCCCTGCAGGGCGGCGACGCGATCCTGTCGATGATCGCGTCCTTCCAGGAGGACCAGCCCGGGCTCGACTACGCCGACCCGATGCCCGACGGCATCCCCGGTCCGGACGAGGTCCGGTCGGCGCACGACCTGCTCAGCGGCATCGACCACCCCGTCGCGAGGTTCTGGACGCAGGAGGCCGCGTTCGACGTCCGGCACGTCGGCGGCGCGATCTACCTCGACCCACCGACGGAGGCGGTCGGCCAGCAGGCCGTCTGGTTCCGGTCGCGTGGTCCCCTGCCCGACGACCAGCTCCTGCACCGGGCGCTGCTCGCGTACGCGTGCGACCAGGTGATGCTCGAGCCGATCCTGCGCCGGGCCGGTAAGTCATGGCGGACGCGCGGCCTGTCGATCGCGAGCCTGGACCACGCCATGTGGTGGCACCGCGACGTACGGGTCGACGACTGGCTGCTGTACGTCCAGTCGACCCCGAGCGCGCAGGGCGGTCGCGGGCTCGGCGCCGCCCGGGTGTTCACGCAGGACGGGACGCTCGTCGCGTCGGTCGCCCAGGAGGGCATGGTCCGCTTCCCGGACTGACGTCCTCACCGCGCGGAGCCGCGCAGCGCGGGCGACACTTCCCGCATGGTCCGTCTCCGTCGCGTCCGCATCGACGCCCCCGGCTGGTCGCGACGTCGCGCCGGGCGGGGCTTCGTCTATCTCGACCTGGAGAAGGTCCGGATCGTCGACGAGGAGCACCTGGAGCGGATCACCACGCTCGCCATCCCGCCGGCGTGGCGCGAGGTCTGGATCAGCCCTTGGCCGAACGGCCACATCCAGGCCGCCGGCCTCGACGACGCCGAGCGGCGCCAGTACCTCTACCACCAGCAGTGGACGCGGCGTCGCGGCCGTCTCAAGCACGACCACGTGCTCGACGTCGCCCGCCGCCTGCCCGCGGCCCGGCGCCGGGTCCGCGCCGACCTCGCTCTGGACGGGATGCCGAAGGAGAAGGTGCTCGCCCTCGCCTTCCGGCTGCTCGACCTGGCGTACCTGCGGGTGGGCGGCGAGGGGTACGCGCTCCAGCACGGCTCGTACGGGCTGGCGACGCTCCTGCGCTCGCACGTGCGCGTGCTGGCGCCCGAGAACGACGGCGACCCCGGACGCGTGCACCTGAACTTCCCCGCGAAGTCCGGTCAGGTGCGGGACACGGTGGTCGA
The DNA here is from genome assembly GCF_054049655.1 of Cellulomonas sp. P5_C5. NCBI lineage: Bacteria > Bacillati > Actinomycetota > Actinomycetes > Micrococcales > Cellulomonadaceae > Cellulomonas > Cellulomonas sp. P5_C5. Next base: position 29,804 of record NZ_JBFULY010000021.1, on the reverse strand, counting down.
GGACGACGACGTCGCCACCATCGTGCGCAGCCTGACCCGGCGGCGCGACGACGGCCCCGAGCTGCTCGCCTGGCGCGACGACGACGGCGGGTGGCACGACGTGACCAGCGCGGACGTCGGTGCCTACGTCAAGGCGCAGCTGGGCGAGGACGCGACGCCGAAGGACTTCCGGACGTGGCACGCGACCGTGCTCGCCGCCCGCGGTCTGGCGGACGTCGGCCCACCCCCGGCCAGCGAGCGTGCCCGCACGCGCGCGGTGACGCAGATGGTGCGCGACGTCGCCGAGGAGCTCGGGAACACCCCGGCTGTGTGCCGCTCGTCGTACATCGACCCTCGGGTGATCGAGCTGTGGCAGCGGGGCACGATGATCCGGGCCACGAGGTCGCAGGCCGTCGCCGAGCGGGAGACGCTGGCGATGCTGAGCGGCGGCTGAGGATCCGGTCCGGCCGGGTGCGCGTCGCGGCCGGGCACCGCAGACTGCGCAGATGGCCACCTCTGTCGACGACCTCCTGCCCGCCCCCGTGGCGGACACCCTCCCGGGTCTGGTCCCCGGCCTCGGCACCGACGGCCGACCCCGTCCCGATGCGCCGCTCGTGGCGGTCACCGGCGTCACCGGGTACGTCGGTGGGCGACTGGTCCCCGAGCTCCTCGCGGCGGGCTATCGCGTGCGGGCGATCGCCCGGCACCCCGACCGGCTGCGCGGCCGGGACTGGTACGGCGACGTCGAGGTGGTCGCGGCCGACGCGGCCGAGCCCGACCAGATCCGCGCGGCGCTCGACGGGACGCAGGTCGCGTACTACCTCATCCACTCGCTCGGCTCCGGCCGCAGCTTCGAGTCGACGGACCGCCACACCGCGCTCGTCTTCGGACAGGCGGCCCGCGAGGCCGGCGTCGGCCGCATCGTCTACCTGGGCGGTCTCTACCCCGAGGGCGAGGACCTGTCCCCGCACCTGGCGTCGCGCACGGAGGTCGGCGAGATCCTGCTGGCCAGCGGCGTCCCGACGACGGTGCTGCGCGCGGCGGTCATCCTCGGGTCCGGGTCGGCGTCGTTCGAGATGATGCGCTACCTCACCGAGCGGCTGCCCGCCATGACGGTCCCCAAGTGGGTGGAGAACCGCATCCAGCCCATCGCGATCCGGGACGTGCTGCGCTACCTCGTCGGGTCCGCAGCCATGACGCCCGACGTCAGCCGTGGGTTCGACATCGGTGGGCCGGACGTCCTGACCTACCGCGACATGATGCAGCGGTACGCGCACGCGGCGGACCTGAAGCGGCGCATCATCGTCGGGGTCCCCGTGCTCACGCCGAAGCTGTCGTCCCTGTGGGTGTCGCTGGTGACCCCGGTGCCGGGCGGCCTGGCCCGCCCCCTGGTCGAGTCGCTGGTGCACGAGGTCGTGTGCGACGAGCACGACATCGCGGACCACGTGCCCGACCCGCCCGACGGGCTGATCGGATTCGACCGGGCCGTGGCACTCGCACTGCGCCGGGTCCACGATGCGGCCGTCACCACGAGGTGGTCGTCGGCGGCCGTCCAGGGGGCGCCCAGCGACCCGCTGCCGAGCGACCCCGACTGGGCGGGTGGCTCGCTGTTCGTCGACGAGCGCAAGGTCACGGTCGATGCCTCTCCGGCGGCGCTGTGGCGGGTGCTGGAAGCGGTCGGCGGTGAGCGGGGCTGGTACTCGTGGGGTCTGGCGTGGCGCGTCCGCGGGCTCGCGGACCGGCTGGTCGGCGGGCCGGGACTGCGCCGCGGGCGCCGCGACCCGCTGCAGCTGCTGGTGGACGACGCCGTCGACTTCTGGCGCGTCGAGGAGATCGAGGAGGGGACCCTGATCCGGCTGCGCGCCGAGATGCGCGTCCCCGGCCTCGCGTGGCTGGAGCTGCGGGTGGAGCCGACGGAGGTACCCGACGAGACGGTGTTCGCGCAGCGCGCCTTGTTCCACCCGAAGGGTCTGCTCGGACAGGTCTACTGGTGGTCCGTGTACCCGTTCCACGGGATCGTGTTCGGCGGCATGCAGCGGAACATCGCCCGTGCCGCGGAGACTGCCGAACGGGCGCGCACCGACAGGCGGTTCAGCGCCGCCGCCGGATCGTGACCGGCTCCTCCAGGAACGTCGACCACGCCTCCCGCTGCTCGGGTGCGATGCGTCGGGGAGACCCCGTCGCGTTGTCGACGAGCACCAGCGTGGTGAGCGCCCGCGCGTAGGTGACGCGCTCCGGACCGGCCTCTCCCGCGTCGCGCACCTCGTAGCAGACGTCCAGGCTGGCGCCGCCGAGGTGCCCCAGCCACATCTCCACGATGACCGGCGTCCGGCGGTACCCGAGCGGCTTGAGGTACTCGATCTCCTGGCGTGCGACGAGGGTGGACACCTCCGCGCCGGGCCCGGCGTCGATGACAGCAGTGGGGAACGCGCTCTCGACGCGGCTGCCGTCCGGAGCCACGGGATGGCTCCAGAAGGCCTCGATCCGGGCCTCCTCCAGCAGCCGGAGCATCTCCACGTTGTTCACGTGCTGGTAGGCGTCMATGTCCGACCAGCGCAGCTGCACCGGGATCTCGAGGCGGGTCATGCGCTCGATCCTAGGAGCGGTCAGGCCGCAGCCTTCGACGCCGCCGCACGGCACCGGGCCAGCGCGTCCATCTCCGCGGCCACCGGTCCGATGACGTGGTCGTTCACGGCCTCCGCCACGGAGGCGCCGAGCCTCCGCCGCGCCTTCGACGCCCGTCGCCGGCCCGCGAGGACTCCAAGCAGCCACCCGAGCCCGGCGACGAGCAGGCCTGCCAGCACCCCGCCGAGCAGCAGGAGCGTCGGCGCGGGGAACCCCCACCACATCGGCGTCTCCGGGGCCGGCAGCCGGAGCCAGCCGAGACCGGCGAGCAGGAGCAGCCAGAGGAGCCCGGCGGCCGCGACGACGAGCAGCACCCACTGCAGGAACGCCAGCAACCGCCAGGTCCACGGCACCCGGGCGCTCCCCAGCGGGACGCGCACGACGGTCCGGTCCAGCACGTCGTCCAGCTGTACGTGGGCCGCGCGGGACCGGGCGGCGAGCACCCAGTGGTCGGGTGCACCGGCCGTCGCGGCGTCGACGTACGAGCGCACCGCGCTGAGGGCGGCGGACCGCTCACCCGCGGCCGGCGCCGACCGGGACGAGCGCAGCAGGTCGTCCTGGCCCGCCTGCACGCGCTCGCGGCCCAGGCCAAGGCGGCGCAGCGGGTCAGGGCGAAGCCGGGCGACCCACCGCGTCACCGGCCAGCCGGTCGCGGCGCGCGCCGACCGCTTGGTCGAGCGGCGCACCGCGTCCGCGACCTCGTCGACGCCCGCCGCGGACTCCCACGCACGCACCAGCACCGCGGCGGCGCCGACCTCCCGGCGCGCGTCCGGCGGCGAACCGCACGCGTCCACCAGCGTGCGCGCAGCCTGCCGCACGTCACCGGTCACCCGCTCCGTCGCCGCGAGCCGCCGCTGCGCGGCCCGGGCCAGCAGGTCCCGTAGCTCGGAGACCCCGGCGCCGGTCGAGGCGCTGACCGCCAGCACCGGCGACGCGCCGAGCCCGTCCTCGGACGCCAGACGCTGCAGGTCCGCGACCATCGCGCGCTGCTCGGCGGGGGCCAGCCGGTCGGCCTGGTTGAGCACCAGGACCACGACGCCCGCGTGGTCGCGCAGACCGCGCAGGTAGCGGGCGTGCAGGGCGGCGTCGGCGTACTTCTGCGGGTCCACCACCCAGACCAGCAGGTCGACCCGCTCGTAGAGCCGCTCGGCGATCGTGCGGTGCTCCGTGACGACGGAGTCGTGGTCGGGCAGGTCGAGCAGCACGAGGCCGGTCGCGGACTCCTGCAGCGCCCGGCTGCTCGCGACGTGCCGGTCGCGGACGTCGAGCCAGTCGAGGAGCTCGTCGGCGCCGTGCTCGCTCTCGCCGCCCGTGCTGGGGACGATCACGGCGACAGGCTGCCCCGTCGTCGGGCGTCGGACGCCCGGCTCGGCGACGTGCGCCTCCGCGAGCGCGTTGATGAGGGACGACTTCCCCGAGCCCGTCGCGCCCGCGAGCGCCACGACCGTGTACTCGCCGGAGAGCGCCGCACKGTCGCGGGCCCGGGCCACGACCGCGGCGGGCGCGTCGAGCGTGACGTCGGGCAGCCGACCGCGTGCGAGCCCCACGGCCTCGTCCAGCGCCGCCACCCGCGCGCGCAGCGTGCCGGACGCCCCGCTCACCCGGTTCCCCGCCGCCAGCGTGACCACCACCTGGGGCGCTCCGGCTCCTCGGTGACCGCCACCTCGGCGGACCGCGCGACGGCGCCCGTCCCGCGCAGGTGGCCACCGCCGCCGGCCGGGAGCTCGCCGGCCCCCCACGCGGTCGCCGCGGTCCGCGTCGACATCGCCGACTGCACCCGGCCGGCCGCCGCGCGCAGGTCGTCGCCGTCCCGGCCCGCGGCGCCCGTCGCGTCGAGCTGGCGGGTGAACCGCGACGACTCCTCGTCCAGCAGCGCGTCCGTGCGGGCCGCGAGCAGGAGATGCGCCTCCTGCGTGAGCCGCCGCACGGCCTCGTCGCCGAACACCGCCTCCAGCACCCGCTGCGCCAGCAGGGCGGACCCGCCGACGATGCCGACCTCGGCGCCCGTGAGCCCGCCGGTGGACGCGAAGACGGCGACCATGAGCACCGCACCGAGCCCGTTCACGCTGTAGGACAGCGCCCGCGCGGTCGTGCGCCGGTCGGCACCCTCCGTCTCCACCAGGCCCAGGACGTCGCCCTGCCACGCCCGGACCTGCTCCGCCGTCCGCGCCCGCAGGTCCGCGGACGCCCGGGACAACGCCAGACCGTCCAGCAGGGCCAGCCCGGCGGGATCGTGCCGCCACGCCGAGTGAGCCGTCTCGGCAGCCTCCTCCGCGGCGTCCTGGATGACCGCGGACAGGCCGTGGGCGACGGCCTCGACCAGCGCCGGTTCCGCAGGGCGCCGACCGCGCACGAAGCCGACCACCCGGTCACGCAGCCGGGACACCCCCTGCTCCAGCGACCGGAACCACTCGCTGGTGCCGACGACGTCCTGCCAGCGCGCCAGCACCTCGCCGCGCAGCAGCGACCCGTCGGAGGTCGCGTGGGCGACCTGGTCGTCCGCCGTCGCGTACGCCGCCGTCACCGCCGAACGCAGCCGCGCATCCGCTTCCCGCTGCTCGTCGGCGGCGGTCGCCAGGGCGAGCGCACGCCGGGTCACGTCCGCCACGGCGCCGTCCCACGTCTCCGCGAGCGCCGCCGCCCGGACGGCCGGGTCCGTCGCGGTGCGCGTGAGGACGTCCGCGATCGGCCCGACAGCGGCCTCCGGCAGCAGCCCGTCCTCCAGCTCGACCTCCGGGACGACGATGACCGTGGCCGAGGCCAGGCCCGCGTCCGAGAGCATCTGCCGCAGGTGGTCGCCCACCGCCGTCTCCGCGCCGGGGTCCACGCGGTCGAGCACGAGCGCGAGGTGCGTCCCACGGCGTGCGGCGTCGGCCAGCAGCTCCCACGGCACCGCGTCCGCGTACCGTGCGGCGGTCGTGACGAACAGCCACACGTCCGCGGCGCCCAGCAGCTGGGCCGCGAGCACGCGGTTGCCCTCCTCGACCGAGTCCACGTCCGGTGCGTCCAGCAGCGCAAGTCCCACCGGCACCGCGTCGGACGCCACCAGCCGGAGCCCCGGGCGCGCGCCKGTCAGCCCCTGCTCCCCCGCTGCATCGGCGCGGCTCAACGACGGCAGCACCCGGTCCGAGCTGAACCAGCGCACGTCGAGCGGGTGGTGCACGAGGACCGGCCAGCGGGTCGTCGGCCGGAGCACGCCCGACGGGCTGACCTCGGTGCCGACCAGCGAGTTGACCACCGTCGACTTGCCCGCACCCGTCGAGCCGCCGACGACCACCAGCACGGGCGCGCCCGGATCCCGCAGGCGCGGCAGCAGGTAGTCGTCGAGCTGGTCGAGCACGCGCGCGCGGTCCGACCGGCCACCGGGTGCCATGGCGGTCTCGAGCGGCAGGCGCAGGTCGGCCACGCGTTCGCGCAGCGCGAGCAGCGCACCGACGAGCTCGTCGTGCTCCATCGCCGCACCGCCTCTCAGGTCGTCAGCAGCGTATCCGCGCAGGTCGCAGGCGGCTCATCGACGACGAAGCCGCCCGCTCCCCGGGGAGCAGGCGGCTTCGTCGGTGCCGTCAGTCGCGGCGCAGCTTGCGGTACGTCACCCGGTGCGGGCGGGCCGCGTCGGCGCCGAGCCGCTCCACCTTGTTCTCCTCGTAGGAGGCGAAGTTGCCCTCGAACCAGTACCAGTTGCCCGGGTTCTCCTCGGTGCCCTCGTAGGCCAGGATGTGCGTCGCCACCCGGTCGAGGAACCAGCGGTCGTGGGACACCACGACGGCGCAGCCGGGGAACTCGAGCAACGCGTTCTCCAGCGACCCGAGCGTCTCGACGTCCAGGTCGTTGGTGGGCTCGTCGAGCAGCAGCAGGTTGCCGCCCTGCTTGAGCGTGAGCGCGAGGTTGAGACGGTTGCGCTCACCACCGGACAGGACACCCGCGGGCTTCTGCTGGTCCGGGCCCTTGAAGCCGAACGCGGCGACGTACGCCCGCGACGGCATCTCGACGTTGCCGACCTTGAGGAAGTCCAGCCCGTCGGAGACGACCTCGAACAGCGTCTTCTTGGGGTCGATCCCGCCACGTGACTGGTCGACGTAGGAGATGTTGACGGTCTCGCCGACCTTCAGGTCGCCCCCGTCCAGCGGCTCGAGCCCGACGATCGTCTTGAACAGCGTSGTCTTGCCSRCGCCGTTGGGRCCGATGACGCCGACGATGCCATTGCGCGGGAGCGTGAAGCTGAGACCGTCGATGAGCACGCGCCCGTCGAAGCCCTTCTCCAGGCCCTTCGCCTCCAGCACGATCGAGCCCAGGCGCGGACCCGGCGGGATCTGGATCTCCTCGAAGTCCAGCTTCCTGGTGCGGTCCGCCTCCGCCGCCATCTCCTCGTAGCGCGCGAGGCGCGACTTCGACTTGGTCTGGCGGCCCTTGGCGTTGGACCGCACCCACTCGAGCTCCTCCTTGAGGCGCTTGGCGAGCTTCAGGTCCTTCTTGCCCTGGATGGCGAGGCGCTCGCCCTTCTTCTCCAGGTACGTCGAGTAGTTGCCCTCGTACGGGTACAGCCGGCCGCGGTCGACCTCGCAGATCCACTCGGCCACGTGGTCGAGGAAGTACCGGTCGTGGGTGACGGCCAGGATGGCGCCGGGGTAGTCCTTCAGGTGCGCCTCCAGCCAGAGCACGCTCTCGGCGTCCAGGTGGTTGGTGGGCTCGTCGAGGAGCAGCAGGTCGGGCTTCTCCAGGAGCAGCTTGCACAGGGCCACGCGGCGGCGCTCACCACCGGACAGCACGGTCACGTCGGCGTCCGGCGGCGGGCAGCGCAGCGCGTCCATCGCCTGGTCGAGCTGGGCGTCGAGGTCCCACGCGTCGGCCGCGTCGATGGCCTCCTGCAGGACACCCATCTCCGCCAGCAGGGCGTCGAAGTCGGCGTCCGGCTCGGACATGAGCACGGAGATCTCGTTGTAGCGGTCGAGCTTGCCCTTGATCTCGGCGACGCCCTCCTCGACGTTGCCGAGCACCGTCTTGGACTCGTTCAGCGGCGGCTCCTGCTGCAGGATGCCGACCGTGTAGCCGGGGCTCAGGCGCGCCTCGCCGTTCGACGGCTGGTCGAGACCTGCCATGATCTTGAGGATCGTCGACTTGCCGGCGCCGTTGGGTCCGACGACGCCGATCTTGGCACCCGGCAGGAAGTTCAGGGTGACGTCGTCGAGGATGACCTTGTCGCCGTGCGCCTTGCGCGTCTTGTACATGGAGTAGATGAACTCAGCCACTGGCTCTTCGTCCGCCTCAATGCTCGATGGGGGTCGCCCCGCACGCTGGGTTCTCAGGGCGCGGTTCTCGGGGCACTGCGGTCCGGCTCGCCCGCGAGGCTGGTCGACCGCGCTTGCGCTGTGCGCGCGGTCCGACCGGCCACGTCGTCGGGCTGCCGGTGCCCCAGCCTAGGCGATCACCTGACGCCGGCCAGCGCGAGCTCCTGCTCCTCGTCGGCCACGGGCGCCAGACCGGCTCCCTCGTCGTCCGGCAGCTCCTCGTAGTCGGAGACGTCGGTCGGCGCGTCCTCCGTCCCGGCGGCCTGCGTCGGGCTCACGTTCCGCGCGAAGTGGCTGCTGCCGAACGCCAGGTTGGGACCGAGCGCGCTCGCGTCCAGCACGAGCGAGGTGCGCGGCCCGTCGGCGCCGACCCACTCCTCGGTCGACAGCACCCCCTGCACGATCACCGGGTCGCCCTTGCGCAGGGACCGCGCAGCGTTCAGCGCGGTGGTGCGCCAGACCTTCACGTTGAACCACTCGGTCTGCGCGTCACGCCACACGCCGGCCTGCTTGTCGAACCAGCGGCGGGTGCTGCCCAGCCGGAACGTCGAGAACGGGACACCACCGTCCGACTCGTGGTGGATCCGCACGTCCGTGCCGATCCACCCGACGACGGTCAGGTCCAGGGACTGCATGCTCATGGGGTACCTCCGGTGCTCAGTGCCCCGACGGCTGCGGGGCTCGTGCGACCAGGGTCAGCGCGGGCCGAACCGGGCGTGGTCGAGCACGGCGAACCGGTGCGCGGCGCGCTGTGCGGCGGGGCTGTGGGCGGGTCAGGCCCGGGCGGCGGCGGCGAGCTCGCGGACCGTGCGGTGCTMGGCCAGGACCGCCTCCGTCGGAACGGCGAGCCGCGCGCGCGCCACGTTCTCCAGCGCCGCGCGGCCGTCCTGCAGCACCCGTGCGGTCCGCCGCCGACCCGCCGACCGCCGGGCCGCCCCGGCCGCGACGAACGCGAGCACCGACGCGACGAGCAGCACGACGGCGCCCACGGGAGCCCACACGTTCGCCTCCCCCGGCCCGACCAGCGAGCCGATCGCGACGGACCCGACGAGCAGCGCTGCACCCGCGAGCGCGACGGCGGCGACCGTCAGCCCCAGCGCGAGACCGGAACGCCGCGCGGTGAGCGTCAGCTGGGTCAACGCGTCGGTCACGGCGAGCCGCATCTCGGTCGTCGACGCCACCCGCGAGGCGACGTCCTTGCCCCACCGCCGTGGCAGACCCGTCGTCACGGCCTCGAGCCACGTCGCCCGCGCCAGCTCGACCGCGTCCTCCTGGACCGCACCGAACCCGGGCGTCGAGGACGATCCCGTCCGCACCGCCGCGCCGACGCCCGCGGCCACCGCGGGCAGCCCGATCGCGGCCGCCAGCCGGTCGACGACGTCGGTCACCGACAGGGCGGCCGGAGCCGGCTCGCGCGCGGCGACCTCCGCTGCGAGCAGGGTGGCGGCGTCGTTCAGCTCGGCGCCCGCCCGCCGGGCCGCCAGCGAGCGCGACTCGACGTAGGTGGCCAGGAGCTCACGGAGGGCGACCAGGCCCTCACCGGTACGCGCGGACGCCTCCCGGACCGGGACACCGGTCAGCCCGTCATCGACCAGCAGGTTCTCGACGTCCGCCAGCAGGGCGGGCCGCACGTCGGGCGGCACGGTGTCGACCTGGTTGAGCACCACGACCATCGACGCCTCATGCCCGACGAGCCGTCGGAGGTAACCGCTGTGCAGGGCGTCGTCGGCGTACTTCTGCGGATCGACCACCCACGCGAGCAGATCCGCCTGCGGCAGCAGCCGGTCGACGACCTCCCGGTGCTCCGGGGCGATCGAGTCGTGGTCGGGCAGGTCGAGGAGCACGAGACCACGCAGCGCCGCCTCGCTCTCCCCGTCGAGCAGGCTCTCGCGCTCGATGCGGCGGTCCGGCACGACCCCGAGCCAGTCGAGCAGCGGCCCACCGTCGTCGCCCCACACGCACGCCGTGATCTCCGACGTCGTCGGCCGCCGGACGCCCACGTCGGCGAAGTCGAGCCGGCAGATCGCGTTGAACAGGCTCGACTTGCCCGACCCGGTTCCGCCGACGAGCGCGACCACCGTGTGGTCCACGCCGAGGTCGAGCCGCTCGTGCACGCTGTCGACCGTCGCGACGACCCGCTTCACGACGGCCGGCGACAGACGCGCACCGCCGATCGCGAGCGCCCTGCCGAGCGCGTCGACACGAGCCGTCAGCGCTGCCGTGTCCTCACCGTGCAGTGTCGAGCCCGTCGTGTCCGTCACGTGAGTCCCTTCAGCACGGCGAGCCGCAGCCGCAGTCGCGACGAGGCGTCCTCGGCGAGGTCCGGGTCGGACAGCACCTCGCCGACCGCAGCACGCTCGATCGCCACCTGGCCCGCCACCCGGGCGACCAGGTCGTCCCGCAGCTCGTCGGCAGCGCGCTCTCCGGCGGCGTCGATCAGGTCCACCAGGAGGTCCCGCGCCTCACGCACCCCCGAGGCCGCGGCGAGCGCGACAGCCGCCAGCCCTTCGTCCCCCAGGGCGTTCACGGCCTTGGTCCGCCGACGGGCCTCGCGAGCGACGTCCCGGCGCGGCCGCGCGATCCCGTCGGGCGTCGTCTCGACGGGTCCGACGGTCAGTGCGGCGCGCACCACACGCGGACCCTGGGCCGTCCACGCGCGCGCAGCCTGCTCCGCGGTGCTCCGTCGACCGGTACGCAGCGTCGACGACTCCCACGCCGCGTCGACGGACGCACCCCCCGCAGGCGCGTCCGGCCCCGTGAGCGCAGCCCGCAGGACGCCTTCCGTGTGCGCGCCCGCAGCGGTCAGGGTGGCCGCGGCCGACCGGGTCAGGTCCTCCACCAACGGCTCGACCGCGGCGACCCGCGCGCGGCCCTCCCGCGCAGAACCCCGGATCCGACCCGACGGACGCACCACGCGACCGAGCGGACCGCTGTCCGCCGAGAGCTCCGACCACCGCGCCCGCACCGCACCGTCCGCGACGGCACCGCCGCGGATCGACGCCGACGCCTGTGCGGTGGGTGCCTCGACCGCCGCGTCGAGCACCGACGCGATCGTGCCCGCCGCGTCGGCCTGCGCCTGCACCGCCTCAGCCAGCTCGTCGACCCACGGGCGCAGCGCGGCGAGCGACCCCCGCAGCGTCCTGCCGATGACCGTGCGCGCGCGGTCCGGACCGGCCAGCATGGCGAGCCAGCGCCGGATCGGTGCCACCACCGCCGCCGGCAGCAGCCCTTCGTGCGGGCCCAGGTCCGGGACGACGAACAGCGGCGACCCCTGCAGCCCATGACCCCGGAGCCGGTCCAGGAGGTCGCCGCGCACCGTCGGCAACGACGCCGGCGGGACCCGGTTGAGCACCATCGCGATGGACGCCCCACGCTCGACGGCCCCCTGCAGGACCCGCCACGGGAGCGCGTCGCCGTACCGGGCTGCCGTCGTCACGAAGAGCCACAGGTCAGCCGCCTCGAGCAGCCGGTGGGCCGATTCCCGGTTCGACTCCAGCACCGAGTCGAGGTCCGGCGCGTCGAGAAGAGCGATCCCCCGCGGTACCTGCTCGTCGGCGACGACACTCACCGACTCCAGGACAGGGTGGTGCGACAGGAGTTCCTCGTCGAGCGGGTTGTGCACCAGCACCGGCCGACGCGTCGTCGGCCGCAGCACCCCCGCGGTGCTCACCTCGGACCCCACCAACGAGTTCACCAGCGTCGACTTGCCCGCACCCGTCGACCCCGAGATCACCACGACCGCCGGCGCGGACAGCTCCGTGAGGCGCGGCACCAGGTGCTCGCCGAGCTGGTCGACGAGCCGCGCCCGCGACGCCCGCGCCGACGCGATCCCGTCGATCTCCAGCGGGAACCCGGTGCGCTCCACGTCGCGGTGCAGGTCCCGGACCGCGTCGAGCAGCGACGTCGCCGCCAGCGGTCGAGCGAGGACGTCGCGCGGGTCGGAGGCGGCATGGCGCGCGTGTGCGGCCGGTGGCTGCGCGGTCGGCACAGGCTGCACTGGCGCGGTGCCGGGCTGTGCGCTCACCMGACCATTGTCGTGGTGCGATCTGACCTGGCAAAACGCGCCACGCGGTGCGGCCCTGCCCGGTTCGTGCCGAGCACGGGACCGTGCGCCTCGCCGTTAGGCTTGTGGGCGCACGTCCAGCCCCCGTAGCTCAATGGATAGAGCAACGGCCTTCTAATCCGTAGGTTGCAGGTTCGAGTCCTGCCGGGGGCACCCACACGGAGCTCCGCCGGGCCCCGGAACCGAGGCACCGCTCCGTCCAGCCGTCGGGGAAGCGACCCCTGCTTAAGCCCGGAGCGCCTCAGCAACAGTCGAAACACGGCCTCGGCCAACCCGGCCCTCGCCGGAAGCACCGAGTTGCTAGCAGTCGGCGGGTTTCGGTTCGTCCGTGCACAGGCCGGTGACCAGGTGGGAACGGCGTTCCTGGACCTCGAACACGGGGCCGGTCGCGGTCGTCGTCGCGGTGCCGGTGACGTCGCGCCACTGCGGGTCGCCCTCGACCTGGTACCGGCCCGACCACTCCGTGGTGATCGTGATGGCGACCTCGCCGAGGTCCTCGTAGATGTGGAACACGTCGAATGCCGGGTACGGCGCACCCGGGTCGCTGGTTCGGTCCGGGTCCGACCCGTCGCCCCACTCGTAGGTGAACCGCGACGGCGTCGCCTCGACCGTGACCATCCGGCCCAGCAGCTGCGTCGTCAGCGTCACCGCAGTCGGGTCGGTGTAGGCGATCGTCTCCTTGTTCACCAGCACCCAGCCCGTGTCCGGCTGCATGTGCACCGCGGGCGCAGGCAACGGCAACCGTTGGAACTCCTCCGCCGTCAGCACCGGCACCACGTCACCGCCGCACGAGCCATAGTCCAGCTGCCGCCACGGGCTCCAGTCCGTCGCGGGCGGGACCTGAAAGCGCCGCCAGCGCGGCTCTACCCACACCTGCCCACCACAGTCCAACGCGGCAGCCTGCGGGACGCCCCTCTCGCACGCGCCACCCTCACCGGCCGGCGTCCAGCGACCTGACGCCTCCAAGCACGCCACCGAGGTCATGTACTCCCAGATAGTTGAGGGCACGACGCTCGGCCCAGTCCCACCAGGGGCGTCATCGGCGGCCTGCCGGTACGACCAGTTGGCGAGAATGCCATAGCCATGGCCGTCGGGGGCGGTCCCGGCGTCCTGCCGGAAGTCTCCGAGGCCCGGGGGCAGCGGTGGCGGGCTCTCTCCTGCCGCAGGCATAAGAGCGGCTGCCGTGAGAAGCGATGCGATCAGACTCGGCCTCATGCCTCCGGTGCCTCGACGTCGACGCCCTCAACCCGCCAGCCGTCGCCGGTCCAAGCGATCGCGAACACGAAGTCCGCCACTCCTCCGTCGGATGTCTGGGTGCGCGTGCCATCAGGTGCGACCGTGATGAGTGGTCCTTGTTCCGCACGGAGTGCAACCCGGAACCACTCGTCCGCTCGGATCTCTGTGCTGTCGGAGTGAGTGACCTCGGCGGGCTCACGGACGCTCGCGTAGCCGCTGGCCACCATCGACTGGATCTGATCGTCGACGTATGTGCAGTACTCGCACGACTCCGCTGACATTGCCAGGAGCGGCCTCGAGTCACCGGACGAGAACGCGTAGTCGTATAGCGACAAGAAGTATGTCGCCGCCGCGATCGCGCCCTCCGTCGTCGGCTCGTCCATCGCCTCGGGCCGCTCGGGCTTCGCGACCGCCGTCGGTGTGGGGGTCGGCGTCGGTGTCACCTCCACGATGGGCGGCGCCGTCGACTCCGCAGGCTCAGGACCACCACCGCTACACCCAGCCACCAGTGCCACCCCGAGCACCGCCGGAACCACCCGCCGCTGCCACGCCACCCATGCCCCTGCTGTGCTGCCCCGTCCACGCATGCGGGAGAACCTACCGATTCCGGACGCACCGGAACCCAGGCCGACCACATCTGTGGACGACGCCGACACAGGTCACCTGGCGGACGGCACCCTGACGCGTCGCAACGCTCCGACCGCCACGGCCACCAGCGCGAGCGCGAGCGGCACGACGAGGTGCCACCCCGCGAGCGCGGCGAGCCCGAGCGACAGGACGCACGCGGCGACGGCCGCCCACCACCCGGCGCTCCCCCGGTCGAGCAGCCGCACGGCGGCGGCCATGCCCACGGCGTAGATGGCCACCATGCAGCTGGTGTGCACGAGCACGAACGGCTCGAGCTCCCCGCCGGTGGCCACGGCGAGCGCGAAGTACACGGTGACCAGCGCGGTGACGACGAGGAGCGCGCGTCGTGGCACGCCGCCGGGCTGTGCGCCTCGGGCCACCCACCGGGGCAGGTCCCCGTCGCGACCGAGCGATGCGCCGAGCTTGGCGAAGGCCCCGACGTAGGTGCCGAGCACGCCGAGCGTGACGATCCCCGCGACGACGGCCACCGCGACCCGGCCGACCCCGGGCAGCCCGACGTCGACGAGGTCCATGAGCGGCACGTCCGACGAGGCGGCGCCGTCGCCGAGCACGGTCACCGTCACGTACTGCAGGGCCAGGTACGCGACCCCGACGACGACGAGCGCGATCGCGGTCGCACGCGGGATGGTCCGTCGTGGGTCCCGGAACTCGCCTGCGAGGTGCGTGACGGCCTCCCAGCCGGCGAACGCCCAGACGAAGAGGCTGGCCGCTGCGCCGACCCCCGCCCACCCGTGCGGCGCGAAGGGCACGAGGTTCGCCGGGTCCGCCGCGGGCAGCGACACCAGCACCACGCCGACGACGAGGATGACGAGCGCGCCGGTGAGCGCGAGCTGGACGGGTCCGGCGAGCCGGAGGCCGACGGCGTTGGTGACGAGCGGTGGGACGAGGAACGCCGCGCCGACGAGGTAGACGTGCCACTGGGCGCCACCGAGCATCGCGACGACGTACTGCGCCCCGAGCAGGGCGACGACGGGCGCTCCGACGCAGACACCGAAGAAGAACCAGTAGCCCGTCATCCGTGCCGCGGTGGCTCCGAGGGCGAGCCGGACGTAGGTCGCGACCCCGCCGGAGTCCGGGTGCCGGGTGGCGAGGGCGGCGAACGCTGCGGCGAGCGGGACGGAGGCGAGCAGCACGAGGGCGACGGCCACGAGGGACGCCGGGCCGGCCGCACGGGCGGCGAGGGTCGGCAGCAGGAGGATCCCGGTGCCGAGCACCGACGCCACGTAGAGCGCGGTGCCGAGCGCGAGACCGATACGTGGCTGGGCGTCGGTGCTCGTGGCCGGAGCGGCGACGACGGGAGCGGTCACCGGTGCAGCCTCTCCCGGACCGCGCTGCCGGACCAGACAGCAGACGGGCGCCGCCCATCGAGATCCTGCCAGCACAAAACGGTCGAAAGCGGCAGAAAAATCAGGTGACGACGACCGACGGTGCGTGGTCGAGTACTTCCACACCACCCAGATCGTCCGGGCTCCGGCCCGGACACCGTCATGCCCGAGGAGCACCCCGTGAACCCGATCCAGACCTACGAGCTCACGCGCCAGGCCCAGGCCGAGCGCCTCGCTCAGTCGCACCAGGCGCGCGTCCGCGAGGCCGCGCACCACGCCAGACAGCCGACCGCGAACGTCGGTCGACCTCCGGATCCGCGGCGCGTCCAGGCGCGTCCGACGAACCCCGTCGGCGTCCTCGTCGCCCGATGATCCGCACCCTGGTGGGCGCGGACCGCTCCTCGCCGAGGAACTGGTCCGCGCCCACCGTCATGCATGCCACCATGTCGCCATGCCGAGCCAACCCCGCCCGCGTCGCGGGTCCCGCGGGCGGCTCTGATGGGTCGGCACAACACCTCGGACCCGGCGGCGCAGCTGCCCGCCCGATCGCGTCTCGGGCGGTTCCTCGTCCGCTGGCTCGAACGGATCGGTCTCGGTCTCGTCGCGGGAGCCTGCACGCTGGGCGTCCTGCTGTGGGCCGGCACGTCCTGGACCGCGAGCCTGTGGATCGCGGGGACGGTCGCCGTGATCGTCCCGGTCGCCGCCTGGTTGGCCTCGACGGTCCCCGGTCCGGAGTCACACCGCTGAGGCCGACGGTGGTCCGGTGTGCAGCCGGTCCACGACGCTGACGACGCCGAGCACGACGACCGCGAGCGCCACGGCCGCCACGACGTCGGTGAGGAAGTGGTAGCCGAGGTACAGCCGGCTCAGGGCGACCAGGGCGGTGCCGACGACGGTCGCGACCCCCCACGCCACGATCCGTGCCACCGACGGGTTCCTGCTGCACACGAGGTAGCCGGCCACGAGCAGGAACGTCGCGGTCCCGATGGTGTGCCCGGACGGGAACGACGCGGTCGTCTCGGCGCCGGGCACGAACATCGTGTCCTCGGGAGGTCGCTCGCGTCCCACCAGGCCCTTGACCGCGAGGCTGATCACGGTGGACGCGATCATCGCCCCGGCGAGGAGCAGCGGTCGCCACCACTCGTGCCGCACCAGGCCCCAGACCAGGCACGCGACCCCGACGACGACCGGCAGGACCGTCGGCCCGGTCACGAACGTGATGGCCGCCAGCACGGAGGTCCACCCGGCGCTCCGGTGCACGACGAGCCAGTCGAGGACGGGCTGGTCCAGGTCCCACAGGTCGTCCTTCTCCCGCACGCCGTCGAGCACGGACAGGAACACCCCGAGCCCGGCGACGACGAGGACGAGACCCGGCAGGACCGCCCAGAGCACGGGCCGCGCGCGCAGCGCGGCGAACGCCGACGTGGTCGGTGGCGCGAGGGCGGGTTCGTCCGACATGCACCGACGCTAACCGGGACACGACGACGCCACGACCGCGCCGACGCACGACGCCCCCTAGGCTGACGTGCGTGACCAGCACGCCGACGCCCCCGCCCGCCGCCCAGACCGGCCAGGAGAGCGCCGACCGCATCGTCTGGATCGACTGCGAGATGACCGGGCTCGACCTCGGCGCCGACGCGCTGGTCGAGGTCGCGGTCGTGGTGACCGACTCCGAGCTGAGGGTGCTGGGCGAGGGGGTCGACGTCGTCATCTCGCCGCCCGCCGAGTCGCTCGAGCAGATGAACGACTTCGTCCGCACGATGCACACCACGTCCGGCCTGCTGGACCAGCTGGCGACGGGCACCACGCTCGAGGACGCCCAGGCGATCGTCCTCGACTACATCCGCACGTGGGTGCCGGACCCCGGCAAGGCTCCGCTGGCGGGCAACTCCGTCGGCACCGACAAGGCGTTCCTCGACCGTGACATGGCCGAGCTCGTGGCGTACCTGCACTACCGGGTCATCGACGTGTCGTCGATCAAGGAGCTCGCCCGCCGCTGGTACCCGCGCGTGTACTTCGCGTCCCCCCGCAAGAACGGTGGGCACCGCGCGCTGGCGGACATCCTGGAGAGCATCGACGAGCTGCGGTACTACCGCGCCGCGCTCCTGCCGGCCCAGCCGGGCCCCGACTCGGCGGCGGCGAAGAAGATCGCCGCGGAGGTCGTCGCGACGTCGGTCAAGGGAACCTTGCGGCCGTAGGCCCGGTCCGCGGCCAGGCGGCGTGGCCCCGAAACGGCGGCGGGCGCCGACCAGAAGGTCGACGCCCGACGCGATGGGGTGGCTAACGGGACTTGAACCCGCGACCCCCTGGACCACAACCAGGTGCTCTACCACCTGAGCTATAGCCACCACGATCACCCGACGCGGACGCCGGGCCGTCCAGAAGTGTACCCGAGGCGGGGAGCAGTTCTGGAACCGACGGACAGTGGCCTCGGCCACTGTCCGTCGGAGTCAGAGTCGAGCGGCGATCGCGTCCGCGACTCGCGCCGCAGAGCCCTCCCCGTGCGCGAGGAACAAGGACGGCTCGGTGAGCTCGACCTCGAGGACCACGGGGTTGCCCTCGTCGTCCGGGATCAGGTCGACGCGGGCGTAGAGCAGGGGCCCGTCCGCACCCGGTGCGAGCGTGGGCAGGGCCGCGACGACGCGCTCACCGAGCTCACGCTCAGCATCGCTCGCCTCCCGCGCCGTCATGATCTCCTGCCGGTACAGCTCGTCCGCCAGCTGCTCCCGGTAGGGCCCGTCGAGCAGGGCGCCCTTGCGGACGGAGTGGCTGAACTGACCCTCGATGAAGACCAGTGCCGTCTCCCCCGTCGTGTCGACGTTGCGCAGGTAGCGCTGGATCATCACGCGGCGACCCACGCTGAGCAGGTTCTTCGCGTGCGTGATCGCCAGCGAGCGCTGCTGCGTGACGCCCGCGTCGTAGCGCCCGGTGTCCCGGGCGCCCGCGCTCACCGTCGGCTTGATGACGAAGTCGCCGAACGCCGGGAAGCGCGTGTGGATGGCGCGCGAGTCGTGGTTGCGCTCGGGGTCCAGCCAGATGGTCGGCACGATCGGCAGACCGGCCTTCTCCAGGTCCCGCAGGTACGTCTTGTCGATGTTCCAGCCCACCACCGAGGCGGGGTTGAGCAGGGTGCTGGTCCGCTCGACGCGGCGGGTCCAGTCGGCGAACTGCGCGGGCCGGTCCGTGTAGTCCCAGGTGGACCGGATCATGACGTGGTCGTACGTGCCCCAGTCGATGGTCGGGTCGTCCCAGACGACGGCGTCCGTGGCGATGCCGCGCTCGAGCAGCGCGTCGCGCAGGAGCTGGTCGTCGGGGTCGAGCTCGGGCAGCTCGGCACAGGTGGCGAACGCGAGTCGGGCCGTCGTCGTGGTCACCTGGGCAGCGTACCGACGGGGGCGTCGACGTCTGCTGTGTCGTGCGTCTCGTCGTCGGGCTCCGTCAGACGGTCGAGGGCGCGTACGACGGTCGCCGGGGTGACGCTGCCGACGACGCGGCCGTGCTCGTCGTGGACCGGCACGGGTCCCTCCGCTCCGACGAGCGCCGACAGCACGTCACCCAGCTCGGCACCGACCTGGAGAGAGTCGCGGCCCGTACCGACTGTGTTCTCGACGACGCCGGGGTCCAGGTCAGCGCGCTCCAGACGTCCGAGTGCCAGCAGGCGGGCCGTGCGACCGCGCCCGACCAGGTCCGCCACGGCGGGCGTCGCGGGGCGGGCGACGATGTCGAGCGGAGACGCGAGCTGTTCGATCTGGGCGCCGGGGCTGAGCACTGCCACGCGGTCCGCCATGCGCACGGCCTCGTCGATGTCGTGCGTGACGAGCATCACGGTGATGCCGAGCGCGCGCTGGATCCGCGCGAACTCGGTCTGCAGGCGACGCCGGCCCACCGGGTCCACCGCACCGAACGGCTCGTCCATGAGGAGCACCGGGGGGTCCGTGGCCAGCGCGCGGGCGACCCCGACGCGCTGACGCTCGCCACCCGAGAGCTCGTGCGGGAACCGTCGGGCGTACCGGTCGGGCGGCAGCCCGACGAGGTCGAGCAGCTCCTCGACCCGGGCGGCCGTCCGCTTGCGGTCCCAGCCGACCAGGCCCGGGACCGTGGCCACGTTCTGTGCGACCGTCCGGTGCGGGAAGAGCCCGACGTTCTGGATCACGTAGCCCATCCGGCGGCGCAGCCCCACGGGGTCGACCGTCGTGACGTCCTCACCCTGGAGCAGGATCCGTCCGGACGTGGGCTCGACGAGGCGGTTCGCCATGCGCAGGGTGGTGGTCTTGCCGCACCCCGACGGGCCGACGAGCACGAGCACCTCGTGCGGCTGCACCGCGAGGGTCAGGTCGTCGACCGCCGCACCGGACTCACCGCGCCCGGACGCGTAGGACTTGCTGACGTGCTCGAAGGCGATCGCCGGGTCGTCTGCCACCTCCAGGACGCTAGTCGCTGCGTCCGACAGTCGCAGATCCTGCGCATGTCGGAGGCCGCGGGTACGTTTCACGCCATGCGTCTGGCCGGGGCACCACCCAACCCGTGGTTCTCGTGGGAGTACGTCGAGCGCAACTCCCAGGACATCGCGCGCTACCTGGAGCAGCACGCGTCGCTGACGTTCCAGGCGGTCGTCATCGCGTTCGTGCTCGCGCTGCCGCTCGGTGCGCTGGCACACCTGCGGCCGCGGCTGGCCGGTCCTGTGCTCGGCGTCGCGGGCGTCCTCTACACGGTGCCGTCCCTCGCCCTCTTCGCGATCCTGGCGCCGTACACCGGCATCGGACGGACCACCGTCCTCATCGGGCTGGTCTCGTACGCCCTGCTCGTCCTGACCCGGAACGTGCTGGTCGGCCTGCAGGGCGTGGACCCGGCGGTCCGGGACGCCGCCCGCGGCATGGGCTACGGCCGCGCGAGGCTGCTGTTCGCGGTCGAGCTGCCGCAGGCCCTGCCCAGCATCGTCGCGGGGCTCCGGCTCGCCACGGTGACCACGGTCGCGCTGGTCACCGTCGGGGTCGTGGTCGGGTACGGCGGGCTCGGCCAGCTGATGTTCCGCGGCTTCCGCAGCAACTACCACGCGGAGATCATGACGGCGACGGTGCTGTGCCTCCTGCTCGCGCTGGTGTGCGACCTGGTCCTCGCGGGCATCGGTCGCCGGCTCACCCCGTGGGCGCGCGCCGAGAGGCCGGTGTGACGTGGACGTCCTCCAGGAAGCGTTCCTCTGGCTGAACGACCCGTTGAACTGGACGGGTCGCAACGGTGTCATCGCCCTGACGCGCGACCACATCATCGTGTCGTTCCTGGCCGTCCTGCTCGCCGCGGTCGTCGCACTGCCGACCGGCCTGTGGCTCGGTCACCGCCGCCGCGGCGCCACGGCCGGCGTCGTCGTCGCCAACACGACGCGCGCCCTGCCGACGCTCGCGCTGCTCACCCTGCTCGCCGCGAGCGGGCTGTTCGGCAACACCGCGACGGTGCTCGCGTGCGCCGTGTTCGCCGTGCCGCCGCTGCTCACCAACACGGTGACGGGCCTCGGGGAGGTCGACGCCGACGTCCGCGACGCCGCGCGCGGCGTGGGGATGTCGAGCCGGCGCAGCCTGTGGGCGGTGGAGGTGCCGCTCGCGGTCCCCCTCATCGCCGCCGGCATCCGCACCGCGTCCGTGCAGGTGCTCGCCACCGTCCCGCTGGCGGCGCTCGTCGGCGGCCGCAGCCTCGGCACGATCGTGGTCACCGGCTTCGGGACGCAGGACTACGGGCAGGTGCTGGCCGGCGGCATCCTGGTCGCCGGGCTGTGCCTGGTCTCCGAGGGGTTGCTCGCGATCGCCCAGCGCCTGCTGACCCCGCGAGGGCTGCGGGCGCTGGCGCGGGACACCTCGGACACGCCGTCGCGGCGCACAAGACGGGCGCAGATCACGTCCCCAGCGCTTGCCGAGGCTCCGACAAGCGGATCGAATAGGTCGGGTTCTTCGGCCTGACATCCTCCGGCGGCAGTTTCGGCCGTCACCTGGACCACCCCCTGCCGACTCCACGAGGAGAGCACGATGCGAGCGAGACGCTCCACCACCCTGACCCTGGTCGCCATCGCCACCCTGGCGCTCGGCGCCTGCGGCAGCCCCGGCTCCGGCGGCGGCGAGGCCGACCCCACGTCGTCCGGCACGTCCGGCCTGGCCACCTGCGACCCGATCGCGGGCGAGAAGCTCGTCGTCCTCGAGGACGACAAGGGCCTGCAGAACGCGGACAACATCATCCCCGCGGTGAACAAGGCCGCCGCGACGGCGAACCCCGCCGTCGTCGAGCTCCTGGACAGCGTGTCCGCCGCACTCGACACGGACAAGCTGATCGAGCTGAACAAGGCCGTCGACATCGACCGGCGCACGTCGAGCGAGGTCGCGCAGGAGTTCGTCGACACCGAGGACCTCGCCGCAGCGGACGGCGCTGTCGGTGCCGGTGCACCGCTCGTCATCGGCGCGGCGAACTTCTCGGAGAGCGCCACGCTCGCGGAGATCTACGCGGCCGTGCTGCGGACCGCCGGCTTCACGGTCGAGGTGCGGACGATCGGCAACCGGGAGACGTACCTCCCGCCGCTCGCCGACGGGACGCTCACCGCGGTCCCGGAGTACGCGGCGACGCTCGCGGACTTCCTCAACGCGCAGCAGAACGGTGCCGACGCCGAGTCGGTGGCATCGGCGGACGTCGACGAGACGGTGGCTGCGCTGACCCCCCTCGCGGACGCCGCCGGCCTCGTCGTCGGCGCGCCGTCCGCGGCGCAGGACCAGAACGCGTTCGCCGTGACCAGCGAGTTCGCGACGGAGCACGACCTCACGACGCTCAGCGACCTCGCCGCCAACTGCGGTGGTCTGGTCCTGGCGGGTCCGGCCGAGTGCCCCGAGCGCCCGTTCTGCCAGCTCGGTCTCGAGGAGACGTACGGCATCGAGTTCGCCGACTTCCAGTCGTACGACTTCGGCCTGATCGGCCAGGCCGTGCGTCAGGGTGAGGCGGCCATCGGCCTGGTGCTGTCGAGCGACGGGTCCCTCGCCGCCGACAGCTGACCGATCGCACGACGGGGGCCCGGACGCGMGCGTCCGGGCCCCCGTCGCGTGTCGTCGCGACCCCGAGCAGCGGTCGGCGCCTGGAAGGTCAGAAGCCTGCGGTCTCGAGCAGGCGGAGCCAGACCTCGCTGACGGTCGGGTACGACGGCACCGCGTGCCACAGCCGGTCCAGCGGGACCTCCCCGACGACCGCGATCGTCGCCGCGTGCAGCATCTCCGCCACCTCGGGCCCGACGAACGTCGCGCCGACGATCACACCGCGCGCCTCGTCGACCACGATCTGCGCGCGGCCCGCGTAGTCCTGAGCGAAGACCGCGGCACCCGCGACGTTCTCGAGGTCGTACCCGACCACCCGCACGTCGAGACCCTGCGCCCTGGCGTCCGCCTCGCTCAGGCCGACCCACGCGACCTCCGGCCGGGAGAACACGACCTGGGGGACGGCCGCGACGTCCGCGGTCGCCAGGTAGCGGCTCCACGGCGCGGCCGCTCGCTCGTCGTCGGCGCTCAGGGAACGGTCCCCCGCGGTCGCTCCGTCCGGCGAGTCCGACGCGGAGGACCGCGGGTCGAAGCGGGCCGCGATGACGTCACCGACCACGCGGGCGTCGTACTTGCCCTGGTGGGTGGTGGCCGTCCGCCCGGAGACGTCACCGACCGCGAACAGCCACCCACCGTCGGCGCCCGTGACCTGGAGGGCGTCGTCCACGGTCAGGGGCTTGCCGGGCTCGAGACCGAGCGTCTCCAGCCCCAGGTCCGCCGTCCGCGGTCGGCGGCCCGTCGCGACGAGCACCTCGTCGACCACGAGGTCCGGCCCCGCCCCGGTGCTCAGGTGCACGCCGTCCGCCTCGCGCCGGACGGACTGTGTCTCCGTGCCGAACAGCACCGTCACGCCGAGGGCCGACAGCGCCGACGCGACCGCCTCCCCCGCGAACGGCTCGGCGTTGGCCAGGAGCCGGTCGCCGCGCACGACCAGGGTCACCGTGCTGCCGAAGTCCGCGAATGCCGTCGCCATCTCGACGCCGACGACGCCGCCCCCGAGGACGGCCAGCCGTGCGGGGACGTGCTGCGCGGAGGTCGCCTCGCGGCTGGTCCAGGGCGGCAGCTCCGCGAGGCCCTCGACGCGCGGGACCACCGCAGCAGAGCCAGTCGCGACGACGACCGCGTGCCGCGCGGTCACCCGGACCGGCCCGTCCGCTCCGTCGACCGTCAGCACCCGCTCCCCGGTGAACCGCGCGTGCCCGCGCAGCAGAGTGATCCCGGTGCTCTCCACCCAGTCGACCTGCGAGCTGTCGTCCCAGCGGTGGGTCACCTCGTCACGACGGGCGAACGCGGCGGCGACGTCCACGTCGCCCGTCACGGCCGCGGCGGCACCCGGCACGCCACGGGCAGCCGCGAGCGCCGCACCCGGCCGCAGCAGCGCCTTCGACGGCATGCACGCCCAGTACGAGCACTCACCGCCGACCAAGGCGTCCTCGACCAGCGCGACGCTCAGCCCCGTCCGGCCGGCGCGGTCGGCGACGTTCTCCCCCACCGCTCCGCCGCCGATCACCACGACGTCGAACTCGCGACCCTCTGCCATGACAGGTTCCGTCCCTCCGGCTCGTCCGCGGCTCAGCCGCCGCTGACCCTCGGGCCCATGGTCGCCCACGGTGCGGACGTGCGCAGGGCGTGCGGCTATCGAGGCCGCCGGGTCCGGTACTGGGACTCCCTGCACGAACGACGAAGCGGCTCCACCACGAGGGTGAAGCCGCCGGTCAGGTGGTGCGCCATCAGGGACTCGAACCCCGAACCCGCTGATTAAGAGTCAGCTGCTCTGCCAATTGAGCTAATGGCGCGCGGTTGAGAACGCTAGCAGGCCGGGCGCCCGATCTGCCAATCGAAACCAGGCGCCGTGACGACCGTCACTCGACGCTCACGCCTGGTCCTGCTCCCACCACGCCTCGTCGGGAAGCCCCTCGGTCTCGAGGATCTCGGCGGACGTCGCCTCGGGGGTCGCCAGGTCGACGATCAGGGCCAGCGGGACGTGCTCGGCGAGCAGGTCCCGGACGGGTTGTGTGTCCTCGGGGGCCACCGGGGTGGTGTCGTGCTCGGTCATCGTGATCGATCTCCTCGGGGGACGGGGGTCCCACGTACTCATGCCACCACCACGACCTGCGCGGTGCAAGGCGCTACGCCGACGCCGTCGAACGGCGTCGCGTGGATGAACGATCAGAGGTACAGGCCGGTTCCCTCGCCCGCCCCGCGCGGCTCGGCCACGGCATGCACGTCCTTCTCGCGCAGGAGGACGTAGGTCGCCCCGGCGAGCTCGACCTCGGCGCGGTCCTCCGGGTCGAACAGCACGCGGTCGCCCACCTCGACCTGCCGGACGTGCTGGCCGGCGGCGACGACCGCACCCCATGTGAGCCGCTTGCCGACGACGGCGGTGGCCGGGATGACGATGCCCGCGGACGAGCGCCGCTCCCCCGCCTCGCCGTCGAGCGAGACGAGCAGTCGGTCGTTCAGCATGCGGATGGGGAGGTCGCTCACGGTTCCGACGGTACCCGTGCGACATAGGCTGACCGCATCCCCGACCACCTCGTCCCAGGAGATCCCGTGCCCCGTCTCGCCGTCGGCGACCCTGCCCCCGACTTCACGCTGCCGACCGCGGACGGCAGCACCGTCACGCTGTCCGACCTGCGCGGACGCCGGGTGATCGTGTACTTCTACCCGGCTGCGATGACCCCCGGGTGCACGACCCAGGCGTGCGACTTCCGGGACTCGCTCGCGTCGCTGCAGGGTGCCGGCTTCGCCGTCGTCGGCGTCTCCCCGGACTCCGTCGACAAGCTCGCCGCCTTCGTCGAGCAGGAGCACCTGACGTTCCCGCTGGGCTCCGACCCCGAGCACGCGGTGCTCGAGGCGTGGGGCGCCTGGGGCGAGAAGCTCAACTACGGCAAGACGGTGACCGGGGTGATCCGCTCGACGGTCGTCGTGGACGCCGAGGGCCGCGTCGAGCTCGCGCAGTACAACGTCAAGGCCACCGGGCACGTCGCCAAGCTGCGTCGGGACCTCAAGGTCGCGTGACCCTGTGGGAAACTTCCGCTGCGCGGGAGTGGTGAAACGGCAGCCACGCCAGGTTTAGGTCCTGGTGCTCGAAAGGGCGTGCGGGTTCAAATCCCGTCTCCCGCACGCGCTGGTCGGAGGACGACCGGGCCCCAGCTCCCGGCAGGACGTGATCCTGCCGGGAGCTTCTGCATGTGCAGCCCTAAACGTTCCGGGTGTCCGGAAAGCGTTGTACACCGGTGTAAATCCCGCTACTTTTCCGGCGAACCACCTCACTCCGAGCGTGGCCGGCCAGGCAGATGTGAGCGCTAACATCCCCGCCCTCGTGTCGATGACGACACCACCAGGGCGAGCCGCGTACCGGACCTGCTCGTGGGACACGACGCGAAGGAGCGCACGATGAGGAAGTCCGTCGCTGCAACCGCACTGGCGATCGCCGGTCTGCTGCTGGCCGTGGTGGTGGTCGCCGCACCGCCGGCCAGCGCGGCGTCGATCGACACCACCGCGTCGTACGTGCTGGTCAACCGCACCAGCGGCAAGGCCCTCGACGTCTACAACCTGTCCACCGCCGACGGCGCCCGCATCACCCAGTGGACCCGCAACGACGGCGCCCAGCAGCAGTGGCAGTTCGTCGACTCCGGCAACGGCTTCTACCGCCTCAAGTCACGCCTGTCCGGCAAGGTCCTCGACGTCACCGGCCGGTCCACCGCCGACGGCGCCGCGATCATCCAGTGGACCGACAACAACGCCACCAACCAGCAGTTCTCCATCCAGGACGTCGACGGCTACATCCAGCTGATCAGCCGCAACAGCGGCAAGGCCGTCGAGGTCCAGGGCGCCTCCACCGCCGACGGCGGCAACATCGTCCAGTACGCCGACTGGAATGGCGCCAACCAGCAGTGGCAGCTCGTCCGCCTCGGCGGCACCAACCCGACCACGCCGCCGCCCAGCGGGACCTTCACCAACCCAGTGGTCTGGCAGGACTTCGCCGACGGCGACATCATCCGCGTCGGCGACGCGTACTACTACTCCGCGTCGACGATGCACTACTCGCCCGGTGCGCCGATCCTGCGCTCGTACGACCTCGTGAACTGGGAGTACGCGGGCCACTCCGTCCCACGCCTCGACTTCGACGACAACGGCTACGACCTCAACGGCGGCCGCAAGTACGTCAAGGGCATCTGGGCGTCCACGCTCGGCTACCGCAAGAGCAACAGCACCTACTACTGGTACGGGTGCACCGAGTTCAACCGCACCTACGTCTACACCGCCTCGGCGGTCGACGGCACGTGGACCAAGAAGGCGCGGATCAACAGCTGCTACTACGACGCCGGCCTGCTGGTCGACGACAACGACACCATGTACGTCGCCTACGGCAACGGCACGATCAGCGTCGCGCAGCTGAGCGCCGACGGCACCTCGCAGGTGCGGTCCCAGACGGTGTACCAGGTGCCGTCGAACTTCGGCGGCACCCTTGAGGGCGCCCGGTTCTACAAGCGCAACGGCTACTACTACATCTGGCTCACCCGCCCGGCCAACGGCCAGTACGTGCTGCGCTCCAGCTCCCCGTTCGGTCCGTACGAGCAGCGGGAGGTGCTGCTGAACCTGCCCGGTCCGATCTCGGGCGGCGGCGTGCCGCACCAGGGTGGTCTGGTCCAGACGCAGGCCGGCGACTGGTGGTACATGGCCTTCACCGACGCGTACCCGGGCGGYCGCGTGCCGACGCTCGCGCCGATCACCTGGACCTCCGACGGCTGGCCGACCCTCCAGACGGTCAACGGCCGCTGGGGTGCCACCTACAACAAGCCGAACATCACGACCACCAAGACGGTCGCCTCGATGATCGGCAAGGACACGTTCGCCGGCCCCGCGCTGGGCCACCGGTGGGAGTGGAACCACAACCCGGACACCAACCGGTTCGGCGTGAACAACGGGCTCCGGCTGCAGACCGCCACGGTGACGAACGACCTGTACAACGCCCGCAACACCCTGACGCACCGCATCCAGGGCCCGTCGTCGACGGCCACGGTCGAGCTCGACTACTCGGCGATGGCCAACGGCGACAAGTCGGGGCTCGCGATGCTCCGGCAGTCGTCGGCGTGGATCGGGGTCGTCAAGACCAACGGGGCCACCCGCGTGGTGATGACCGACGGGCTCAGCATGAGCGGCTCGTGGGCGACCACGGGCACCGGGGTCGAGCGCGCGTCGGCGAACGTGTCCGGCGGGCGGATCTGGTTGCGCACCAGCGCGGACATCCGACCCGGCTCCGGCCGGACGGCCACGTTCTCCTACAGCACCGACGGGACGACGTTCCTCCCCCTGGGGCCCGCGTTCACGCTGAACAACTCCTGGGAGTTCTTCATGGGCTACCGGTTCGGGATCTTCAACTACGCCACCCAGGCGCTCGGCGGAGCGGTCACGGTCCGCAGCTTCGACCTCACCACGCCCTGACCGGCGACGCCCGATCACCGTCGACCGCACGACCCCCGTGCGGTCTCCGAAAGAGAGCGAGAAATCATGCGCACGACTCCCCACCAGCAGCACCACACGGGCTGGAGGCGACAAGCAGCGGCGCTCCTCGCCGTGGCCGGCCTGGTGCTGACCATGCTCGTCACCCTGGCCAACCCCGCCCAGGCGGCCTCGACGCTCGGTGCGTCGGCGGCTGAGAAGGGCCGGTACTTCGGTACGGCGATCGCGGCCGGCCGGATGAGCGACTCCACGTACATCGGGATCGCGAATCGTGAGTTCAACATGATCACGGCGGAGAACGAGATGAAGTGGGACGCGACCGAGCCCTCGCAGAACTCGTTCAGCTACAGCCGCGGCGACCAGATCGCCAACTGGGCCCGCAGCAACGGCAAGCAGGTCCGCGGACACGCGTTGCTGTGGCACGCGCAGATGCCCGGCTGGGCGCAGAACATGTCCGGCAGCGCCCTGCGCAACGCCGCGATCAACCACGTGACCAAGGTCGCGACGTACTACAAGGGCAAGGTCTACGCCTGGGACGTGGTCAACGAGGCCTTCGCTGACGACGGCCGCGGCAGCCGCCGCGACTCCAGCCTGCAGCGCACCGGCAACGACTGGATCGAGGCCGCGTTCCGGGCCGCCCGCAACGCGGACCCGAACGCCAAGCTCTGCTACAACGACTACAACACCGACGGCATCAACGCGAAGTCCACCGGTGTCTACAACATGGTCAAGGACTTCAAGTCCCGCGGCGTCCCGATCGACTGCGTCGGCTTCCAGTCCCACCTCGGCACCAGCCTGCCGGGCGACTACCAGGCCAACCTGCAGCGCTTCTCCGACCTGGGCGTCGAGGTGCAGATCACCGAGCTCGACATCCAGCAGGGTGGCAACCAGGCGAACATGTACGCCGCCGTGACCAAGGCGTGCCTCGCCGTCAGCCGCTGCAAGGGCATCACCGTGTGGGGCGTGCGCGACACCGACTCGTGGCGCGGCAGCGACAACGCGCTGCTGTTCGACGGCTCCGGCAACAAGAAGGCCGCGTACACCTCGACGCTGAACGCCCTCAACGCGGGCGGCTCCACCACCCCCCCGCCCTCGAACGGCTCGATCGACACCAGCGCCTGGTACGTGCTGGTCAACCGGGGCAGCGGCAAGGCGCTCGACGTGTACAACCTGTCCACCGCCGACGGCGCCCCGATCAAGCAGTGGTCGCGCAACGACGGCAACCAGCAGCAGTGGCAGTTCACCAGCGTCGGCAACGGCTACTACAAGGTGAAGTCGCGGCTGTCGGGCAAGGTCCTGGACGTCACCGCCAAGTCCACGGCCGATGGCGCCGTCATCGAGCAGTGGGCCGACAACGGCGGCACCAACCAGCAGTTCAGCATCCAGACGATCGACGGGTACATCCAGCTGATCGCCCGCAACAGCGGCAAGGCCGTCGAGGTGCAGGGCGCCTCCACGGTCGACGGCGGCAACGTCGTCCAGTRCTCGGACTGGAACGGCACCAACCAGCAGTGGCAGCTCGTCCGCGTCGGCTGACCGACACCCGTAGCAGGGGTGGGGCGCCGACCGGCGCCCCACCCTCACGACCCCCSAAGGAGTGGGACAGATGAGCAGGACTCAACATCCACCGAGGCGGCGCCTCCAGGCGTTCCTGCTGGCGATGACGGTCGCGATCACCGGCGTGGCCGCCGTGGCCGCGGCGTCGGCAGCGAGCGCTGCGTCGATCGACACCACCGCGTCGTACGTGCTGGTCAACCGCAACAGCGGCAAGGCCCTGGACGTCTACAACCTGTCCACCGCCGACGGCGCCCCGATCAAGCAGTGGTCGCGCAACGACGGCGCCCAGCAGCAGTGGCAGTTCCTCGACGCCGGCAACGGCTACTACAAGGTGAAGTCGCGGCTGTCGGGCAAGGTCCTCGACGTGACCGGCAAGTCCACCGCCGATGGCGCCATCATCGAGCAGTGGACCGACAACGGCGGCACCAACCAGCAGTTCTCCATCCAGGACGTCGACGGCTACATCCAGCTGATCGCCCGCAACAGCGGCAAGGCCGTCGAGGTGCAGGGCGCGTCCACCGCCGACGGCGGCAACGTCGTCCAGTACGCCGACTGGAAC
>NZ_JBFULY010000020.1:0-76718 GCF_054049655.1 Cellulomonas sp. P5_C5 | reverse complement strand
AAGTTGTGCCGCGGCGGCGGGCAGCTGGTGGCCCACTCGAGCGAGGCGCCGTAGCCCCAGGGGTCGTCGACGGTGACGAGAGGCGCGTTGCGCCACGTCGTGTAGACGTTCCAGAGGAACGGCAGCGTCGAGGCCGCGAGGATGACCGCACCGATGGTGGAGAGCTGGTTCATCCACGTGAAGCCGTCGTCGGGCGAGTAGTCCGCGTACCGGCGCGGCATGCCCTTGACGCCCAGCCAGTGCTGGATGAGGAACGTGGTGTGGAAGCCGATGAACAGCATCCAGAAGTGGACCTTACCCAGCCGCTCGTCGAGCATCCGGCCCGTCATCTTGGGCCACCAGAAGTAGAAGCCCGCGAACATCGCGAACACGACGGTGCCGAAGACGACGTAGTGGAAGTGCGCGACGACGAAGTAGGAGTCCGACAGCGGGAAGTCGAGTGCCGGGCTGGACAGGATGATGCCCGTCAGGCCACCGAACAGGAAGGTGACGAGGAACCCGATCGTCCACAGCATGGGCGTCTCGAACGTGAGCTTGCCGCGCCACATCGTGCCGATCCAGTTGAAGAACTTCACACCGGTCGGGACCGCGATGAGCATCGTCATGAACGCGAAGAACGGGAGGAGCACGGAACCCGTGACGTACATGTGGTGGGCCCACACCGTCACCGACAGTGCTGCGATCGCGATCGTCGCGTACACCAGGCCCTTGTAGCCGAAGATCGGCTTGCGGCTGAAGACCGGGAGGATCTCGGTGATGATGCCGAAGAACGGCAGCGCGATGATGTASACCTCSGGGTGCCCGAAGAACCAGAACAGGTGYTGCCACAGGATGGCTCCCCCGTTCTCGGGATTGAACACCTGGGCGCCGAGGCGCCGGTCCGCACCGAGCGCGAAGAGCGCGGCGGCCAGCGGCGGGAACGCCATGAGCACCAGCAGCGACGTCACCAGGGTGTTCCAGGTGAAGATCGGCATCCGGAACATGGTCATGCCGGGCGCACGCATGGTGACGATGGTGGTGATGAAGTTGACGGCACCGAGGATGGTGCCGAAGCCGGCGAGCGCCAGGCCGAAGACCCACAGGTCACCGCCGAGCCCCGGTGAGTACACGGTGTTCGACAGGGGCGCGTACGCGAACCAGCCGAACGACGCGGCGCCCTGCGGCGTGAAGAAGCCCGCTCCGGCGATCGAGCCGCCGAAGAAGAACATCCAGTACGCGAGCATGTTCAGCCGCGGGAACGCGACGTCGGGGGCACCGATCTGCAGCGGCATGATCACGTTGGCGAACCCGGCGAACAGGGGGGTCGCGAACAGCAGCAGCATGATCGTGCCGTGCATGGTGAACGCCTGGTTGTACTGCTCGCGGGACTGGAAGATGTCCATGCCCGGCGCGAAGAGCTCGGCGCGGATCAGCAGCGCCAGGATGCCGCCGATGGCGAACCAGACGAACGACGTGATCAGGTACAGGTAGCCGATCGTCTTGTGGTCGGTCGAGGTGATCCACTTGATCACCGTGCGCCCCAGGGTCTGACGCGAGGGCGCCAGGCCGGGGATGTGCTCCGCGACGGCGGCCATCAGTTCTCACCTTCCTGAGGAGTGCTGTCCAGGTCCTGCTGGCGGCTGTACTCGAGACCGAGCGAGCCTTCCTGACCCTTGGCCTTCAGCTCCTCGATGTGTGCGTCGTACTCCTCGCGCGACACCACCTTCACGTTGAACAGCATCGACGAGTGGTACTCGCCGCAGAGCTCCGCGCACTTGCCCAGGTAGTCACCCTCCTCGGTGGGGGTGACCTGGAACGTGTTCGTCTTGCCCGGGATCATGTCCATCTTGAAGAGGAA
Organism: Cellulomonas sp. P5_C5; assembly: GCF_054049655.1. Taxonomy (NCBI): domain Bacteria; kingdom Bacillati; phylum Actinomycetota; class Actinomycetes; order Micrococcales; family Cellulomonadaceae; genus Cellulomonas; species Cellulomonas sp. P5_C5. The sequence goes on along the minus strand of NZ_JBFULY010000020.1, from coordinate 74,881 downwards.
CGCGGGGACCCAGAACGAGTGGATGACGTCGCGGGAGTCGAGCGTGAACTCGACCCGCTCGTCGACGGGCAGGTACAGCGTGACCTGGTCCTTGAGCACGCCGGTGCCGGCGGAGCCGACGTCCTGCGCGTGCTGGCCGGTCTCGTACGCGTCGTCGTCGAGGTAGTTGAAGTCCCAGCTCCACTGCTTGCCGATGACCTGCACGTGGACGTCCGCCTCGGCGGAGGTGTCCACGATCGCCGAGGTGTCGCGGTTGGTGTAGTAGAAGAGCACGCCGACCATGATGATCGGCAGGATCACGTACATGACCTCGAGCGGCACGTGGTACCGCAGCTGCACGGGGAGGGTGTCGTCACCCTTGCGCTTCCGGTAGACGGCGACGCACCACAGGATCAGGCCCCAGGTGATGATGCCGACGATGAGCGCGGCGATCCAGGAGCCGACCCACAGGTTGGTGATGCGACCGGTCTGGTCGGTGATCTCGGCATCGGAGTTGCCGGGGAGCCAGCCGCGCTGCACCTCGGCGGAACAACCGCTGAGTGCGACGGCGGCGACGCCAAGCAGACCGGCCAGCAACACGGCTGGTCGCCGCGTGCGACGGGGGGTGTCCGGGTGCAACGGGGGGACCTCTCACTCGCGTCCCGTCGACACCCCTGCGTTGCAGAAGGGCACCGTGCGGGACCTTCGTCCTCGACCTGTGCAGCCTAGCGCGCCGACCAGATCCTTTCGTGCTGACGACACCCGTTGACGACACCGTGTCAGCACCATCACACCCCGCCTCCTTCACGGGACCTGACCGTCGCGACGGGTCGTTGCCGGGTGGTCCCGCGCCTGGTGGCGGCTCTGCGGGGTTACGGTGCCCCCGTGAGCAGCCCGTCCGACCACGACCGCGCCGACAGCCCGGCGGCCGAGCCTGTGACGCACGCCACTGCCCGCCGGGTCGTCCTGGACGCCGGCGGGCGGGCACCGCTCCTGCCGGAAGCACGCACGGCGTTCCTCGAGGCGCTCGACCAGGGCTGGGCCGACCCCCGGCGTCTGCACGCCGAGGGGCGACGGGCGCGGATGCTGCTCGACGGCGCGCGCGAGGCGATCGCCGCATCGGTCGGGGCTCGCACGCCCGAGGTCGACCTCGCCCCGTCGCACACCGCCGCCCTGCACGGCGCCGTCCGCTCCGTCGCCCGCGGTCGCCGCCGGTCCGGGTCGCAGGTCGTCGTCAGTGCCGTCGAGCGCGCGGCCGTGCTGAACGCCGCGGACTTCGCCGGGGACCGCGCGACCGTCGCGGTCGACCGGGACGGTCGGGTCGACCCGCAGGAGTTCGCGGCCGCGCTGTCCCGCCCAGGCGTGGCGCTCGCCGCTCTGCAGCACGCGAACGGCGAGGTCGGGACCCTGCAGCCCGTGGGAGCCGTGCACGACGCCGCGCGCGCAGCGGGCGTTCCCCTGCTGGTCGACGCGGGCGCGAGCCTCGGCCACGTCGACGTCGGCGACGCCTGGGACCTGCTGGCTGCGGACGCGGGCGACTGGGGCGGTCCGGGTGGGCTCGGGGTGCTCGTCTCCCGGTCCGGGGTCCGGCGGTCGCCCGACTGGCCGGAGGACGAGGACCGGTGGTTCCCGGGCGGGGTGAGCGTGCCCGCCGCGCTGGCGGCCGCCGTCGCGCTCCAGGTGGCGCTCTCGACGCGGGCCGCCGACGACGCCGCCCGTCGCCGGCTCGTCGACACCCTGCGCGCGCGGGTCGTCGCGGAGGTCCCTGACGTCGACGTCGTCGGCCACCCCGTCGAGCGGCTCCCCCACGTCCTGACGTTCTCCTGCCTGTACGTCGAGGGAGAGGCGCTGCTGACGGCGTTCGACACGCGCGGCTTCGCAGTGGGGTCGGGGTCGGCCTGCACGTCCAGCGCCGTGGAGCCGAGCCACGTGCTGGCCGCCATGGTCGCGCTGACGCACGGCAACATCCGGCTGGCCCTCCCCCGTGGCACCACGCAGGAGGACGTCGAGCGCTTCCTGGCGGAGCTGCCCGGCATCGTCGCCGGCGTCCGGCAGGCCTGGGGGGTCGGCGGACTGTGACGACCGTCGACGCGCGCGGGCTGCGCTGCCCTGCACCGGTGATCCGGCTCGCGCGGGCCGCTGCCGAGGCGCCACCGGGGACCGAGCTCACCGTGCTGGCCACCGACCCGGCGGCGGTGCACGACGTGCCCGCATGGGCACGCATGCGTGGTCACGAGATGGTCGGCGCGACCGAGCAGGACGGTGTGCACTCCCTCACCGTGCGCACGCACGCATGACGACGGCCCGGTCCCCCGAGGGAGACCGGGCCGTCGTGGCTCAGATCAGCTGAACGAGCCGCCGCACGCGCAGGCGCTGCCGGCGTTCGGGTTGTCGATGGTGAAGCCCTGCTTCTCGATCGAGTCCGCGAAGTCGATGGTCGCGCCGTCGAGGTAGGGCACGCTCATGCGGTCCACGACGACCTCGACACCGTCGTAGTCCTTGACGACGTCACCGTCGAGGACACGCTCGTCGAAGTAGAGCTGGTAGATGAKGCCGGAGCAACCACCGGGCTGGACGGCGACGCGCAGACGGAGGTCGTCGCGGCCCTCCTGCTCGAGCAGGCTGCGGACCTTCGAGGCGGCGAAGTCGGTGAGGAGGACKCCGTGCGTCTCGGTCGCGCTCTGCGTCGCGGTGGTCTCGCTCATGGGTCTCTCCTGGGTGCTCGCTGGACAGCAGATCGTGTGCGTCAACCTCGGCAACAGCACCGAACGCGAGGTTGTTCCCGTCCAGGGTACGACTCCCACGCCGGACTTCCGCTCAACGTGACCAGGTTCTCGCTACGCGGGCGACGCGCGCGGCGAGCGTCTGCACCGGCGCGGCGAGTGCGGCGGCCACCTGCTCGGGGTTCTCCCCCACCGCGTAGGCGGCCGTGATCCCGGCGGCGGACAGCTCGCGACGACCGACCAGCACCTCCCCCGCCACGACGACGGTCGGGACCGCGTGGGCGAGCGCACGCGACGCCACCTCGGACACGACCTTCCCGTGCAGGGACTGCCAGTCGAACCTGCCCTCGCCGGTGACGACGACGTCGTGGTCCGCGATCAGGTCCCCCAGGCGAACGGCGTCCGCCACGAAGACCGACCCCGGCACCAGCCGTGCGCCGAGCAGGGCGAGCCCGAAACCCAGGCCGCCGGCGGCTCCCGCCCCGGGTGCGGCCGTGAGCCGCGCCGCCGTCGACGTCGGGCGTGCGCCGGCGAGGAGGTCCGGTCGGACGGCGTCCCCGAGCGCCGTGGTGGCCGCGTGCGCGAAGTGGCCGAGCGCGCGTTCCAGGGCCTGCGCCTGCTCGGGGGTCGCCCCCTTCTGCGCGGCGAACCCGGCGCTCGCGCCGTGCAGACCCAGCAGAGGCACGTCCACGTCGGTGGCGACGACGAGCTCCACGCCGCGCAGCCGGTCACGCAGCTCGCGCAGCCCGGTGAGGTGCTTGGGGGTCACGTCCCCGAGCGACCCGCCCCCGGCACCGAGGACGTCGGCCGGTCCCGGCAGCCCGAGGGCGCGGGCGAGGCCGACCAGAGCGCCCGCGCCCGCGTCGTTCGTCGCGGAGCCGCCGAGCCCGACGACGACGCGTCGGGCGCCCGCGTCGAGGGCGGCGGCGAGTAGCTCCCCCACGCCGCGGCTCGACGTGCGGGTGGGGTCGCGCAGCCCGTCCGGCACCAGCGGGAGGCCGACGGCCTGCGCCGACTCGACGTACGCGGTCGTCCCCACGAGCAGGACCACCGCGGGGACGGGCACGCCGACCGGCGACGTGACGGTGACCGGGAGGAGCTCACCACCGAGCGCCGACTGCAGCGTGGCGACGAACCCGGGGCCTCCGTCCGAGAGCGGGCACGTGGTCACCTCGTCGTGCGGCGCGGCCGTCCGCCAGGCGCCGGCGACGGTCTCGGCAGCCTCGGCGGCCGTCAGGCTGGAGCCGAAGCTGTCGGGGGCGATGAGCACGCGCACGGCCGCATCGTGGCACGGTCCGCCACCGTGAGCTGTGCGAGGATCGCCGCGTGAGCGTGAGCACCTTCTCCGAGCCGGCTCCGTCGGCCCTCCTGCTGCTGGGCCGCGGTGTCGACCTGGCCTCCGAGCGCGGCGTCGAGTGCGTCGGCGACCTGCCTGCACCGAGCGACCCGGACCTCGTCGAACGCGCCCGGGCGGCCCGTGCCGCGCTCGGCTCCCGCGCGTTCGTGCTGGGTCACCACTACCAGCGCGACGAGGTCATCGAGTTCGCCGACGTCACGGGCGACTCGTTCAAGCTCGCGCGTGAGGCGGCTGCTCGGCCCGAGGCGGAGTTCATCCTGTTCTGCGGCGTCCACTTCATGGCCGAGTCCGCGGACATCCTCACCTCCGACCACCAGCAGGTGATCCTCCCGGACCTCGCCGCGGGGTGCTCGATGGCGGACATGGCGGCGATCGACCAGGTCGAGGACGCGTGGGACGTGCTGGCCGACGCCGGTGTCGCCGAGTCGACCGTGCCGGTGACGTACATGAACTCGGCGGCGTCCATCAAGGCGTTCACCGGGCGGCACGGCGGGACGATCTGCACGTCGTCCAACGCGCACGTGGCGCTGCGCTGGGCGTTCGACAAGGTGGGCGGGCTCAACGGCACCGGCAAGGTGCTCTTCATGCCCGACCAGCACCTGGGGCGCAACACCGCCGTCCAGCAGCTGGGCCTGTCGCTCGACGACTGCGTCGTGTTCGACCCGCGCAAGCCCGGTGGCGGCCTGACCGTCGACCAGCTGCGCGCCGCGCGCATGATCCTGTGGCGTGGCCACTGCTCGGTGCACGGCCGCTTCTCGGTCCGGAACGTCACCGACATCCGCGCGGCCGTCCCCGACGTGACGGTCATCGTGCACCCGGAGTGCCAGCACGAGGTGGTCCTCGCCGCCGACCTCGTCGGCTCGACGGAGTACATCGTCAAGGCGCTCGACGCCGCCGCGCCGGGCAGCTCCTGGGCCGTCGGCACCGAGCTCAATCTCGTCCGCCGGCTCGCGGCCGCGCACCCGGACAAGAACATCCACTACCTCGACTCGACGGTGTGCTTCTGCTCGACCATGAACCGCATCGACCTACCGCACCTGGTGTGGGCGATGGAGTCCCTGGTGGCGGGCCGGCCGGTCAACCGGATCGTGGTGGACGCCGACGACGCCCACTGGGCCCGCGTCGCGCTCGACCAGATGCTCGCCCTGCCGGGGTACTGAGCCGATGTCGACCGGACACCATCTGCGCGTCGGCATCTTCGTCTTCGACGACGCCGAGGAGCTCGACGTCGTCGGGCCGTACGAGGTGCTCGCCTACTGGGCACGGCACTCGGAGCTGCGGCCCGAGGTGGTGACGTTCTCGCCCGACGGCAACGGCATCCGCTGCGCCAAGGGCCTGCGGCTCGTCCCGGACCTGGGTGCGGACGACGTCGGCCCGCTGCACGTCCTGGTCTACCCGGGCGGCTTCGGCACCCGCGCGCTCCTGCGCGACCCTGCCCACCTGGAGTGGGTGCGCGGGATGCGGGCCTCGACCCCGCTCATGACCAGCGTCTGCACGGGCGCGCTCGTGTACGCCGCCGCAGGTCTGCTCTCCGGTCGGCCTGCGACCACCCACTGGCAGGCCTTCGACGAGCTGGCCGTGCTCGACCCAAGCGTCCTGGCGGACACCGAGGCACGGTTCGTCGACGACGGCGACATCGTCACCTCGGCCGGGGTCTCCGCGGGGATCGACATGGCCCTGCACCTGGTCGCCCGGCTGGAGTCGGTGGACGCGGCCCGCGCCGTGCGCCGCGGTATCCAGTACGACCCCGAGCCGCCCGTATGACCGCACTGCTCGACGCCCCGGTGCTCGAGCACGCCCTCCTGCGGGTGCGCGCGGGCGAGGAGGACGCGTTCGAGGCAGCACTGACCCAGGCGCTGCCGCTGGTGGCGAGCGTCCCGGGCTTCCGCGGGATCCGGGTGTCCCGTGGCGTGGAGAGCCCGGGGACGTACCTGCTGCTCGTCGGGTGGGACTCGGTCGAGGCGCACGAGGTGGGGTTCCGCGGGTCTCCGCAGTACGCGCGCTGGCGCGAGCTGCTGCACCACTTCTACGAGCCGTTCCCGGTGGTCGAGCACTTCGTCCCGGTTCCGGTCGAACCTACTCACGAGTAACATCGCGGGAATGACCCGGATGATCCAGCTCGCGCTGGCCACGACGCGCCCCCGCCGAGCCGTTCCCGGCCGGGGCGTGCTCGACCCGTCGGTCACGCAGATGCGGGTCCGCGTCGGCGACCTCGACTTCTACCGCCACGTGAACAACGGCGTGTACCTGCAGATGATGGACGTCGCACGCAGCAACTTCCTCGCGGACCTCGGCGCGTTCAGCCTGCTGAACGAGCGCGGCTGGTATCCCGTCGTCGCCTCGTCGACGATGTCCTACCGCCGGTCGCTGACCCTCGGTCAGCGGTTCGAGATCACCACGCGCCTGCTCGGCTGGGACCCCCGCTGCGCCTACCTCGAGCAGACCTTCACGCGTGGCGGTCAGCACGTCGCCCGCGGCGTGATCGCCGGCCGGTTCCTCGGCCGTGACGGCTCGCGCGTGCCCGCCCCGGACGTCATCGACCTCATGGGCACGCACGACGGCCCGTCGCCAGAGCTTCCTGCCGACGTGCAGGCGTGGGCCGAGGCTGTCGGCGTGGCGCACCGGGAGCAACCCGCCAGCTGAGGGCCCTGGTTGGATGAGGGGATGGCCCGTGCCGTCCCCATGCTCCCCTGTGGCCCCCTGGACGAGACTCTCGACTTCTACCGGGCGCTCGGCTTCGACGTCGTGGAACGTCAGGAGCGGCCGTACACCTACGCGGCGATGCGTCGCGACGACATCGACCTGCACGTCTACGGCATGCCCGACTGGGACCCGGAGAAGTCGCACTCCACCTGTCTGATCGTCGTCGACGACACCGAGGCACTCTGGGCCGAGTGGGCGGCGGGGCTGCGGAACCGGTACGGACGCGTGCCCCTGACCGGTCTCCCCCGGATGACCCGGCCGCGCCGCCGGGCCAACGCCGGCGGGGCCAGCGGGTTCTCCGTCGTCGACCCGAACGGCAACTGGATCCGCGTCTTCCCGGACCGCACCCCGCCCGCGGCCGAGCCGGGCAGCCGCCTGGCTCGCGCCGTCGAGAACGCGGTGGTCCTGGCCGACTCGAAGGACGACCTGGGCCAGGCGCTCAAGATGCTCGTCGGAGCCGAGCGCCGGGCCGACGACGACACCCCGCCGCAGGACCGCCTCGCCGCGCTCGCCCTGCTGGCCGAGCTCCAGGTCCGCGCCGGCGCGCCCGACGACGCACGCGCCACGCTCGCCCGCCTCGACGCCCTGATCGTCGAGGACGGACCGGAGGTGGCGGCCGTGCGTGCGCAGGCGCGCGAGCTGGCCCGCGACCTCAGCTAGTCGCCAGCCGCTCCAGCAGGAGCGCCTCGGCGAGGACGACCTTCTCCAKCTCCCCCAGGTGCACCGACTCGTTGGCGCCGTGCGCGCGGCCGTCCGGGTCCTCCACGCCGGTGACCAGGATCGCCGCGTCCGGGTAGACGCCCAGCAGGTCGGCGATGAACGGGATCGACCCGCCGACGCCGATGTCCACCGGCTCCGTCCCCCACGACTGCGCGAACGCCCACCGCGCGGCCTGCATCGCCGTCGAGTCGGCCGGCGCCTGGAACGGCTTGCCCGTCTCGCCGTCCGTCACGGTCACGTGCGCACCGAAGGGCGCGTTGTCGACGAGGTGCGTCCGCAGCGCGTCCATCGCGGCGTCCGGGTCCTGACCCGGTGCGAGACGGACCGAGAGCTTGGCCGACGCGCGCGGGGTGATCGTGTTCGACGCGCTGGCCACCCGCGGGGCGTCGAACCCGATGACACCGATCGCCGGGCGGGTCCACAGCCGGGCCGTGATGGGTCCCGTGCCCGCGAGGCGGACCCCGTCGAGCACGCTCGCGTCGGCGCGGAACGTGGCCTCGTCGTAGTCGACCGCAGGGTCGGGCGCCCGGACCAGGCCGGCGACGGCGACGTTCCCCTCGTCGTCGTGCAGCGTGCTGATGAGGCGCGCGAGCAGGGTGGGCGCGTCGAGGACCGCCCCGCCGAACATGCCCGAGTGCACGGCGTGCTCCAGCACGGCCACCTCGACGACGCAGTCCACGAGCCCACGCAGCGACGTGGTCAGTCCCGGCACGCCGATCGCCCAGTTGGAGGAGTCCGCGACCACGATGACGTCCGCGCGCAACAGGTCCTGGAAGGTGTGCAGGAACGGGGCGAACGTMGGCGAGCCGATCTCCTCCTCACCCTCGATGAACACGGTGACCCCCACACCGAGCTCGTCACCCAGCACCCGCAGGGCGCCCACGTGAGCGATCACGCCGGCCTTGTCGTCCGCGGCGCCGCGCCCGTAGAGGCGCCCGTCACGCTCGGTCGGCTCGAACGGCGGGCTGTCCCAGTCGGCGTCGTCCCCGGGCGGCTGCACGTCGTGGTGCGCGTAGAGGAGGACCGTCGGGGCACCCTCCGGAGCCGGGCGACGGCCGACGACCGCGGGCGCTCCCGACGGCACGGACAGGACCTGGACGTCGTCGAGCCCGGCACCGCGCAGCAGCGCCACGACGGCCTCGGCGCTCGCAGAGACGTGCGCCTGGTCGAACTCGGCGTTGGACACGCTYGGGATGCGGACGAGGGCCTCCAGGTCGGCGCGCAGCGCGCCGAACGCGGCCGCGGTCCGCGCACGCAGCGCGTCCGTCCGGTCGTCGGGGACAACGGAGGAGGAACGGGAGGCGTCGGTCACGGACCAGCACGCTACTCGACTACCCTGACGGGGTGTTCGGACGCAGCAACGACCCCCAGCCCGTGACTCCCGCACTGACGGAGAGCACGCCGCCGCCCACGGACGCGGGCAAGGGCCGCCCGACGCCGAAGCGCAAGGTCTCCGAGGCAGCCAACAAGCGCCCTCTCGTGGCTCCGACCACCAAGAAGGCCAGCCGCGAGCAGGCGAAGGCGCAGCGCGACGTCGAGTACCGGGCGATGCAGACCGGTGACGAGCGCAACATGCCGGCCAAGGACCGCGGACCGGTCCGTCGCTTCATCCGGGACTCGGTCGACGCCCGCTGGAACCTCGGCGAGTTCTTCCTGCCCGTGGCCGCCGTGTTCCTGGTCATCCAGTTCGCGCTGGCCAAGACCGGGCTCGCCGTGTTCGCCATCCTCGCGCTGTACGTCTACATCATCGCGGCGGTCATCGACGGCTGGCTCCTGTGGCGCGGCCTGAAGAAGCGCCTCGTCGCCAAGTTCGGGCTCGAGCAGATCCCGCGCGGCGCCGCGATGTACGCCGTCCTGCGGGCGTTCCAGATCCGTCCGTCGCGCATGCCCAAGCCGCAGGTCAAGCACGGGCAGCGACCCGTCTGACCCCACCGTAGGGTGGCGGGCATGGTTTCCTACCGCTACCTGGGCCGTTCCGGCCTGAAGATCACCGAGATCACCTACGGCAACTGGCTCACGCACGGCTCGCAGGTGGAGAACGACACCGCGAAGGCCTGTGTGCGCGCCGCGCTCGACGCGGGCATCACGAGCTTCGACACCGCGGACGTGTACGCCAACACGAAGGCCGAGACCGTCCTCGGCGAGGCGCTGAAGGGTGAGCGCCGCCAGTCGCTCGAGATCTTCACCAAGGTCTACTGGCCCACGGGGCCGGGCGGCGCCAACGACTCCGGGCTGTCGCGCAAGCACATCCTCGAGTCGATCGACGGCTCGCTGCAGCGCCTGCAGACGGACTACGTCGACCTGTACCAGGCGCACCGCTACGACGAGTCGACCCCGCTCGAGGAGACGATGCAGGCGTTCGCCGACGTCGTGCGCTCGGGCAAGGCCCTGTACATCGGCGTGAGCGAGTGGACCGCGGACCAGATCCGCGCCGGGCACGCCCTGGCGARGGACCTCKGGTTCCAGCTCATCTCGAACCAGCCGCAGTACTCCGCCCTGTGGCGGGTCATCGAGGGCGAGGTCGTCCCCACCTCCGCGGAGCTCGGGGTGTCGCAGATCGTCTGGTCACCGGTGGCCCAGGGCGTGCTGACCGGCAAGTACAAGCCGGGTCAGGCACCGCCCGCCGGCTCGCGCGCGACCGACGAGAAGGGTGGCGCGCGGTTCATCGGGCGCTTCCTCGAGCAGCCCGACGTGCTCCAGCGCGTCCAGGACCTCACACCGGTCGCGGACGAGCTCGGCCTGTCGCTGGCGCAGCTGGCCGTCGCGTGGGTGCTGCAGAACGAGAACGTCGCCGCCGCGATCATCGGTGCGTCGCGGCCCGAGCAGGTCACCGAGAACGTGAAGGCGTCCGGCGTGACCATCCCGGCCGAGCTCCTGTCGCGGATCGACACCGTGCTGGGCGACTCCGTGGTCTCCGACCCCGCCGAGACCGCGAAGAACGCGCCGCCCGCACGCTGAGTGAGGACCCGGCCCCAGGGATGGGGCCGGGTCTCCCTCACACCGTGACCGGCTCCTCCTCCACCACCACGGCGACCGGGACGGTCAGCCGCGCCAGGAAGAGGTGCACGAGCGGGCCGATCGCCAGCGCGTAGGCCAGCGTGGCGAACCCGACCGTGCCGCCCAGCAGCCAGCCGACCGACACGACGGTCACCTCGATGGTCGTGCGCACCAGCCGCACGGAGCGTCCGGTCCGGCGCACGAGCCCGGTCATGAGCCCGTCGCGCGGTCCCGGCCCGAGGCGCGCGCCGACGTACAGGCCCGTCGCCAGGCCGTTGAGCACGATGCCGGAGGCTGCGAGCGCCATCCGGACGCCGAGGCCGTCCGGCAGCCCGCCGAAGAGTGCGAGGAACGGGTCCACCATCGCGCTGATGACGACGACGTTGGCGACCGTGCCGATGCCCGGACGCTGGCGCAGCGGGATCCAGCACGCCAGGACCACGAACCCGGTGAGCAGCGTGACGACGCCGAACGACAGGCCGGTGCGCCGGACGATCCCCTGCGTCAGGACGTCCCACGGCATGCTGCCGAGCCCGGCGTCGACGACCATCGCGATCGACGCCGCGTAGAGCACGACGCCGGTCAGCAGCTGCACGGCCCGGCGGACCGGGCGCGCGCCGGGACGCATCCAGGACGGCACCGCGCGAGCATACGTGCGCTCGTCGGCGGCCCTCACGTGAGCTGGTCCTGCCGCGCGAACGCCTCGCGGTGGGATGCCGGCGGCGGCCGGTAGCCCAGCCCGTCCTGCCGCACCACACGCCACAGCGGCACAACGAACCCCACGAGCAGCGCCACCGATATCCCGAGGAACAACCACATCTCCATGGCAAGCAACTCTGGCCCGCATGTGGCATCGCTTGGAATAGCCACTTCTGGCATAGTGGCTTCATGACGATCGACGAGCTGCCCGCGGACCGCCGGATCAGCGGGCTGCGCCTGGACACCGTGCTGGGCGCCTGGCAGCGCCCCGGTCCGGCGTACGTCGCGCTCGCCGACGCGCTCCGTGCCGCGATCCTCTCGGGCGCCGTCCCGCTGAGCACCCGCCTGCCCAGCGAGCGTGAGCTCGCCGACGCCGCGGGCGTCTCCCGGACCACCACCACCGCCACCTACGGGCTGCTGCGCGACGAGGGCTACCTCGTCAGCCGACGCGGGTCCGGCACGGTCACCACGCTCCCGTCAGGCCCGGGCGCGCGCGTGTCGATGGCGGAGTCCGTCGGGCAGGAGCCCGGTGTCGTCGACCTCGCGATGGCGGCCCCGTCGGCCCCCTCGTCGCTGCACGGCGCCTACCTCGCCGCGCTCGACGCCCTCCCCCGCCACCTGTCCGGCACCGGCTACTCCCCCCTCGGGCTCCCGGTGCTGCGCGAGGCAGTGGCACGCTGGTACACCGACCGCGGCACGCCGACGAGCCCCGACCAGGTGCTGATCACCACCGGCGCGCAGCAGGCGATCCACCTGCTGGTCACGGCGCACGCGGGCCCCGGCGACCGCGTGGTCGTCGAGCACCCGACCTACCCGCACGCGATCGACGTCGTGCGGGCCGTCGGCGCCCGACCGGTTCCCGTGCCCTCGGGCGGCTCGGGTCTGGACATCGACCTGCTCGAGTCGACCCTCCGCCAGGTGGCGCCCCGGCTCGTCTACCTGATCCCCAGCCACCGCAACCCCACCGGGACCAGCCTCGACGACGACGAGCGCGCCCAGGTCCGTGCCCTGGCCAGGCGGTACCGCACGGCGATCGTCGGCGACGAGGTCCTGACCGAGCTGACCATGGACGGCCCCGCACCCGGCTCGTACGCGGGCGACGGCACCGCGTCGGCGTACGTCGTCTCGATCGGCTCGGCGTCGAAGAGCTACTGGGGCGGGCTGCGGGTCGGCTGGGTGCGCGCGCACCCGGACCTCGTCGCGCGGCTGGCCAGCACCCGCGCGCACACCGACATCGGCACGGCTGTCCTGGAGCAGCTGGTCGTCGCCGAGCTGCTCGCGCAGCCGACCGACCTGCTGGCGCGCCGGCGGACGGAGCTGCGCGCCCGGCGCGACCTGCTCGTCGGTCTCCTGCTCGACCAGCTGCCGTCCTGGCGCTTCGAGGTCCCCGCGGGCGGRTTGTCGCTGTGGGCGGACCTCGGCGCACCCGTGTCCAGCGCACTCGCCGCGATCTCGACCCGGCACGGGGTCCGGGTGGTCCCCGGCACCGCGTTCGGGGTCGACGGCAGCTTCGAGCGGAACCTGCGGCTGCCCTTCAGCACCTCATCCGACGACCTGCGCCGAGCGGTCGCAGGGCTGGCCTCGGCGTGGGCCGGGCTGGGGATCACCGCACCCGTCACCGGACCCCAGCGGGTGCACGCGCTGGTGTGACGGTCAGATCAGCGGGAGCGTGAGGGTCGGTGTCGCCTGGGCACCCTCGTGGAGCAGACCCACCGCCTGCACGCCCTGGGCCGCCAGGGTGCGCCAGTGCTCCCCCAGCCACTGCTCGGCGTCGTACTGCGTGGTGAACACGGGGCTGACCGGCCGGTCGAGCACGGACCCGTCCGCACCGTCGAAACGCCACTCCCACTGCGGTCGCACGACCATCAGGCGACCGCCTTGCGCCGGGCCGGACCACGCAACGCCTCGTCGGACGCGAGCGCCCGGGCGATCCGCGACGCGTAGGCCGGGCCCTCGTAGATCAGGCCCGTGTAGCCCTGCACGAGGGTCGCGCCGACGGCCACGTACTCGCGGGCGTCGGCGGGGGTCGAGATGCCGCCCACCCCGATGATCACCGCGTCGGGGCCGAGCTCGTTGCGCAGCCGCGCCACGACATCGAGACCGCGGGCGAGCACGGGCGGGCCGGAGAGCCCGCCAGGCCCGAGGTCGTGGCCGATGGTCGTGTTGACGGCGACGATCCCGTCCAGTCCGAGCTCGGCCGCGAGCTCCGCCACCGCGTCGACGTCCTCGTCGGACAGGTCGGGGGCGATCTTGACCAGCAGCGGCACGGGGGCCAGACCGGCCGCCGCGGTCGCCTCGTCGGCCGCCACGCGGGTGGCCTCGAGGATCGGGCGCAGCGCCTCGACCGACTGCAGGTCGCGCAGGCCAGGTGTGTTCGGCGACGACACGTTCACCACCAGGTAGTCGGCATACGGCGCGAGCCGGCCCGCGCTCGTCGCGTAGTCCGTGGGCGCGTGCTCCGCCGGGGTCACCTTGGTCTTGCCGATGTTCACCCCGACCACCAGACGACGGCCCGCCGGGGTCGCGCGCAGGCGCCGCAGCCGGTCCGCGACCGCCGCCGACCCTTCGTTGTTGAAGCCCATCCGGTTGCGCAGCGCCCGCTGCTCCAGGACACGCCAGAGCCGGGGCGGCTCGTTGCCCGGCTGCGGGTGCGCGGTCACGGTGCCCACCTCGACGAAACCGAACCCGAGCATCGTCAGGCCGGCCACCCCGACCGCGTTCTTGTCGAACCCGGCCGCCAGCCCGAACCGCGACGGGAACCGTCGACCCCAGACCTGCACCGCGCCGTCGTCGGAGGACCGGAAGACCCGAGCCACCGCACCGCGCAGGAGCGGGACCTGCGCCACCACCCGGATCAGCCGGAACGCGAGCTCGTGAGCGCGCTCCGGATCCATGCGCCGGAACACGAGGTCGAACAGCAGTCGGTACACGTTCTTCACCCTAGGTCGTCCGGCGCGGGCGGCACGTCGGCCGTCCGTCCCGTGCGCCACAGCCACACGAGCCCGAGGAACGGGAGCACCAGCGGGACGTAGCCGTAGCCCTGACCGAACGCCGACCACACCGTCTCGTCGGGGAAGTCGCCCACGTCGACCAGCGACAGCACCCCGACCGTCAGCACGCCGAGCATCTCGATCGACACGGCCCACCACGCGAGCCTGCGGCGGTCCGTGGCCAGCGCGACGGTCGCGACGACGTACACGAGGCCCGCGCCGAGCGAGAGCAGGTACGCGACCGGTGCCTCGTCGAGCTTGGTCGCCACCTGGTAGATCCCCCGGGCCGTCGCGGCGAGCGCGAGGATCCCGTACACGGCCACAAGGAGGCGGCCCGGGCCGCTGCCGGTCGGTCGGTGGGTCATACGGTCCCCCAGATCTGGAGCAGTCGGAACTCGAGAAATGCGACCGTGACGGCCGCGACGAGCAGCACCACCGAGCTCCACCGGGTGCGCTCGGCGAACGCCCACGCGGCGGCGATCGGCAGGATCAGCGCCTGCGTCAGGACGTAGCCCCAGAGCAGGACACCGTCGATGTCGGGCGACCCCGTCGCGGCGAGCACGCCCGCGATCGCGGCCTGCAGGACGAGCACGCCCTCGATGACGGCGGCCCCCCACAGCTGGCGCAGCACCACCGCGCGGTCCCGGACGACGAACCAGGCGGCCCACGCACCGAGCGCCAGGCACAGGGCGCCGACGAGCAGCGCGAGGGGGACGATCACGATGCCCCACCGTACCGGCGGCGCGCGGCCGCTCCGGCCACCCGGACAGGGTCCGTGCCTATCATCGACGCGTGACCGTCACGTTGACCTCCCACGACCCTGCCCGCCTCGCCGTCGACGCCCTCGTGGTCGCGGTCGCCCAGCAGGACGGGGCACCGACCGTGCTCGGGCTCGACCGTCTGCCCAAGGAGCTGCGCGCCCAGCTGGCCGACGCCGCGGCGCTCGGCATCACCGGCGCGGCCGACGAGGTCCGCCGCCTCCCCGGCACCGGGCTGACCGCGACCGTGGTCGTGCTCACGGGAATCGGGCCGGCCGACAAGATCACCCCCGAGGCGCTGCGTCGTGCGGCGGGCGCCGCCACGCGCGAGCTCGCCGGCACCGCGAGCGTCGGGCTCGCGCTCCCGGCAGACGACGCCGAGTCCGTGGAGGCAGTCGCGGAGGGCGCCCTGTTCGGCGCCTACTCCTACACCCGGTACCGCGCCTCCGAGGCGGCCAAGCAGGCGCCCGTGTCCGCCATCCAGGTGGTCACGGCGCACCCGCGGGACCGCGCGACGCTGGCGGCGGTCGCCCGCGCCGAGGTCGTCGCCGCCGCCGTGCACGGCACCCGCGACCTGGTCAACGCCGCACCGAACGACCTGTACCCCGCGGCGTTCGCGGACGCCGCGAAGGCTGCCGTCAAGGACTCGGGCGCCAAGGGCCTGAAGATCACGGTGCTCGACGACAAGGCGCTCGCCTCCGGCGGCTACGGCGGCCTGATCGGCGTCGGCCAGGGCTCGGTCCGCGGGCCTCGGCTCGTCAAGGTCTCCTACTCGCCGTCGCGCCCGAAGGGCAAGGTCGCGCTCGTCGGCAAGGGCATCACGTTCGACTCCGGTGGCATCTCGATCAAGCCCGCCGCCGGGATGGAGGCCATGAAGTCCGACATGGCCGGTGCCGCCGCCGTGCTGCACACCGTCCTCGCCGCCGCGCGCCTCGAGCTGCCCGTCGCCGTCACGGGCTGGCTGTGCCTGGCGGAGAACATGCCGTCCGGGACGGCCCAGCGCCCCTCCGACGTGCTGACCATCCGCGGCGGGAAGACCGTCGAGGTGCTGAACACCGACGCCGAGGGCCGGCTCGTGATGGCCGACGGGCTCGTCGCCGCGATCGAGGAGAAGCCCGACGTCGTCATCGACATCGCCACCCTGACCGGCGCGCAGCTGGTCGCGCTCGGGCACCGTGTCTCCGCCGTGATGGGCACCGACGACGTGCGTGGCGAGGTCGTCGCCGCCGCCGAGGTGAGCGGCGAGCAGTTCTGGCCGATGCCGCTGCCCGCCGACCTGCGCGCCTCGCTCAAGTCGAAGGTCGCGGACATCGCGAACATCGGCGACCGGTTCGGCGGCATGCTGACCGCGGGGATCTTCCTGCAGGAGTTCGTCGGGCAGACGCCGTGGGCGCACCTCGACATCGCCGGGCCCGCGTACAACGAGCGGACCGCGCACGGCTACACACCCGTGGGCGGCACCGGGGTGGGCGTGCGGACGCTGCTGGCCCTGCTCGAGGGGCGTGCGCCGGCGACGAGGTAGGGCTAGGCGTGCTTGCGCTTGCGCGCGAGCCGCTGCCTCGAGTTCCAGTCGCGGACGCGCTGCGGGTAACCGGTCCGCTGGACGTCGTACACGGGGATGCCCATGTCGCGCGCCAGCTCCCAGGCCGTCTTCGGGTCCGGCACCCGGCGCCGCGTCCACTCCCCGTCGGTGGCGACGAGCATCATCGTCGTCGGCGTGGAGTTGGTCTGCGGCTCGACGTACGCCTCGACCCCGACCCGGGTGGCGACGAAGTCCTTCAGGTGGGCGAGCGTCGCGTCGCGCGCGTCCCGGTCCGTCGGCGCGTCGGTGGCGGCCGGCTTGCGGCGTGAGAACAGGCCCATGGCGCACGAGGGTAGCCTGCGAACCTGTCGGCCTGCGGGGTGTGACGCAGCAGACGGAACAGCAGTCATGGGACGACTGTTCTGTGTGTCACATGGTCGTGCGCGTCGTCCAGGTCGTTCCAGGCCTGCGGGGATGACAGGATGGTCGGCGAGCTCGAGACCACCAAGTCTGCGTATGAGGAGTCTGCACGTGGCCGACACGAACGGCACCGCTTTCGACATCGTCGTCCTGGGCGGAGGCAGCGGCGGCTATGCGGCCGCACTGCGCGCCGCACAGCTGGGCAAGACCGTCGCCCTCATCGAGGCCGACAAGGTGGGTGGCACCTGCCTGCACGTGGGCTGCGTGCCCACCAAGGCCCTGCTGCACGCCGCCGAGCTGGCGGACAACGCCCGCGACGGCGCCCACTTCGGCGTCCACACCAGCCTCGACCACATCGACATGAACGGTGTGAACGAGTACAAGGCCACGGTCATCGGCCGCCTCTACAAGGGTCTGCAGGGACTCATCAAGTCCCGCAAGATCACGGTGTTCGAGGGGTACGGCAAGCTCGTCGCCAAGGACACGGTCGAGGTCAACGGCGAGCGCGTCACCGGTGAGTACATCGTGCTCGGCACCGGGTCGTACGCGCGCTCGCTGCCCGGTCTGGAGATCGGCGGCCGGGTCATCACCTCCGACCAGGCCCYGCAGCTCGACTGGGTGCCGAAGTCGGTCATCGTGCTCGGCGGCGGCGTCATCGGCTCGGAGTTCGCCAGCGTCTGGAAGTCCTTCGGCGCGGACGTCACGATCATCGAGGCGCTCCCCCACCTCATCGCCAACGAGGACGAGGCGCTGTCCAAGGCGTTCGAGCGCCAGTTCCGCAAGCGCGGCATCAACTTCAACCTGGGCGTCCGGTTCGCCGGAGTGACCCAGGACGACAACGGCGTGCACGTCTCGCTCGAGGACGGCAAGACCTTCGACGCCGACCTGCTGCTCGTCGCCGTGGGCCGCGGCCCCCGCACCTCGGGCGTCGGCTACGAGGAGCAGGGCATCACGCTCGACCGCGGGTTCGTCATCACCGACGAGCGCCTGCACACCGGTGTCGGCAACATCTACGCCGTCGGCGACATCGTCCCCGGCCTGCAGCTCGCGCACCGCGGGTTCGCGCAGGGCATCTTCGTCGCCGAGGAGATCGCCGGGCTCAAGCCCGCCGGCATCGTCGAGTCGGGCATCCCGCGCGTGACCTACTCCGACCCCGAGGTCGCCTCGGTCGGTCTCACGGAGGCACGCGCGAAGGAGGTCCACGGGGCCGACGGCGTCGAGACGCTCGAGTACAACCTGGGCGGCAACGGCAAGAGCCAGATCCTCGGCACCCAGGGATTCGTCAAGCTCGTGCGCCAGAAGGACGGACCGGTCATCGGCGTCCACATGATCGGCGCGCGCGTCGGCGAGCTCATCGGCGAGGGACAGCTCATCGTGAACTGGGAGGCCTACCCCGAGGACGTCGCCTCCCTCGTGCACGCCCACCCCACGCAGAACGAGGCCCTCGGGGAGGCGCACCTCGCGCTCGCCGGCAAGCCGCTGCACGCCCACAACTGACCTCACGATTCGAAGGAGACACGAGCGGTCATGTCCGACAACGTGCAGCTGCCMGCACTCGGTGAGTCCGTCACCGAGGGGACCGTCACCCGCTGGCTGAAGAACGTGGGCGACACGGTGGAGGTCGACGAGCCGCTGCTCGAGATCTCGACCGACAAGGTCGACACCGAGATCCCGTCGCCGTTCGCCGGCGTGCTGGAGCAGATCCTGGTCCAGGAGGACGAGACCGTCGAGGTCGGCGCCACCCTCGCCGTCATCGGCTCCGGCGAGGGGTCGTCCTCGCAGGACGCCGCCCCCGCGGAGGAGTCGGCTCCGGAGGCCGCCGCCGAGGAGGCGCCGGCCGAGGACGCGCCCGCCGAGGAGCCCGCCGCCGAGGCCGCTCCCGCGGAGCAGCCGGTCGAGGAGCACGAGGAGCCCGCCGCTGCACCCGCTGCCGCCGAGCAGGGTGGCGGCACCGGCGAGAACGTGACCCTCCCCGCGCTGGGCGAGTCCGTGACCGAGGGCACCGTCACGCGCTGGCTCAAGGCCGTCGGTGACGAGGTCGCCGTCGACGAGCCGCTGCTCGAGATCTCCACGGACAAGGTCGACACCGAGATCCCGTCGCCGATCGCCGGCACGCTGCAGCAGATCCTGGTCCAGGAGGACGAGACCGTCGAGGTCGGTGCGGTGCTCGCCGTCATCGGGTCCGGCTCCGCCCCCGCCGCCGCACCGCAGGAGTCGGCACCGGCCGAGGAGAAGGTCGAGGAGAAGGCCCCCGAGCCCGCACCGGAGACCACGCCTGAGCCGCAGACCGCGCCGGAGCCGTCGGCCGAGCAGGAGTCGGCCGCGGCCACCCCCGCACCGGTCCCGGCGACCCCGACCCCGGCACCGGTCCCCGCCACGCCCGCAGCTCCGCCTGCAGCTCCCTCGGTCTCGGGCACGTACCTCACTCCCCTCGTCCGCAAGCTCGCGGCCGAGAAGGGCGTCGACGTCGCGTCGCTGGTCGGTACCGGTGTGGGCGGTCGGATCCGCAAGGAGGACGTCCTCGACGCCGCGGCGAAGGCCGAGGCGGAGAAGGCTGCAGCCGAGGCCGCGAAGGCCGCACCCGCGGCCGCAGCACCCGCCGCTCCCGCCAAGCCGGCCGCCGCCGTCCCGGCGGTCTCGCCGCTGCGGGGCACCACGGAGAAGGCCAGCAGGCTGCGGCAGATCATCGCCGAGCGCATGGTCGACGCCCTGCACTCGCAGGCGCAGCTGACCACCGTCGTCGAGGTCGACGTGACGCGGGTCGCGCGGTTGCGCGCGAAGGCCAAGGAGGACTTCAAGGCGCGCGAGGGCGTCAACCTCACGTTCCTGCCGTTCTTCGTGCTGGCCGCGATCGAGGGCCTCAAGGCGTTCCCGAAGATCAACGGCGTGCTCGAGGGCAACCAGATCACGTACCACGCGCAGGAGAACGTCGGCATCGCCGTCGACACCGAGAAGGGCCTCCTCGTCCCGGTGATCCGCGACGCGGGTGACCTGAACCTCGCCGGCATCTCGCGCAAGATCGTCGACCTTGCCGGCCGCACGCGGCAGAACAAGGTCACGCCGGACGAGCTCAGCGGTGCGACATTCACCGTGACCAACACGGGGTCCGGCGGCGCGATCATCGACACCCCGATCGTCCCCGGTGGCACGTCCGCGATCCTCGGCACGGGCGCGATCGTGAAGCGCCCCGTCGTCATCCAGGACGCCGACGGCGCCGAGGTCATCGCGATCCGGTCGATGTGCTACCTGTCGCTGTCCTACGACCACCGCCTGGTCGACGGTGCCGACGCGTCGCGCTACCTCACCGCGGTCAAGAACCGCATCGAGGAGGGCTCGTTCGAGTCCGAGGTCGGTCTCTGACCAGCAGCACCTGACGCACCACGACGGCCCGGTCCCCCGCGCGGGGACCGGGCCGTCGTGCGTCCCCCGCCGCCGGGCCGACCGCCCGGACCGACCGTAGGGTGAGCGCCATGCAGGTCGTCATCGCCGGATCGCACGGCTTCATCGGGTCYGCGCTCGTCCCCCACCTGCGACGCGGAGGTCATGACGTCCGCCTGCTGGTCCGCGGTCCCGCGCACGGTCCGGACCAGATCACCTGGGACCCGGACGCCGGGCGTCTCGACCCCGGTGCCGTTGCCGGCGCGGACGCCGTCATCAACCTCGCAGGAGTCAACCCCGGCTCCCGGCCGCTCACGACGGCCCGCAAGCGCGAGGTCCTCTCGTCCCGCCTGAACACCACCGGACTGCTCGCGCGGACCCTCGCCGCGCTGGACGACGGGCCGCAGGTGCTGCTGCAGGCGTCGGGGATCGGCGCCTACGGCTCGCGCGGAGAGGACGTGCTGGACGAGGACGAGCCGCTCGGCCGCACGTTCTTCGCGCACGTCGTGCGGGACTGGGAGGCGGCGACCGCACCCGCGCAGGACGCGGGCCTGCGGGTGGCCCACCTGCGGACGGGTATCGTGCTGGGCCAGGGCGGCGGCGCCCTCGGGCGGCTGCTGCCACTCATCCGGCTGGGCGTCGGGGGTCGGCTCGGTTCCGGCCGGCAGTTCTGGCCGTGGATCACGCTGCTCGACCACGTCCGCGCCGTCGAGCACCTCCTGACCGCGCCGGTGCACGGTCCGGTCAACCTGGTGACCGCCCCGGCGCGCAACGCCGACGTGGTCGCCGCACTGGCTCGTGCGATGCACCGCCCCGCGGTCATCCCCGTGCCGGCGTTCGCCCTGCGCGCCGTGCTCGGTGACTTCTCGTCGGAGGTGCTCGGGTCGATCCGCGCGATCCCTGCGGTGCTCGACGCCAGCGGCTTCGTCCCCGTCCACGCCGACCTCGACGCCGCCGCGGCGTGGGTGGCGCACCGCGACTGACCTCACGGCTCGACGACGTCCCAGACCCGCCAGCCCTCGACGGTCCACCGCAGGCCCAGCACCACGGTGCGCGCCTCGGAGGCAGCCACCGGGACCGCCGCTCCGTCTCCCGCGGGGACCCGGGAGTGCGCGGACATCGCGGTCGTCACGGCGACGTCCGTCGTGTCACCGCGGCTGCCGTCCTCCTCGACGAGCCTCGCGTCCTGCACGTCGACGGTGAGACCGTCGACGTGGGAGCCGTCGAGGCCTGCGAGCAGCCGCGCGTCCGCCACGTACGCCGGGCTGTCGACGACGTCGACCGCCGCGAGACGCGTCACGTCGCCCGACCCGATGACCTGTGCCCGCACCCGGCTGAGGGTGATCGCGGCCTGCACCGGGTCGTCCGCCACGGGCACCGGGTCCGGCCGGTGGTCCAGGAGACGCCACCCCCCGACGGCGACCGCCAGCACGACCGCTGCCGCCACCAGGACCACGCCCGCTCGGGTTGCACGTCGTCGGCGCCGCTCCCGGTCCTGCCGGCGGGTCGCGCCCTGCGCACGCGCGGAATCGCCCTCGCGGGCCATGGCCGTCAGGGCCGAGGAGGCCCGCGCGCCGGCGTCCGGGAGCCGGACGGGTTCGGGATCCGTCGTGTCGTAGCACGCGTCAACCACCTGCTCGGCGTCGAGGCCGGGCACCATCAGGAGCCCGGCGAAGGCGTCCCGCAGGCTCTCCCCGACCGGCTGGTCGGAGACCAGGTGCACGTCCGCGCCGGGCATCTGGTCGAGCACCGTCGCGACGAGGCGCCGCACGTCCGCCTCACCGTCGGCGGCGCCGGTCAGGGCTGCCCGCAGGTCGGTCAGTACCGGGCGCCCGTCGGGCCCGACCACGATCGTCGAGTCGCCCACGGCCCCGTGCGAGAGGCCGGCCCCGTGCAGCGCGGCGAGGGCACCGGCGACCGGGATCGCGACCGTGGCGGCCTCGCCGTCGGCCAGCGGCGCCCGCGCGGCGCGGATCTGTACCAGGGACAGTCCGTCGACGTGCTCCACGACGAGCCCGAGCCGGCCGGACGACAGCTCGACGACGTCCAGCACCTGCGCCAGGTGCTCGTGCCGCACCGCGCACAGCCGCGCGGCACGGTCGGCCGTCGTCGCGTCGGCGACAGCGGCGACCACGTGCAGCTCGAGCCGTCGGTCGGAGCCGTCGAGCGCCACGGCCAGCCACCCGGACCCGGCGGCCTCGACGGGACGGAACCCGGCCCCCACGAGGGCGTCCTCGACATCGGTCGGTACGACGAACCTGTCCATCGGGTCATCCAAGCCCGCCGGCCGCGACCCCGTCGCCGGTCGTCCACAGCCCCGTCAGGGCAGCTGGACCACCCGGTGCTCGGCCGCCGACAGCAACGCCGCGTCGAGGACCCGCGCCGTGCGGGCCGCGTCGGCCGGGTCGACCGGCGGCGGCCCTCCGTCGACGACCCACCGCACGACCGCGCGGTACAGGTCGACGTGACCTCCGGCGGCCTGGGGCACGGGCTGCCGGTCCGCCCCCCGGACGAGCCAGCCCTCGTGCACGGGTTCGCCGGGGCGCCGGGTCTCCTCGTACGCGTCGTCCAGCGCGCCGAACGGGGTCGGCTCGCCCTCGAAGCTGGTCACGAGGTACGCGCCTCCGTCGCCGAGCACGCGCGTGCGCGGACCGGGCGCACCGACGACGGCGCCGGCCTGCAGGTGGCTCACGACGCCGTTGCCGGCGTGCACGAGGGCGAGGAAGACGTCGTCGACGGCCGGCGTGCTGCGGGCGTGCAGCTCGGCGTACACCTGGGCGACCGGCCCGAACAGCTGGACGGCGGAGTCGACGAGGTGGGCACCGAGGTCGAGCAGCAGCCCACCCGAGTCGKGGTCGTTCTCCTTCCAGCGGTCCTGCGGCACGGGACGGAACCTCTCCCACCGCCGCTCGAACCGGTGCACCGTGCCCAGCTCCCCGCTCGCGAGCACACCGAGCAGCGTCAGCTGCTCGGTGTCCCAGCGGCGGTTCTGGAACACGGTGAGCCGCCCGTCGGCCCGCGCTGCGAGCAGCTCGGCGTCGTCGGCGGTGGTGGCCAGCGGCTTGTCGACGAGCACGTGCAGGCCTGCGTCGAGCGAGGCGAGCACGTGCGCCACGTGCTCGCCGGTCGGGCTCGCGACCACGACGAGGTCGAGCTCGTCGGCGTGCGCGAGGAGACCGTCGACGTCGGGCACGACGAGCGCTCCCAGCCAGTCCGCCTCGACCTGCTGCGCCCGGCTGCGGGTGACCACGCAGGTCACCTGCTGGCCGGCCTCCCGCAGCAACCGGGCGTGGATCCCGCGACCCGCTCCCCCGTACCCGACCAGCCCGACCCGCAGCGCCCTCATGCGCCTCACTCTAGGTCGGCCGGGACCTTGTGCAGCCCGTGCTCCTGGTGCCGGGACAGGGCGCTGGGCCACCACGTCCGGCGGCCTAGGTCGTGCACGAGCGCCGGGACGAGCAGGCTCCGGACGACGAGCGTGTCCAGCAGCACGCCGAACGCGACGATGAACGCGATCTGCGCGAGGAACAGCAGCGGGATGACCCCCAGCGCGGCGAACGTGGTGGCCAGGACGACGCCCGCCGAGGTGATCACGCCGCCCGTCACGGCCAGCCCGCGGACCACGCCCGGGCGCGTCCCGACCTCGAGCGACTCCTCGCGGACGCGCGTCATGAGGAAGATCGAGTAGTCGACCCCGAGGGCGACGAGGAACACGAACGCGAACAGCGGGACCACGGGATCGGCTCCGGCGAACCCGAAGACGTGGTTGAAGACGATCGCCGAGACACCGAGCGCGGCGGCGAACGAGAGCACGTTGGCGGCGAGCAGGAGCGCGGCCGCGACGACGGAGCGCAGCAGGAACATCAGGATCACCCCGATGACCAGCAGCACGACCGGGACGATGACGCGCAGGTCTCGCTCGCTGGCCAGGTTGGTGTCCAGCGTCTCGGMCGCGGCGCCACCGACGACCGCGGTCGGGCTCACCTCGCTGACGGCTGCGCGCAGGTCCTCGACGGTGTCGACGGCGTCCTGCGTGTCGGCCGAGGCCGTCGTCGCGACGTCGAGGCGCACGCGCCCGTCGACCACGATCGGCTCGGCGTCACCGGCGGCCGGGCCGGCCGGTGCACCCGTGTACGGCGTCACCGACTCGACGCCGTCGACGCCCTCGGCCGCGGTGGTGACCGCGTCCACGTCCGCCTCGTCGACGATCACGATCGCCGGCTGCACGGACCCGGCCGGGAAGTGCTCGGCGAGCACCTCCTCGCCGGCGACCGCGTCAACGTCCGTGAGGAAGATGTCGACCTGGTTGGTGCCGGACGCGTTCAGGGTGGGCAGGAAGGCCGCTCCGACGGCCAGCGCGAGCGCCGTCACGACCCACACGGGCCTCGCCTTGCGGCCCACGAACCGGGCGAGCCGGGGCCAGAGGCCCGGGCCGTCGGCGGGGTCGGGCTCGGCCGTGGTGTCGAGGTGCGCGTGCTCGGTCTCGTGGGCGACGACGGCCACGGGGCGCGGAGCGCGCGGCCAGAACAGGACGCGCGAGTGCTTGCCGAAGACGAGCAGGAGCGCGGGCAGCAGGGTGAGCGCTCCGAGCAGAGCAGAGGCGATGCCGATCGCGGCGACCGGGCCGAGGCTGCGGTTGGAGCCGAGGTCGGACAGGAGGAGGCACAGCACACCGGCGATGACGGTGCCCGCACTGGCGGCGATCGGCTCGACGCAGGCCCGCAGCGCGCGCTTCATGGCCTCTGCCGGGTGCTCCACGTGCGCGAGCTCCTCCCGGTACCGCGCGACGAGCAGCAACGCGTAGTCCACCGAGGCGCCGACCACGAGGATCGACAGGATCCCTTGCGACTGCCCGTTGAGGACCAGGGTGCCGTTGGCGGCGAGGTGGTAGACCACCAGACCGGCCAGGCAGAGCGCGAACACCGCGGTGAAGATCACGACGAACGGCAGGAACGGGGAGCGGTAGACCAGCACGAGGATCAGCAGCACGGCGCCGAGCGCGACGAGCAGCAGCACGCCGTCGATGCCCCCGAACGCGGTGACGAGGTCCGCGACGAACCCGGCAGGACCCGTCACCCAGGCCTGCAGCCCGAGGTCGCCGGCGGACGTGGCGGTCGCGCCGAGCTCGGACTCCAGGGACGCGCGCAGGGCCGTCACGAACGACTCGGTCACGCCCTCGTCGCCGGCCAGGAGCTCGTCCGCCGTCGCACCGTCGAGCGAGTACGCGACGAGCACGGCCTCGCCGTCCTCGGAGGGCACGACGGCCACCTCGCCGACGAGGTAGTCGGACCAGGTCCCCTCGTTGCCCGGCGGCAGCGCCTGGTCCGGGAACGCCTCGGCCCAGTCCTGCACGGCTGCCAGCTGGTCGGGGGTGACGTCGCTGCCGTCGGCGGGCTGCAGCACGACGAGCGCCGGTAGTGTCTCGGTGTCGACGAAGCCCTTGCTCTCCTCGGCGGCCCGCGTGGACTCGGCCGACGACGGCAGGAACGCGGAGGCGTCGTTCGTCTGGACCTGCGACAGCTTGCCCTGCGCCATCCCGCCGACCGACGCGATGCCGAGCCATACGATCAGGGCGCCGGCGACGAGCACGGCGCGGAGAAGGGTGGACCGGCGATTACTCAGCATGCTGAGTATCATTCGCGGTGTTCGCCGAAACAGCAAACGGAGGCGGGAGCGTGGACCAGGAGAGCCGGTCGGGCAGCACCCTCGACCCCGCCTCTCCCGACCCCGCACAGTGGCCCGTCGGGCGGCTCCTGTCGTCGGCCGCGCGCCGCGTCGAACGCGACTGGAACGCGCACCTCGCCGCGTGGGACCTCAACCATGCCAGCCAGGCGGTCCTCGCCCACCTCCTGCGCACGCCCATGTCGCAGCGCGAGCTGGCCGCCGCCAGCGATGTCACCGAGCAGACGATGAGTCGCGTCCTCGCCCGCATGGAGCGCAGCGGTTACGTCACGCGGACGCCCCACGACGACGACCGGCGCCGGCACGTGATCACCATCACGGACGCGGGACGCTCGACCTTCGTCGTCGCGTCCGACCGTGAGCTCGCCGAGACGATGGTCACCCGCGGGCTCACGCTCGCGGAGGCCGAGGAGCTGCGGCGGCTGCTCGCCGTCGTCGCGGGCGACCCGCACACGGGCGACTCTTCCGCGTCGCAGGGTTAGCCTGACGGGCATGCTGTTCGACGAGCTCGACCTCGGTGCGCGCCTGCTCCCCTACGAGCCCACCTGGCAGCTGCAGCGCGAGGTGCACGCAGCGGTCGCCGACGGGTCCCGTGAGGACACCGTCCTGCTCTGCGAGCACGAGGACGTGTACACGGCCGGCAAGCGCACCGCGACGTGGGACCGCCCGGTCGACGGCACGCCCGTCGTCGACGTGGACCGCGGCGGCCGCATCACGTGGCACGGCCCCGGCCAGCTCGTCGGCTACCCCATCGTGAAGCTGGCCACGCCGATCGACGTCGTCCGCTACGTGCGCGTGCTCGAGGAGGCGCTCATCCGGACGTGCGCGGACCTGGGACTGACCGCCGTCCGGGTGGACGGGCGCAGCGGGGTGTGGTTCGCGGCCGACGGCGACCGCCGGGAGCGCAAGGTCGCCGCGATCGGCGTGCGCGTCTCCCGCGGCGTCACGATGCACGGGTTCGCACTCAACTGCGAGCCCGACCTCACGGCGTTCGACCGCATCGTGCCGTGCGGGATCGAGGACGCCGACGTGACGTCTCTCTCGGTGGAGACGGGCCGGCGCGTCACGATCGCCGAGGTCCTGCCGCTGGTCCGCGGCCACCTGGTGGACACCCTGGTCCCGATCCTCGACGCGCGCACCGCCGTCGCGGTGTGACGCGCGACTCCCCCGCAGCCGACGGCGCGGCGGCGGGTTAGTCTGACCGGCGTGACGATCGCAGCCGATGGCCGACGCATGCTCCGCATCGAGGCGCGCAACGCCGAGACGCCCATCGAGCGCAAGCCGGAGTGGATCCGCACGCGCGCGACGATGGGCCCCGAGTACACCGAGCTCAAGGGCCTGGTGAAGCGCGAGGGCCTGAACACGGTGTGCGAGGAAGCCGGCTGCCCCAACATCTTCGAGTGCTGGGAGGACCGCGAGGCCACGTTCCTCATCGGCGGCGACCAGTGCACCCGGCGCTGCGACTTCTGCCAGATCGACACGGGCAGGCCGGCCGCCTTCGACGCCGACGAGCCCCGCCGCGTCGCCGCCTCCGTGCAGGCGATGGGCCTGAAGTACTCGACCGTGACCGGTGTCGCCCGCGACGACCTGCCCGACGGCGGCGCCTGGCTCTACGCCGAGACCGTCCGCCAGATCCACGCGGTCAACCCGGGCACCGGCGTCGAGCTGCTCATCCCGGACTTCAACGCGACGCCCGAGCTGCTCGACGAGGTCTTCTCGTCGCAGCCCGAGGTCCTGGCGCACAACCTCGAGACGGTCCCGCGCATCTTCAAGACGATCCGCCCCGGCTTCCGCTACGACCGGTCGCTCTCGGTGATCACCCGCGCCCACGAGCAGGGGCTCGTGACCAAGTCGAACCTCATCCTCGGCATGGGCGAGACCACCGAGGAGGTCGTCGAGGCGCTGGCCGAGCTGCACGAGGCCGGCTGCGACCTCATCACGATCACGCAGTACCTGCGCCCGTCCGTGCGCCACCACCCGGTCTCGCGCTGGGTGCGTCCGGAGGAGTTCGTCGAGCTGTCGGCCGAGGCCGAGCGCCTCGGGTTCCTCGGGGTCATGTCCGGTCCTCTGGTCCGCTCGTCGTACCGCGCCGGACGGCTCTGGGGCCAGGCGATGCGCCGCTACGGGCGTCCGATCCCCGAGGCGCTCGCGCACCTCTCGGAGCCGACGACGTCGCGCCAGGAGGCACGGAGCCTGCTCGCCCGCTGAGGGTCAGGAGCGGGCCGATCCGTCGGTAGACTTCGGGCCCATGGCCCGCGACAAGACCCCCGACGCTGCACCGACGCCCAAGGTGAAGAAGACCMGCTGGTACCACCAGGTGTGGCAGGCGTACCAGATGACCCGCAAGAACGACCCCGCGGTCACCTGGATCATCCTCGCGGTGTTCGTCGGCGTCATCGCCCTCGGGCTCGTCATCGGGTTCCTGGTGAACGCGGTCGTCTACGTCCTGCTGCTCAGCATCCCGTTCGCGCTGCTCGCCGCGATGTTCGTCCTCGCGCGCCGCGCGGAGACCGCCGCGTACACGCAGATCGAGGGTCAGCCGGGCGCCGCCTTCGCCGCGCTGGGGACGATCCGGCGCGGTTGGACGTTCACGCAGGAGCCCGTCGCCGTCGACCCCCGCACGCAGGACCTCGTCTTCCGCGGCGTCGGCCGCCCGGGCGTCGTCCTCGTCGGTGAGGGTCCCGCGCCCCGCATCGCCAAGCTCCTGGAGTCGGAGCGCAAGCGCACCGCCCGCGTCATCTCCGGTGCGCCGATCACGCTCATCCAGGTCGGCGACGGCGAGGGCCAGGTCGCGCTCCGCAAGCTGCCGCGCGCCGTCCAGAAGCTCCGCCCGAAGCTGAGCAAGCAGGAGGTCGCCGAGGTGAGCAAGCGGCTCACCGCACTCGGCGGCGTGAAGCTCTCCGTGCCGAAGGGCGTCGACCCGATGCGCGCCCGTCCCGACCGCAAGGGCATGCGCGGCCGCTAGATGAGCGACCGGCGGTGGAACCACAACACGCACTACCACCGCCTCGCCCTGCGTCTCGCTGCGGGCGCCCGCAGCGCGCTCGACGTGGGCTGTGGCGAGGGGCTGCTCACCCGCGAGCTGCGCTCCGCCGGTGTCGCAGCGGTCACCGGCCTGGACCTGGACGCGGACCAGGTCTCGCGAGCGCGGTCGCTGGCGCGGGGTGACGACGGACTCACGTACCTCGTCGGTGACGTCCTCGAGCTCCCGCAGGACAAGCAGTTCGACCTCGTGACGTGCTTCGCGACGTTGCACCACCTCGACCTCGACGAGGGCCTGCGGCGGCTCCGTGCTCTCGTCTCCCCCGGTGGGCACCTGGTCGTCGTGGGGCTCGCGCGGGTGCGTACGCCCACGGACGCTGCGCTCAGCCTGGCTGCCGTCCCCGCCGCAATGGTTGCCGACCGTGCGCGCGGGCACTGGGAGCACGGCGCGCCCGTGCGGGACCCCGAGCACAGCTACGGCGACGTGCGGACGGCCGCACGGTCGATCCTGCAGGGGGTGCAGTGGCGGCGACGTCTCTACTGGCGGTACAGCCTGGTCTGGCAGGCCCCCGCCTGAGGGGTCAGCGCCGGACGATCGCGGTGCCGGCCACCCGGTCGTGCAGCCCCCGACCGTCCGAGTCCCAGACGACGGCCGGGACCACGAGGCAGAGCAGCAGCGTCCGCGCCAGGGCGCTGAGGAACCCGGGCGCCATCGTCGCCCACGCCGCGTCGTCCCGGGTCTGCCCCGGGAACACGCGGCGCACCCGCAGTCCCACGAGCCGGTGCCCGAGCGTGTGCCCGATCGAGCCGACGAGGAGCACGTTCTCCAGGGCGAAGATCCCGAGCGTCGCCAGCGGGTTGCCGCGGCTCAGCAGGAACGCGTCCGGCACGCTCGCGAAGAACGCACCCGAGATGGCCAGGCACGCCACCCAGTCGATGACCAGCGCCACGACCCGTCGCCCGAGCGGCGCGAGCGACCCGGGTCCGGCGTCGGGCAGGCCCAGCCGTACCCCGCGGCCGGGTCCAGGATCCGGTGCCGGTCCGCCGCCGAGCCAGGAGCTGAGGTCGCCTCGATCTGCCACCTCAGAAGGGTAGGTGACAGCAACGTCCCGGAAACATCCGCGGTACCMGACGTTCGTACGGTGACCCCACCTGTCCCGCTGACCACACCGGGGCGTCGAGTCCTGCCTGAGGGGTCTTCATGAGCGGAAACGCCGTCCGTCGCGAGGCGATCTGGAACGTCGAGGCCTACGTGCCGCCCGCCATCAGCTTCAACGTGGCCGAGGCGCCGGGCGAGATCTTCGGCCTCAACGTCTTCAGCAAGACGGTGATGCAGAAGCGGCTGCCCAAGTCGGTCTACAAGTCCGTGATCGCCACGATCGAGCACGGCGCCATGCTGGACCCGGACGTCGCCGACGCCGTCGCGTCCGCCATGAAGGACTGGGCCCTGGAGAAGGGCGCGACGCACTACGCGCACGTCTTCTACCCGCTCACCGGCCTGACCGCCGAGAAGCACGACAGCTTCTTCGAGCCGGTCGGCGACGGGTCGTCGCTGGCGGAGTTCGCCGGCAAGACGCTCGTGCAGGGCGAGCCCGACGCGTCGAGCTTCCCGAACGGTGGCCTGCGCAACACGTTCGAGGCGCGCGGGTACACCGGCTGGGACGTGACGAGCCCGGCGTACATCCTGGAGAACCCCAACGGGAACACCCTGTGCATCCCCACGGTGTTCGTCTCGATGACCGGTGAGGCGCTCGACCACAAGACCCCGCTGCTGCGCTCGCAGCAGGCGATGGGCGAGCACGCCGCCCGCATCCTGACCCTCTTCGGGCACGAGAACCAGAAGGTCGTGGCGTTCTGCGGTCCGGAGCAGGAGTACTTCCTGGTGGACCGGCACTTCTTCCTGGCCCGCCCGGACCTGCTCAACGCGGGCCGCACCCTGTTCGGCACCAAGCCGCCGAAGGGTCAGGAGTTCGACGACCACTACTTCGGCGCCATCCCTGACCGCGTGCTCGGCTTCATGATGGACACCGAGCGGGAGCTGTTCAAGCTCGGCATCCCCGCCAAGACCCGGCACAACGAGGTCGCCCCCGGCCAGTTCGAGATCGCGCCGATGTTCGAGCGCGGCAACCTGGCGGCCGACCACCAGCAGCTGCTGATGACGACGTTCAAGGCGATCGCCAAGAAGCACGGCATGGAGTGCCTGTTCCACGAGAAGCCGTTCGCCGGCGTCAACGGCTCCGGCAAGCACGTGAACTTCTCGCTGGGCAACGCCGACCTGGGCTCGTTGCTGGTGCCGGGCGACACCCCGCACGACAACGCGCAGTTCCTCGTCTTCTGCGCGGCCGTGATCCGCGCCGTGCACAAGTACGCCGGGCTGCTGCGGGCGTCCGTCGCGTCCGCCACCAACGACCACCGGCTCGGCGCCAACGAGGCTCCCCCGGCGATCATCTCGATCTTCCTGGGCGACCAGCTGGCCGACGTGTTCGAGCAGATCGCCAAGGGCGCCGCCTCGTCGTCGAAGGGCAAGGGCGTCATGCACATCGGCGTCGACACGCTGCCGGTGCTGCCCACCGACCCGGGCGACCGCAACCGCACGAGCCCGTTCGCGTTCACCGGCAACCGCTTCGAGTTCCGCGCCCCTGGCTCCATGCAGACGGTCGCCGGCCCGATGACCACGATCAACACGATCATGGCCGACTCCCTCGACTACGCCGCCGGGGTCCTCGAGACCGCGGTCGCCGCCGGCACCGACTTCGACACGGCCGTGCAGGACCTGCTCACGCAGATCATCACGGACCACGGCAACGTCGTGTTCAACGGCGACGGCTACTCCGCGGAGTGGCCCATCGAGGCCGAGCAGCGGGGTCTGGCGAACCTGAAGACCACGCTGGACGCCCTGCCCGAGCTCGTCACGGAGTCCGCGATGGAGCTGTTCGAGCGGTACGGAGTCTTCAACCACCGCGAGATGCACAGCCGGTACGAGATCGGTCTGGAGCAGTACGCGCTCACCATCGGCGTGGAGGCCCGCCTCTCCCTGGAGATCGGCACCACCGCGATCCTGCCGGCAGCCGTCAAGCACCAGACGGAGATCGCCCTGAACATCGGCGCCCTGAAGGCCGCCGGCGTCGAGGCGGACACCGCGCCGCTCGACGAGGTGAGCACGCCGATCGCGGCGCTCCGGACCGGGCTGGCCTCGTTGCGTGCCGCGCTCAAGGCCGACGTGGGCCACTCGGCGCTGGCCGAGGCCGAGCACGCCCGGGACGTGCTGCTTCCGGCGATGGCGGACGTCCGGGCCGCGGCCGACGCGCTGGAGGAGCTCGTCGCCGACGACCTGTGGCCGCTGCCGACGTACCAGGAGATGCTCTTCATCCTGTGATGAGACGGGCATGACCGACACCCACGCCCAGGGCATAGGGTCAACATTCGTTACACGAGGGGCGGCCCCGTAACGCTGTCGAAACACTTGGTACACGACAGAGAAACGGGGCGCTCGTAACCTCGCCTTGCCCGACCCCACGGGTACCACCGACCGAGGAGCAGCGGATGTTCAGCAAGCCAGAGGAAGTCCTGGCGTTCATCAAGAGCGAGGACGTGAAGTTCGTCGACGTCCGGTTCTGTGACCTGCCCGGCACGATGCAGCACTTCAACGTCCCCGCGTACTCCCTGGAGCTGGACTTCTTCACCGAGGGCCAGATGTTCGACGGGTCCTCGATCCGCGGCTTCCAGGCGATCCACGAGTCGGACATGAAGCTCATCCCCGACATCAGCACCGCGTACCTGGACCCGTTCCGGGTCGAGAAGACGCTGAACATCAACTTCCACATCGTGGACCCGTACACCGACGAGCCCTACAGCCGTGACCCGCGTCAGGTCGCCGCGAAGGCTGAGGCGTACCTGAAGTCGACCGGCATCGCCGACACGGCCTTCTTCGCCCCCGAGGCCGAGTTCTACATCTTCGACGACGTCCGCTTCCACACGAAGCAGAACGAGTCGTTCTACTCCATCGACTCCTTCGAGGCGGCCTGGAACACCGGCCGMGAGGAGGAGGGTGGCAACCTCGGCCACAAGATCCCCTACAAGGGCGGCTACTTCCCCGTGCCCCCGGTCGACGGGTTCTCGGACATCCGCGACCAGATCAGCCTGCAGCTGGACGCCCTCGGCCTCGGTGTCGAGCGCGCCCACCACGAGGTCGGCACCGCCGGCCAGCAGGAGATCAACTACCGCTTCGACAAGCTCGCCATCTCCGGCGACAAGGTCATGCTGTTCAAGTACGTCGTGAAGAACGTGGCGCACGAGAACGGCAAGACSGCGACCTTCATGCCGAAGCCGCTCTTCGGCGACAACGGCTCGGGCATGCACGTCCACCAGTCGCTCTGGAAGGACGGCGAGCCGCTGTTCTTCGACGAGAAGGGCTACGGCGGCCTGTCCGACCTGGCGCGCTGGTACATCGGTGGCCTGCTCAAGCACGCGCCGTCGCTGCTCGCGTTCACCAACCCGACGGTGAACTCCTACCACCGCCTGGTGCCCGGCTTCGAGGCCCCCGTCAACCTGGTCTACTCGGCCCGCAACCGCTCCGCGTGCATCCGCATCCCGGTCACCGGTTCGAACCCGAAGGCCAAGCGCATCGAGTTCCGCGTGCCGGACCCGTCGTCGAACCCGTACCTGGCGTTCGCTGCCATGCTCATGGCCGGCATCGACGGCATCCAGAACCGGATCGAGCCGCCGGACCCGGTGGACAAGGACCTGTACGAGCTTCCCCCCGAGGAGCACGCTGCCATCCAGCAGGTCCCGGGCTCGCTCGGCGAGGTGCTCGACCGCCTCGAGGCCGACCACGACTTCCTCACGGCGGGCAACGTCTTCACGCCCGACCTGATCGCGACGTGGATCGACTACAAGCGCAACGCCGAGGTCGACCCGATCCGTCTGCGGCCGCACCCGCACGAGTTCGAGCTCTACTACGACGTGTGATCGTCCCGCCTCGCGGCTGCTCCCGTGAGGCGGTGACCTGCAGTGACGGCACCCCCGTCGCCCTCGTGGCGGCGGGGGTGCCGTGCGTTCGGGCGCGTGACGTATCTCCCCGCCGACGGGGCTGCTCCTTTTGTTCGAGCAGGCACACCGACGTGCCTGCACTCATCAGGKGGCAGAAGACCATGGCATACGAGATCCGCGGATCCCTGTGGGGAACGCTGTGTCACGACGTTCGAGAGCCGCTCGCCGGCGTGGAGCTGCGCGCGTACCGGTCGAGGGGCGACCGGGCGACGGAGCAGGCGGTCGCGGCCGACAAGGAGACGTTCCACGAGGTCGCCGAGGGCGAGCGCACAGGAGCACCGCTCGCTGTCGCACGCATCGACGACTCGGGGGCGTACGTCCTGACGATCGATGACAAGGAGTACGACGGCGGTCCGCTGGACCTCGACCTGTACGTCGAGAAGCCGCCACGGCCAC
Source organism: Cellulomonas sp. P5_C5 (assembly GCF_054049655.1). Taxonomy (NCBI): domain Bacteria; kingdom Bacillati; phylum Actinomycetota; class Actinomycetes; order Micrococcales; family Cellulomonadaceae; genus Cellulomonas; species Cellulomonas sp. P5_C5. The sequence goes on along the minus strand of NZ_JBFULY010000020.1, from coordinate 40,526 downwards.
GGCACGACCCGACCGCGAAGCCGCGGCAGTTCGCGGTCACCACGCTCCAGCCGCGCTGGCGCCAGACCGAGGACCGCATCATCGCGGTGTGGGAGTACGCGGTCCCGAACCGGTTCTGGTGTCACATCCTGGCGCTGTTCGGCATCTGGACGATCAGCGGCCGGATCACGACCTGCAGCACCAAGACCGCGATCCCGGGTGCCGTCATCACGGTGTTCGACGCCGACTGGCTGCAGGACGACCCGCTCGGCACCGCGACGACGGACGGGACCGGTCACTACGTCCTGACGTACCTCGCGTCGGACTTCCGGCGCACGCCGTTCTCGCCGTACGTGAACGTCGAGCTCACCGAAGGTCCGGACGTCTACGCGAAGGTCGAGCTCGGCGGGCAGCCGATCATCAGCGAGACGCAGGCGGACGGTCGCAAGCCGGGCCGGCAGAACGTGGGGCACTGCTTCTGCCTGGACCTGTGCTCCGACCTGGAGGTCGGCGGTCCCGAGACCGTGCCGCACTGGCAGCAGGTCGAGGCGTTCGACATCCACCCCGGCAACGGTCTGCCGGGCTCGTCGTTCGACACGCTCGGCTACGCCGACCCGTCGGGTGGCGCCTACGTGTTCGGGGGCTCCGTGACGCTGCGGGGCAACTGCCCGCTCACCGACCTCGGCACCGGGCATCCGCTGAAGTACCGGTTCCTGGTAGGCGAGTACACCTGGACCGGCGGCACGGAGGATCCCGCGAACCCGCCGACGGTCGCCCCGGTGAGCCTGACGCCGGTGACGACGCAGGTCGTCGGCACGCACGTCGGGTACGTGTTCTACACCGACGGCAACGGACAGGCGCAGTCGACGGCCGTGGTCGTGACGGCGGCCCACCTCGACGCGGACGGTTTCGTGCAGGTCGCCGGCCTGCCGGTCACCGTGCCGATGTTCAACCCGCCGGGGTCGACCGCGGTGGTCAACGTGAGCGGGTCGAACTTCCTGCGCACGTTCGACCTGCTGGAGCTGAACACGGCGGCGTTCACAGCGCTGCACCCGCCGAAGAAGCCCGGCGGTCTGCCGATCGCGCAGGCGGGCGAGACGCTGCCGACAGCCGAGCAGGAGCCCGTCCGCCGCTACCGGGTGGGCTTCGAGGTGCGCGACGCGGTCACCAACGCCCCGACCCACTCCGACCAGCTCGACGCGATCATCTTCGACAACTCGCCGGTCATCGCCACGCTGGACCTCGAGGAGCTGCGGCTCAACGCCTGCAACCCCCTGTCCAGCGCGACCCTGATCCACCTGCTCTACACGGTGGACCACCCGCACCTGCGGAAATTCTCCGTGTCGATCACCAGCAACGGTCCTGCGTCCCACCTGCCGCCGGAGACGCCGTCGGCTGCATTCACCCCGGGGAGCTACTCGTTCCGGGGCGGCGCCTCGGGCCCGCACAATGGAACGAACACGGGAGGCGTCCCGATCGACGTGGCCCTCGACCCTGCGTGCGCCTACGCCGTCAACCTGGGCTGGGTGACGCGTCGGTACCTCGACACGGGCCAGACGCTGCAGAGGCTGTACTGCCACTGACACCGGCTCGGGGCGTCCGGGTGCACCGGGCGCCCCGAGCAGGACCAAAGGCCCGTCCGCGCGCGGCCCGGGCGGTGGACGATGGACGTGCCGGCAACCCCGGCCCTGTCCGTGTGCACCCACCAGGAGCGCTCATGTCCGCCATCCACCCGTCACCTTCCCCGCGCGACCGTGTCCGACGCCTCGTCGACACCGTCCGGTGGGCACCCGCACCCGTGTGGGGCGAGTCGGCCGGCGAGCACACGCGCTTCTCGGTGTACCTGGCGGGGAGCATGCTCGCCTGGGCCGTGGCCGGTCTGGTGATGGCCGCACTCATCGGGACGGCGCTCGGTCTCGTCGTCTGACCGGGGTGCCGCACGTCACAGCGACCTGCGGCGCGCGCACCGCGGACCGACCGGCAGGGTGTGGGTATGGCTTCCTCGCGCACCATCCGTCCGGCGGCGGCGCTCGTCACCGTCCTGCTCCTCGTCGCCGCCTGCGGGTCGGGTGGCAAACCTGAGGAGCCGACCACCGGGCCGACGAGCGCACCTCCGACCCCGACGTCCGAGGTCGCCACGCCGACCCCGTCGGTCACGGTCGCCTCGGGTCGCCCGACCGCCGCGCCCGCTCAGCTGGTCGCGGCCGGGGCGGTCGTGGAAGGCGCGCCGGCGCAGGTGTCGGGTGTCGGCAGCGCGGCGGTGACCTACACCCGGGGCGGTGAGTTCGCAGTCGTCATCGTCCTCGACTGCACCGCGTGCGCGGCGGGCGCATTGCCCACGGTGCTGACGGGCCCGGACAGGATGACCCCGTACGACGAGGGTGCKGGCCCCCTCGCTGGGTCGTACCTCATGGACGTGTTCGTCGGCAGCGCACCCGAGCAGTCCGTGTGGTTGCAGGCCGACGGCCCCTGGTCGATCCGGTTCCAGAGCTGGAACGACCTCCCGAGCGCGACCGGGCCGCAGAGCGGTACCGGATCCACCGTGGTGCGCGTGTCGGACCAGGGCACCCACGCCGAGGTGACCTGGACCCCGGCCGGGCCGGACGACGTCTTCTCCGGCCGTTTCTTCGGCAACGGCGACCAGCAGCTGTTCGGCAACGACGAGGCGTTCACGGAGGTGGTGGAGCTGCCGATGCCGGGCATCTTCGCCATCCGCACGCACGGCGCTTGGACCGTGACACCGCAGACCTGACGCTGTCAGGTGATCCGGCGCAGGGCGATCGCGGCGTACATCAGTGCCGCGACGGTCTCGCCGTCGGTGATCGTGCCGTCCGCGACCATGGTGATGACGTCGGTCCACGGAACGGTCCGGACGGCGGTGATGCCTTCGACGGCGTGGTCGGTGTCCTCCCCCGAGGGGCGCAGGTCGCGGGCGAGGAAGACGTGCTCCGGCGCGTTGCAGATCCCGTTGAGCGCGAACATGGAGCCCAGGCGCTCCCAGGATCCCGCGACGAGTCCGGTCTCCTCCTGCAGCTCCCGCTGCGCGGCGACCAGCAGATCCTCGCCGTCGGAACCGCCGGCGGGGACCTCGAGCGAGACGCCCGTCGTGTAGCGGTCCACCTCGACGAGCACCACCTCGTCGTCGGCGGTCACCGGCACGACGAAGACCGCCGGGTTGCGGACCTCCACCACCCCGTAGATCCCCGCGCTGCCGTCCGGGCGGTCGACGGCGTCCTCCCGCACCCGGATCCAGGGGTTCTCGTACACGGTGGTCGAGCTGCGCGTGCGCCAGAGCGTCATGAGAGAACCCTTTCAGACGATCCGAGGGATTGCGCTTACCGGACATTCTGTGGCACCTTACGGAAACCGGTTTCTCACCCCTGTCGGAGACAAGGACGTCTCATGCGAGCTCGTCACACCCTCGTCGTCACCCTCGCCGCAGGAGCCCTCCTGCTCCCCACGACGACCGCGAGTGCCACTCCCCCTCCCCCCGCCGTCGACCTCGGCCGCGAGGTCCTCCCCCCGGGCGACGGCTGGGCCTCCTTCGAGGGCCCGACGGTTCCCGACGGCAAGCCCACGGTCGCCACCGGGACCACCGGCGGCTCTGCCGCCGACCCCGCCCAGGTGTACGTGGTCGACACCTGGCAGGAGCTGCGCGACGCCCTCGCCGGCAAGGCGGGCGGCAGCCAGACGGACGCCCGCACCAACACCGTCCCGAGGATCATCTACGTCACGGGAACCATCACCGCCTTCGACCCGGCGACCGCCTGTGACGAGTACGCCTCGCAGGTCACGGTGTCCGACACCGGCAAGCCGTTCAGCATGGCCGACTACATCGCCTACTACGACCCCACCGGTCCGTGGGGCAAGGTCAAGCCGAGCGGTCCGCTGGAGAACGCCCGCATCGCCGCCGMGGCGATCCAGGCCACGAAGACGCTGCAGCACGTCGGCTCGAACGTCACCCTCGTCGGGGTCGGTGACGACGCGCAGATCGTCGGCGCCAGCGTCCGGATCCGCGACGCGCACAACGTCATCGTCCGGAACCTGACGGTGGCCGACGCGTACGACTGCTTCCCCGTCTGGGACCCGACCGACACCGCCGTCGGCAACTGGAACTCGGCGTACGACAACGTGTCCGTGTGGACCTCGACGAGCGTCTGGGTGGACCACAACACGTTCAACGACGGCGCGCACCCGCACTCCGCGCTCCCGGTCGTCTTCGGCCGGCCGTTCGAGACGCACGACGGGCTGCTCGACATCACGCACGGCTCCGACCTGGTGACCGTCAGCTACAACGAGTTCGAGGAGCACGACAAGACCGAGCTCATCGGCTCGTCGGACTCGCGGCCCCAGGACCGCGGTCAGCACCGCGTGACGCTGCACCACAACCACTGGGTCGACATCGGCCAGAGGGCACCGCGCGTGCGGTTCGGTGACGTGCACCTCTACGACAACCTCTACACGCAGACCACCGAGGGCCTGTTCCAGTACTACTGGGGCGCGGGCATCGAGTCGAGCATCTACGCGGAGAACAACGCGTTCGAGCTGGCACCCGGGGTCGACCCGGCACGCATCATCACGCGCTGGGCGGGCACGCAGCTGTTCGAGACCGGCTCGACCGTGAACGGTGCGCCGACCGACATCCTCGCCGCCTTCAACGCGACCGCGCCCGTCCCGCTGGCACCGACGGCACGCTGGAACCCGGCTGACGTGTACGCCTACACGCTCGACCCGGTCGAGGACGTTCCCGCGATCGTCCGTGCGCAGGCAGGTGCGGGCGTGCTCGCCTCCGGCACCCCGGTGGCCACAGCCGCACCCGCCGTCGCCGTCCTCTCCGACGACAACGGCCAGGGCACGGGCCTGTTCGACGGTGCGTACAAGGTGACGGCGAACCTCTACTGGGGCCAGAACGCCACGGTCGCCAAGCTCTACGAGAACGGCGTGCTCGTCGACGCCGAGTGGCTCACCGGAACGACGCCCCGCCGCCAGACGGTGGCGTTCCCGATCACCGGCCGGGTGAACGGGACCTACACGTACGTGGTCGAGCTGCTCAACCCGTACGGCACCAGCACGTCGCGCCCGCACACCGTCATCGTCAAGGACGCGTCGCCTGCCGTCGCCGTCCTGTCCGACGACAACCGCGACGGTGACGGCGCGTTCACCGTGACGACCAACCTCTGGTGGGGCACCAACGCGACGCACTACGCGCTGTACCAGGACGGCGTGCTGGTCGACGAGCAGGAGCTCACGGCCGCGACGCCCCGGCGCCAGACGGTGCAGACCGCAGTGACCGGCCTCGCACAGGGCACCTACCGGTTCGTGGCCGTGCTGAGCAACGACGCCGGCAGCACGTCGACGGCCGAGCGGGTGGTGACCGTGCGGCGGTGACCTGTGCGCGGGCTGGGAGTTGGTTGTGGAGGGACCGGGCACTGGTGCACACAACGTGCACGGGACCCCCGCGCAAGTCTCTGACGTGCGGGAACACGCGGTCTTAGCGTGTCGTCCATGAGCGACACCGGAGCACCGACGCCCCCGACTCCCCCTGCTCTCCCCGGCCCGCCACCCTCCTGGGTGGCGRGCCGGGGCGTGCCCGTCCCGCGCGAGGCCGGCCGGCTCGCCCGGGTCCTCGTCGCGTTCTGGGCGGAGCGACGGCGTCCGGTCGCCGTGAGCACCCTGGTCGGGTGCGCCGTGGTCGGGGTGCTCGGCGGCGTCCTGCTCGTCGACAACCAGCCGGGACTCGGTGCCGCGATCGTCGGTCTGCTCGTGTGGGCCGCGGCGGCCCCGGCGCTCGTCCGCCGGCGCAACGTGAACGACCTGATCACGGCCGCCCTCTCGATCACCCTGTTCGCCGTCGTCGCCGTCCGCGACGCCGGCTGGGTCGTGGTGCTCTGCGCGCTCGTCGCCGCCTGGACGGGCGTGGTCGCCGTGACGTCCTCCCGGTCGGCACCGGCCGCCGTGCTCGCGCCGCTGACGTGGGCGGCAGGCACCGTCCGCGCGCTGCCGTGGGTGGCGAAGGGCCTCGAGACCCACACCGGGTCGCGGCGTGGACAGCTGCTGGTCGCGCTGCGCAGCGTCGGGATCACCGTCGGCCTGCTGCTCGTGTTCGGTCTCCTGTTCGCCAGCTCCGACCGCGTCTTCGCCCGGCTGATGCCGCGCGTGGACGCGGACCTGCTGCCGGGCCAGATCGTCGTCGGCGTGCTCGTGGCCGTCGTGGTCGCGACCCTCGCGCACCTCGCGCTCGCTCCGCCCAGCTGGTCGGACGCCCGGCTCGCGCCACGTAGCCCCGCGAAGCGCGGCGAGTGGCTGCTCCCGGTGGTCGCTCTCGCCGCGCTGGTCCTGCTGTTCGTGACGGTCCAGGTCGGCGCGCTGCTCGGCGGTCACCGGCACGTGCTGGAGACCGAGGGCCTGACGTACGCCGAGTACGCACGCGAGGGATTCGCCCAGCTGGTCGTGGTCACCGCCCTCGCCCTCGTCGTCGTGGCGGTCGCCGCCCGACGCGCGCCCCGAGAGACCCCGACGGACAGGCTGCTGTCCCGCCTCGCCCTCGGTGCGCTGTGCCTGGGCACCCTCGGTGTCGTGGCGTCGGCGCTGCGGCGGATGGACCTGTACGTCGACGCCTTCGGGCTCACGCGGCTGCGCGTCTTCGTGACCGTCACCGAGATCACCCTCGCCGCGATCTTCGTGATGCTGCTCGTCGCGGGGATCCGGTGGCGCGGCGGGTGGCTGCCGCGGGCGGCCGTCCAGGCGGTCGGCGTGGCGATGCTCGGTMTGGCGCTCATCAACCCCGACGCGCAGATCGTCCGCCACAACACCACGGCCGATCTCGAGACCACCCTCGACGCCGGCTACCTCGCCGGGCTGTCCGCCGACGCGGTCCCGGCGTTCGACCAGATCGAGGGCGAGCCCGCGCTGCGCCGGTGCCTGCTCGCGACCGCGAGCGTCGCACCCTCCACGGGCGTCGGCGACTGGAACCTCGGCCGGGAGCGCGCGGCACAGGTGCTCGCCGCCGAGCAGCCCGACAGCGACCGGTGGTGCCTGTCGGACCGGTGACCCGTGGTCAGACGAGGACCGGTTCCTCCTCCTCGACGGGCGCGGCGCCACGTGGTCGTGCGGCCAGCGTCACCAGGCCGAGGACGAGGAGGGCGATGACGAACACGCCGACCACGTACGCGGGGGTGAGCCGGTCGGCCAGGACGAGCGCGAGGGCGGCCAGGGCGATGATCACCACGCGCACGAGGGTGCGCTGCTGGTCGAGCCAGACGCCGACAGGTCCCGTGCTGATCCCGCGGCGGTCGCCGGCGGAGCGCACCCACGCGGAGGCGTGGGACGACGACGCACGCAGCTGCCGGGCCGCCGTGGTACCGCCCGCGACGAACGCGATGATGGCCAGCAGCAACCCGAGGACCAGTCCGACCCGCAGCTCGATGCGCAGCAGGGAGACGAACTGGTCGTAGATCGCGACCGCGGTGTCGACGCGTTGCACCTCCGGGGGCAGTGCGTTGGCGTACAGCGATCTCCCGAGGGTCAACGCGATGCCCAGGAGCAGCATCGCGCCCGCCAGGGACAGACCCGCCACGACCAGGGCCCGGGACCGGTGCTGCGCGGCGAGCACGCCCGCGGCGAGCAGGGCCAGGGACAGGTACGGCAGCAGCCCGCCGACGATGTCGATCAGCCGGTACGCGCTCTGCAGCCGCACCAGGTCGGCGCTCGACGCGATGGGGAACGTCACGTTGATCGTCGGGATCCGGCTCACCAGCGTGAAGCCGGCCTGCTCCAGCGACGTCTTGACCTGCTCGATGATCGGGGTGATGTCCAGCGTGAGCTGACCGCTGTCGCTGATCTGCGCGAGCGCGTCCGGGTCGCCGCGCAGCGTCGCGACGATCTGCTCGTGCGCGGCCCGGTTGGCCTCTTCCCAGACGTTCTCGAACTGGTCCGAGCTGACGATCTTGGTGACGTTCTTGCGGATGAACCCGGTGATCGCCTCCTGCAGCGGCGCCTGCAACGAGGTGACCGCCTGGCCGACCAGCGGCGGCAGGTCCAGGCCCGCCACCGCGTCGGTCGCCTGCGTGGTCAGCTCCTCGACGTTCAGCGCGTCCACGACCGCGACCGTGATCCGGTTCGCCACCGCCGACTGGACCAGCGGGTCCTCGGCGATCGGTGCCACCGTGTCGACGTAGCGGTCGGTGTCGACGACGAGCCCACGCGCCCAGCTGCCCACGACCGCGATCGGGGCGAGCAGCGCACCGATGAGGATCAGGACGACCGCGGCCGTCGAGCGACCCACCTTGCGCCGCGGACGAGGCACCACCGCAGCGGGTGGCGGGACGGTGGCCGTCGCCCGCAGGCGCGCGTTCTCGGTCTCCAGGAGCTGCAGCCGTGCCAGCAGCACGGCGCGGTCCTCCGACGGGGAGGACGCCGGGACCTCGACGTCGATGCTCGTCGGGATCTCCGCGGTGTCGTGCGGGGAGCCGGTCGGGATCACGACAGTGTCGTTCTGGTCCGGGTCGTCCGACGGCGCGACGGCGTCCGACGGACCGGTGTCGTCCGGGGTCTCCTCGTCCGGCGTCACGTACGGCGACGTGGTGTCCGGGGTGGCGGCCACGTCCTCGGCGGCCGGCGTGCCGACCGACGGGTCCGCGGCTGGCGGCTTCGCGCCGGTTCCGCGCGGCTTGCGGGGCGACGGCTTGTTCTCGACCACGAAGTGCCCTCCCGATATGTCGGACCTGGTGCGACCTCCCGAGCATGGCAGTTGCGCTGCTCAGAGCGCGAGAGGCGGACCCGCACCGGCTCGACCGCGTGGCGCGGGACCGCCAACCAGCCCGCCCGGACCGGTACGGTGCCCGAAGACGAACGCCGCCCGCGAGCCCGCTCGCCTGCCCGCACGGGGGACCCGATGCCGAACAGCCCTGCGACCCGCCTGACGAGCGTGAGCCGCCCCGATCCCCGCAAGCCACCGGCGTGGTTGCCCCGCGCGCTCCTCATGACCGGGATCGCGGTCTTCCTCGGGCTCGCGACGTGGCGGGCGCTGTCCCTGCTGGGCAACGTCATCTTCATCGTGGTGATCTCGTGGTTCCTGGCCCTCGCCATGGAGCCGCTGATCCGCTGGCTGGTGGCCCGCGGTCTGCGGCGCACGCGCGCCACCGGCCTGGTGATGGTCGCCTCGCTGGTGGGGATCCTCGCGGTGATCGCGCTGTTCGGCGGCCTGTTCGTCACGCAGGTCATCGAGCTCGTCCAGTCGCTGCCGGAGTACTACGCGCAGTTCGCCGACTGGGTGACGCAGCGGTTCCCCGTCGAGATGCCCGAGGCCGACGACCTGCTGATCGGCCTCAGCGAGAACTGGCAGCAGCTCGCCCCGGGTCTCATCGGGCTCGGCTCGTCCATCGTCGGCGGGCTGTTCACCGCCAGCGCCGTCCTGCTCGTCGTCTACTACATGGCGAGCGCCGGCCCGAAGCTGCGGGCGGCAATCTGCCGGATGCTCGCCCCCGCCCGGCAGCGCGAGGTGCTGCGGCTGTGGGAGGTCTCCCAGGAGAAGGTCGCGGACTTCATCAACTCGCGCATCGTGCTGGCGGCCCTGTCGACGTTCTTCACGTTCATCTTCCTGTCGGTGCTGAGCATCCCGTACGCCCTGCCGCTCGCGGCGTTCACGGGCGTGGTCTCGCAGTTCGTCCCGACCATCGGCACGTACATCGGTGGCGCCCTGCCCATCGCGGTGGCGCTGGCCGTCGACCCCGTCAAGGGCCTCCTCACGCTGGCGTTCATCGTCGGGTACCAGCAGGTGGAGAACCTGATCTTCTCGCCCAAGGTGTCCTCGCGGTCGCTCGAGATCAACCCGGCGATCTCGTTCCTCGCGGTGATCGCCTTCGGCGCGGTCTTCGGCCCGATCGGCGCCTTCCTCGCACTGCCCGTCGCGGCAACGATCCAGGCGGTCTCGTCGACGTACATCCGCCGGCACGACCTGGTCGACGACGAGCTGCTCCGCGAGGACGCGCAGGCGATGCGACGGCAGCGCGGGTGGGTGGACGTGCCGGAGGACGAGCCGGACGAGCCGACCGAGCCATCGGGCCGTCCGGACGCTCAGCCGTAGAAGACGCGCTCCACGACCGCCCGCGCCCGCCGCGCGGTCCGCAGGTAGTCCTGCTCCAGCTCGCCGCCCGACCCGGCGGGGTACCCGACCACGCGAGCCAGCCCGGCGAGCGCCTGACGGTCGTGCGGCAGGACGTCGGCGTGCGCTCCCCCGCGACCGCTCCAGAGCACGTTGGCGTCCCGCAGCCGGCTCGCCAGGAGCCACGCCTCGCTCAGCACCCGCGCGTCGTCCTCGTCGAGAAGCCCTGCCGTGGTGGCCGCGTCGAGAGCGGCGAGCGTCGCGGTGGTCCGCAGGCCGGGCACCTCGTGGGCGTGCTGGAGCTGGAGGAGCTGGGCCGTCCACTCGACGTCGGAGATGCCACCGCGGCCGAGCTTGAGGTGCCGGGCGGGCTCGACGCCCCGCGGCAGGCGCTCGGACTCGACCCGCGCCTTGATGCGGCGCACCTCACGCTCCACCGACGGGTCGACACCACCGACCGGGTACCGCAGCGGGTCGATCAGCCGCAGGAACCGCTCGCCCAGCTCGTCGTCCCCGGCCACCGGCCGGGCCCGCAGCAGCGCCTGGCTCTCCCACGGTGAGGACCAGCGGTCGTAGTACTCGGCGTACGAGTCGAACGAGCGGACCAGCGGGCCGTTGCGGCCCTCCGGACGCAGGTCCGCGTCGACGTCGAGGGTCGGCTCCGGCCCGACCGACCCGAGCAGCGTGCGCAGCTTCGTCGTCACCAGGAGCGCGAACTCCTGCGCCGACCGCGCGTCGGCCCCCTCGACGGGGTCGTGCACGAAGAGCACGTCGGCGTCGGAGGAGTAGCCCATCTCCGCACCGCCCCACCGACCCATCGCGACGACGAGCAGCCGGGTCGGGCTGGTCTCCAGCCCCTTGTCGGCGCGCGCCTCCCACTCCGCCACCCGCAGGGCGCCGACGAGCACGACGTCGGCCGCGACGCTCAGGCTCCGCGACGCACGCTCGCCGGTGACGACGCCCAGCACGTCCGCGGCGGCGGTCCGGGCGAGCTCCCGTCGACGCAGCCCGCGCAGTGCCGTCACCGCCGTGACCTGCTCGTCGGACCGCGTGAGGATCGCGTCGGCCTCCGCGGTCAGCCGCTCGAAGGTGCGGGGCACCAGGTCGGCGTCGTCGGCCAGCCATGTGACCGACTCCGGCGACCTCGTGAGCGCGTCGGCCACGTAGCGGGAGGTCGACAGCACCTGTGCGAGCCGACGGGCCGCCGTGCCCGAGTCCCGGAGGAGCTTGAGGTACCAGTGCGTGGTGCCCAGCTCGTCGGAGAGCCGGCGGAACGCCAGCAGTCCCCCGTCGGGGTCGGCGCCGTCCGCGAACCAGCCGAGCATGACCGGGAGCAGCTGCCGCTGGATCGAGGCGCGGCGCGAGACCCCCTCGGTGAGGGCGGCGATGTGACGCATGGCGCCTGCCGGGTCGGTGTAGCCGATCGCGGCGAGCCGGGCCTTGGCAGCCTCCGGTGCCAGGCTGGCCTCCGCGGTCGACAGCTGGGCGGTCGCGGGCAGCAGCGGCCGGTAGAACAGCTCCTCGTGCAGGCCACGGACCTCCCGTCGCGTGGAGCGCCAGCGTTCGAGCAACCCGTCGGCACCCTCCGCCCGCATGCCGATCGAGCGCGCGAGCCTGCGCAGGTCCGGCTCCGCCGTCGGCAGGAGGTGCGTGCGACGCAGCCGGTGCAGCTGGATCCGGTGCTCCAGCACGCGCAGCAGGCGGTAGCAGACCGCGAGCTGCGCCGCGTGGTTGCGGCCGACGTACCCACCGGCAGCCAGTGCGGCGAGAGCCGTCAGCGTGCTGGGGCTGCGGATCGACTCGTCCGCGCGCCCATGCACCAGCTGCAGGAGCTGCACCGTGAACTCGACGTCCCGCAGGCCGCCGACCCCGAGCTTGAGCTGCCGGTCCGCCTCCGCGGCGGGCACGTGCCCCTCCACCCGTCGGCGCATCGCCTGCGAGTCCTCGACGAAGTGCTCACGCGTCACGGCGCTCCACACGAACGGCTGCGTCATCTCGACGTACTCGCGCCCGAGCGCCTGGTCGCCCGCCAGCGGCCGCGCCTTGAGCAGCGCCTGGAACTCCCAGGTCTTGGCCCAGCGCTCGTAGTACGCCTTGTGGCTCGCGATCGTGCGGACCAGCGGCCCGTCCTTGCCCTCCGGACGCAACGCCGCGTCGACCGGCCAGAGCGCCGGCTCCCCCGACGGCGTCGAGCACACCCGCGCCAGACCCGCCGCGAGCCGCGACGCCGCAGCGAGGGCCTCGGCCTCGTCGACACCGTCGACCGGCTCGGCCACGTAGATGACGTCCACGTCGCTCACGTAGTTGAGCTCCCGGCCGCCGCCCTTGCCCATCCCGATGACCGCGAGCCGGACACCGAGACCCTGGTCGTCGAGATCGGCCCGGGCCAGGGCCAGCGCCGACTCCAGCGCGGCACCGGCCAGGTCGGCCAGCGCCGCCGCGACCCCCGGCAGTCGGCTGAGCGGGTCCGCGCTGGTGAGGTCGGTCGCCGCGATGCGCAGCAGCCGCGTCCGGTAGGCGAGCCGCATCGCGTCGGTCCCCGCGGCGCCGACGAGCGTCGCCACCGGGACGTCCGCCTCCGCGTCCGCTCCGACCGCGCCCAGGAGCTCGGCCCGGACCTCGGCCACGGGGACGCCCGTCCCCAGCGTGTCGTCGAGGAGCACCCGCAACGTCTCCGGGTGCGCGACGAGCGTGTCCCCCAGGGCCACGGACGCGCCGACGACGGCGAGCAGCCGCGCGCGCGGCGGACCGTCCTGCTCGAGGATCCCGCGCAGCAGCCCGAGCAGGTCCCGATCCCCGACGACCGCGCCGGCGAGCTTCGCGAGCGCGAGGAGCGCCTGGTCCGGGTCGGCGACGTCCGCGAGCGGCGGGATGAGCACGTCTGCGGGCGCCGCGATGACCTGCAGCAGCGCCGCGTCCGCGAGCAGCCGCTCGGAGCGGCCAGCGTCAGACACGCCGACCCGGGTCAGCCGCCCGGCCAGCGTCGCCCCGCGCCCGGCCGAGGTCGAGCTCACAGCACCGGCGGGCTCACGGTCCTGCGACCGCCGGGTGCCGTCCGGAGCACTCACAGCACCGGGAGGAACCGCCGCAGCTCGTACGGCGTCACCTGCGAGCGGTAGGCCTCCCACTCCTGGCGCTTGTTGCGCAGGAAGTAGTCGAACACGTGCTCGCCCAGCGTCTCCGCGACGAGCTCCGACTTCTCCATGAGGGAGATCGCCGCGTCCAGCGACGTCGGCAGCGGCTCGATGCCCAGGGCGCGGCGCTCCGAGTCCGTGAGCTCCCAGACGTCGTCCTCGGCGCCCTCGGGCAGGTCGAGACCCTCCTCGACACCCTTGAGACCGGCGGTGAGCAGCAGCGCGTACGCGAGGTACGGGTTGGTGGCGGAGTCGACCGCGCGGTACTCGATGCGGCTCGAGTTGCCCTTGCCCGGCTTGTACATGGGCACGCGGACGAGCGCGGAGCGGTTGTTGTGACCCCAGCAGACATAGCTCGGCGCCTCGGCGCCGCCCCACAGCCGCTTGTAGGAGTTGACGAACTGGTTGGTGACCGCCGTGATCTCGGCGGCGTGCTTGAGCAGGCCGGCGATGAACGAGCGCGCCGTCTTCGACAGCTCCAGGTGACCACCGGGCTCGTGGAACGCGTTGCGATCCCCCTGGAACAGCGACAGGTGCGTGTGCATGCCGGAGCCGGGCTGGTCCGCCAGCGGCTTGGGCATGAAGCTGGCGAAGACGCCCTGCTCGAGCGCGACCTCCTTGACCACGGTGCGGAACGTCATGATGTTGTCCGCGGTGGTCAGGGCGTCGGCGTAGCGCAGGTCGATCTCGTTCTGGCCCGGTCCGGCCTCGTGGTGGGAGAACTCCACCGAGATGCCCATCGACTCGAGCATCGTGATCGCGGCGCGCCGGAAGTCGTGCGCCGTGCCGCGCGGCACGTGGTCGAAGTAGCCGCCCTGGTCGACCGGCACCAGCGGGAGCGTCGGGTCGGCCGGTGCGTCGAACAGGTAGAACTCGACCTCGGGGTGCGTGTAGAAGGTGAACCCCTGGTCGGCGGCCTTCGACAGCGCTCGCTTGAGCACCGTGCGGGAGTCCGCGAGCGACGGCTCACCGTCCGGGGTGAGCAGGTCGCAGAACATGCGCGCGGTGCCGTGCCGCTCGCCGCGCCACGGCAGGATCTGGAACGTCGACGGGTCCGGCTTGGCGATCATGTCCGCCTCGTACACCCGGGTCAGGCCCTCGATGGCGCTGCCGTCGAAGCCGATCCCCTCGGAGAAGGCGGCCTCGAGCTCCGCGGGTGCCACCGCCACCGACTTCAGGATCCCGAGCACGTCGGTGAACCAGAGACGGATGAAGCGGATGTCCCGCTCCTCGACCGTGCGGAGCACGAACTCCTGCTGCCTGTCCATGCGGTACATCCTGCCTGATGAACGGTCCGGTACACGGCCAGTGTCCGGGGCGGGTCTTGCGAGATGGTTAGGCTCGGCCACATGCCTTCCCCCCGCATCGCCCTCGCGCAGATCGACACGCGGGTGGGCGACGTCGACGCGAACGCCCGAGCGGTCCTCGACTGGGCCCGCACGGCCGCCCAGGCGGGCGCCGACCTGGTGGTCTTCCCCGAGATGACCCTGACCGGCTACCCGATCGAGGACCTGGCGCTGCGCGCGTCGTTCCGCCGCGGGGCCGAGGCCGCGCTGCAGCGCACGGCGGCCGCGCTGGCCGACGAGGGGCTCGGCAACCTGGCCGTCCTCGTCGGCACGGTCGGGGAGAAGTCGGTGACGCCGGTGCACGAGCCCGGCGCGCCCGACGGCCCGCGCCGTCCGACCAACCAGGCGGTCCTGCTCCAGCACGGCCAGGTGCAGGTGCGCTACGACAAGCACCACCTGCCCAACTACGGCGTGTTCGACGAGTACCGGATCTTCGCGGCCGGCGACGACGTGTGCGTGATCGACGTCGCGGGCCGGCGGGTGGGCGTCGTGATCTGCGAGGACATCTGGCAGGACGGCGGCCCCGTCTCGCAGATGGACGAGAACGAGGTCTCGCTGCTGGTGGTCCTCAACGCGTCGCCGTACGAGGAGGGCAAGGGGCACCAGCGCGTCGAGCTGGCCGCCCGCCGCGCGCACGAGGTCGAGGCACCCGTCGCGTACGTGAACCTGGTGGGCGCGCAGGACGACCTCGTGTTCGACGGCGGGTCGTTCGTCATCGCCACCGACGGCACGGTGCTGGCGCGCGCCCCACAGTTCGTCGAGCACCTGCTGGTGTGGGACCTGCTCGGCGACGACGACGCCCCCGCGACCGGCACGGTCGCACCGCCGCTCGCACCCGACGAGGAGGTCTACCGCGCCCTGGTCGCCGGCCTGCACGGGTACGTGACCAAGAACGGGTTCCGCTCGGTCGTCCTCGGCATGTCCGGTGGCATCGACTCCGCGCTCGTGGCGACCATCGCTGCCGACGCCCTCGGCGGTGAGAACGTCGTCGGCGTGTCGATGCCGTCGGTGTACTCGTCGGAGCACAGCAAGGACGACGCCCAGGACCTGGCCAAGCGCATCGGTGCCGACTACCGCGTCCAGCCGATCAAGGCGATGGTCGACGCGTTCGAGGCGGAGGTCCCCGTCGAGGGTGTGGCCGCGGAGAACCTGCAGGCCCGGGTCCGCGGCGTCATCCTCATGGCCATCTCGAACCGCGAGGGGCACCTGGTGATCGCACCGGGCAACAAGACCGAGCTCGCGGTCGGGTACACGACGATCTACGACGCGGGCAGCATCGGCGGCTTCGCGCCCATCAAGGACGTCGACAAGTCCCGCGTGTGGGCGCTGGCCCGCTGGCGCAACAACGCGGCCCTCGACGGCGTGTTCGGTCCTGACGAGCTCCCGCCGATCCCCGAGTCCTCGATCACCAAGCCGCCGTCCGCGGAGCTGCGGCCCGGTCAGGTCGACCAGGACTCGCTGCCCCCGTACGAGATCCTCGACGAGGTCCTCGACGCCTACGTGGAGAACGCCGAGGGCCGGGCGGAGCTGCTCGCCCGCGGGTTCGACCCCGCCGTCGTCGACAAGGTCCTCGCCCTGGTCGACCGTGCCGAGTGGAAGCGGCGCCAGTACCCGCCGGGCACCAAGGTGACCGCGCTGGCGTTCGGCCGCGACCGCAGGCTGCCCATCACCACCCGCTGGCGCGAGCCGTGACCACCCCGACAGGAGCTCCACGAATGACTACCCCGAAGCGCGTGCGCGTGCACCACCTGCGCGAGGCGAAGGAGCGCGGCGAGCGGCTGACCATGCTGACGGCCTACGACGCCGTCACCGCGCGGATCTTCGACGAGGCCGGCATCGACATGCTGCTGGTCGGGGACTCCATCGGGAACACCATGCACGGGCACACGACGACGCTGCCGGTGACGGTCGACGACCTGATCCCCCCGGCGCGGGCCGTCGCCGGGGCGGCCAAGCGCGCGTTCGTCGTCGCGGACCTGCCGTTCGGCTCCTACGAGGCGGGCCCCGAGCAGGCGCTCGCGACCGCCGTGCGCATGATGAAGGAGACCGGCGTCGCCGCCGTGAAGTTCGAGGGCGGCAAGCGGGTCGCCGCGCAGGTCAAGGCGATCACCGACGCCGGGATCCCCGTCGTCGGCCACCTCGGCTACACGCCGCAGTCGGAGAACCTGCTGGGCGGTCCGCGCGTGCAGGGCCGCGGCGACCTCGCGGCCGAGCTGCTCTGCGAKGACGCCGTCGCCATCCAGGAGGCCGGCGCCGTCGCCGTGGTCCTCGAGATGGTCCCCGCCCCGGTGGCCGCGCGCGCCACGGAGATCCTGCACATCCCCACGATCGGCATCGGCGCGGGCACCGAGTGCGACGGCCAGGTCCTGGTCTGGGTCGACATGGCCGGGATGACGGACTGGTCCCCCCGGTTCGCCAAGCGGTTCGGCGAGATCGGCGCGGCGCTCAAGGCGGCCGCCGTCGCCTACGCCGACGAGGTCCGCGGCGGCACGTTCCCGGACGCGGACCACCAGTTCGACAAGTGACGCGACCGCGCGTCCTCGTCTGGGTCGTCGCGGCCGGCGTCGCCGGGGTCCTCGTGGCGCTCGCGGTCCCCGTCGCGTCCGGCGTCTACCCCGTCGCGCAGGTCGTCTCGTTCCGTGCGCTGCTAGCGGTGGGCGCCGCGGCAGCGGGCGCCGTGCTGGTGACGGTCCCGTGGTCGCGCCGGCGGCTGCTCCCGCTGGCGCTCGCCTTCGCGCTCGGCGCCTGTGCGCAGGGTGCGGTCCTCGTCGTGCGCTCGTACCCGCAGCAGGCGGCGCCCCCGGAGGCGGCCGACGAGGTGGTGGTCCTGTCCTTCAACACGCTCGACACCGTCGGCGCCGAGGTGCTGGCGGACCTCGTCCTCGCGCAGGGCGCCGACGTCGTCGTCCTGCCGGAGACCTCGGCGACCGTCGCCCGCTCCACGGCGGACAGGCTCGTGGCCGCCGGCCACCCGATGCAGGTGCTGACCGCGGCCGGGAACACCTCGTTCATCGCCGGCACGGCGCTGCTGGTCTCCCCCGACGTCGGCACCTACCCCGTCGCCACGCCGCTCCCGACGCACCTGGGCTCGCTGCGCGCGGATCCGGTCGACCCGGTCGGCTCGCCGGTCCTCGTCGCGGCGCACCCGATGGCCCCCATCAGCCGGGCCGCGATGCCGTCCTGGCGCACCGAGACCCGCCTGATCGCCGACGCGTGCGCGGCGACCCCCGGCGCCATCGTCTCCGGCGACCTGAACGCGACGCTCGACCACCCGGGGCTCGAGGAGCTCGGACCGTGCGTCGACGCCGCACGAGCCGCGGGCGTCGCCTCGTCCGGTACCTGGCCGGCCACCGTGCCGACGGCGCTGGCTGCCCCGATCGACCACGTCCTGGTGGACGCGCGCACCTGGCGGGTGACCGGCTTCGAGGTCCTCCCGCCCACGGGCAGGAGCGATCACCGGCCGATCGTCGCGACGCTCGTGCGCACCTGACCGCCCGGGCTCAGGGCTTCTCCTCGTCCTGCGCCTCCCAGTCCTGGTTGCGCCTGCGCGCCTTCTCCAGGGCCTGCGCCGCCTCCTCGCGGGTCCCGTACGGGCCCATGAGCTTGGTCCAGTCGCTCTGCCGGCCCTCCTCGACCTCGTGGGTCTCGGTGTTGAACCAGTACTTCTCCGCCACGGCGGTCTCCCTTCGTCGGAGCACCGGGTGCCGATGCCTGCTGACCGGCCGCGATGCCCTCCTGTCCGTAGACTGCCAGGTATGCCGCCCGTCCACGCGCCACGATCCGCCTTGGTCCCGGGGACGCTCAGCCCTCGCCGGTCCGTCCCGTCGGAGATCGCCCGTCCCGAGTACGTCGGCCGGCCGGGTCCCGCGCGGTGGACCGGCAGTGACGTCCTCGACGCGGACATGATCGAGCGGGTCCGCGTCGCCGCCCGTCTCGCCGCCCAGGCGCTCGAGCTCGTCGGACGCCACGTCGCCCCCGGGGTCACCACGGACGAGCTGGACGCGATCGGGCACGACTTCCTGGTCGAGCACGGTGCGTACCCGTCGACGCTCGGCTACCGCGGGTTCCCCAAGTCGCTGTGCACGTCGGTCAACGAGGTCATCTGCCACGGCATCCCGGACTCGACGGTGGTCGAGGACGGCGACATCGTGAACATCGACGTCACCGCCTACATCGGCGGCGTGCACGGTGACAACAACGCGACGTTCCTCGCCGGCGACGTCGACGAGGAGTCACGGCTGCTGGTCGAGCGCACGCAGGAGGCGCTCGCCCGGGCCATCAAGGCCGTCGTCCCCGGGCGCGAGATCAACGTGGTCGGCCGGGTGATCGAGAAGTACGCGGCACGCTTCGGGTACGGCGTCGTCCGCGACTACACGGGGCACGGCGTCGGGCCGGCCTTCCACACCGGTCTCGTCGTCCCCCACTACGACGCCGCGCCCGCCTACGACACCCTCATCGAGCCGGGGATGGTGTTCACCATCGAGCCGATGCTGAACCTCGGCACCCCCGACTGGGTCATGTGGGACGACGACTGGACCGTGCTGACGGCCGACGGCCGGCGCAGCGCTCAGTTCGAGCACACCCTGCTGGTCACCGACACCGGAGCGGAGATCCTGACCCTGCCATGAGCAACCACAAGCACGACAAGTCCTCAGAGACGGCGTTCGGCATCGACATCGGCGGGAGCGGGATCAAGGGCGCCCCGGTCTCGCTGGCCGACGGGCAGTTCGCCGCCGACAGGCTGCGCATCCCGACCCCTCAGCCGTCCACCCCCGACGCCGTCGCGGCGACCGTCGCGAAGGTCGTCGACTCGTTCCACCTGGGCAAGGACGTGCCGATCGGCGTCACGTTCCCCGCGGTGATCCTGCACGGCGTCGCGCAGTCCGCCGCGAACGTCGACAAGTCGTGGATCGGCACGGACGTCGAGAAGGCGGTGCACGACGCGACGGGCCGCCGGGTGCTCGCCGTCAACGACGCGGACGCCGCCGGGTTCGCCGAGGTGCTCTACGGTGCCGCCAAGGGCGTGCAGGGCGTCGTGCTCGTCGTGACGCTGGGCACCGGCATCGGCTCGGCGCTGATCGTGGACGGGCACCTGGTGCCGAACACCGAGCTCGGGCACCTGGAGATCGACGGGCACGACGCGGAGTCGCGGGCGGCCGAGAGCGTGCGCGACCGGGACGACCTCGACTGGGCGCAGTGGGCGGAGCGTCTGCAGCGCTACTTCACCGTGGTGGAGAACCTGTTCTGGCCGGATCTGTTCGTCGTCGGCGGCGGTGTGAGCAAGCACCACAAGGACTTCCTGCCGCTGCTCGACCTCCGCACGAAGATCGTCCCGGCCGAGCTGCGCAACGCGGCCGGCATCGTGGGCGCGGCCGCCCTGGCGGCCCAGGCTCACGACTGACGGTCTGCGCGACCTGGTCGAGGTCGCCCCGGGCGTCCACGTCGCGACGAGCGCCGTCTACACGACGACCTCGACCGTCGTCGTCGGGAGCGACGGGTCGTGCCTGGTCGTCGACCCCGCAGTGACCGCCCGCGAGGTCGACGGTCTCGCCGCGACGATCCAGGCGCGCGGGTGGAGCCCCGTGGCCGTCTGGTCGACCCACGCGCACTGGGACCACGTGCTCGACGGTCCGGCCCTCGCGCACCTGCCCCGCTGGTCGGCCGGGGTCCCGGCCACGGATCGCGAGACGCTGGCCGCGGAACGGGACGCCGACCCCGAGCTCGCGCGGGACGGTGGACCGCCCGCACCCGTCGCCGCGACCGCCACCGCGTTCCCCGAGCAGTCCCCCGGCGTGCTCGACTGGCCCGGCCCGACCGTCCACGTCCTCGTCCACGCCGCGCATGCCCGGCCGCACACCGCCCTCTTCCTGCCCGGCTCCGGCGTCCTCGTGGCGGGCGACATGCTCTCCGACGTCGAGATCCCGTTGCTGGACCTATCCGCGGACGACCCCGTCGACGACTACGTCCGCGCGCTCGCTCTGCTGGAGGCCACCGGCGCCGCGCTCGTCGTCCCCGGGCACGGGCACGTCGGGGACGACCTCAGTCGCCGCCTGGCCGCCGACCGCGCCTACCTGGCGGACCTCGTCGCCGGTGCGGAGACCGCCGACCGGCGGCGCACCGCGCCCTGGACCGCCGCGGCCCATGCCGCGCACCAGACCACCGTGGGACGATGACGGGCATGGGATGGCTCGTCGCGGGCGCGGTCGTCACGCTCGCGCTCATGCTCGTCGCGGTGGACCGCATGATGGCCCGGGGCTGGTTCGACCGCCGCCGACCACGCGAGCGCCGCCCGACCGGCGCCGTGGGCGGGTCCGGGGCGTTCGGTGCGCTGGTCGACGTGTTCCAGCCGAACCGCGAGTACCTCACGGCCGAGCAGGACCGCCAGCAGCTGGAGATCAAGCAGACGGGTGACGGTCGGCTCGACCTCGACTCGGGCGTCGTCCGCCTGGACCAGGGGCCGTCGCCCAAGTGACCGGTCGCGCGTGTCGGTGCCCGCACCTAGCGTGCGATGCATGACGCCCGTGGTCTCGCACCTGACGATCGACGCCGCCGACCCGCACGCCCTCGCCCGGTGGTGGCGCGACGTCCTCGACTGGTCCTTCGTGTGGGAGCCCGCCGAGGACGACGACGAGATCGCCATCCAGCCCGCCGACGGCGACGCGGTCGGGTGGCTCTTCATCAAGGTCCCCGACGCCAAGGTCGCCAAGAACCGCCTGCACGCCGACCTGCGCCCACCCAACGGCTCCGACCAGCCCACCGAGCTCGACCGCCTGCTGTCGCTCGGCGCCACGCGCGTCGACATCGGGCAGGGAGAGGTCCCCTGGCACGTGCTGGCGGACCCCGAGGGGAATGAGTTCTGCCTGCTGCGCAGCACCCCCGACCAGCTCGCCGCGGCTCTCGCCGCGCAGGCGTCCGGCGCCTGATCGTTCCCCCGCACGGGTGACGGTGACGCGGCAGGGTCGAATTCGGACGAATCGGTCGGTACCTTCCGTGGATGATCAGAGCCGCACTACCGGTCCTGGGCGACGTCGCCTGGCAAGACTGGGAGCAGTGGGCCCCGCTCGCCGTCTCCCTCCTCACGCTCGTCGCCGCTCTCGGCGCCTGGATCGTCGCGGGCAGAGCCGCCCGCCGGTCCAAGCGGCTGGCTGACGCCACGAACAAGCAGACGAAGGTCTTCGACGAGCAGGTCGCGATCGCCCGGGACGCCATCGCGCTCGCGCAGCAGGAGGCGCAGAGCGCCCGCGCCGACGCCGACCGGCAGCGCGCCGAGTCCCACCGGATGCGCCGGATGCTCGAGGAGGCCCGGCTCGACGTGCTCGCCCCGACGATCGTCGCCCGTGCCTTCCCCGAGGGTTCCGGCACCCCCGGCAGGCCGGCGCTCGAGTACTGCCAGCTGACCTCCGGCGGGCAGGACCGGTGGCGCGTGCTCACCGGCCAGCTCCAGGTCGGGCGCGACGAGACGTACGCGTTCCGTACGGCACTGACGATCTGGTTCGAGAACGTGTCCGACGGCGTGGCCCAGGTCAACGTCATCGAGCCCGCCGGCGGTGAGCTGGACCTGCTGCCGGGACACCCGCTCGTCGTGCCCGCGCGCGAGTCCCGCAGCGTCACGTGGATGCGGCTGTGGACGTCCCGGGACCTCGACAGCGACGCCCGGATCCAGGACCCGGCCGCGTGGCTGTTCAACCTGACGTTCACGGTGACCGACCTCGGCGTGCACGTGCGCGACACCTACGCGTTCGACGGCGACCTGCGGTTCTTCGACCGGGACGGCGCGTGGCTCGTCGTCATGCCCGAGCCGCCCCTGCCGTGGACCTCCGACGTCGCCTCGATGCTCTCGGGCCGCACCTACGAGTCGCTGCCCGCGTCGGTCAGCTGAGCGCGGCGCGCACCAGCGTCGACAGCTTCTTGCCGTCCGCCGACGCACCGGCGCGCGCGCTGGCCTCCTTCATCACCGCGCCCATGTCCCGCACCGAGGTGGCGCCGACGTCGGCGATCACGGCGGTGACCAGGGCCTGCAGCTCGTCGTCGGACAGCTGCGCGGGCAGGTAGGTCTCGATGAGGTCCGCCTCGGCCGTCTCCGTCGCAGCACGCTCCGGCGCGCCCGCGTCCGTGTAGATCTGCGCCGAGTCGCGACGCTTCTTGACCTCGCGCGCCAGGATCTTCAGCACGTCGTCGTCCGTGAGCTCCTTCTCGACCGAGCCCGCCTTCGCCTCGAAGCGCACCGCCCCGATGATCTGCCGCAGGATGCCCGTGCGCTCGGTGTCGCGCGCCTTCATGGCGGTGGTCAGGTCGGACGTCAGCTGGTCGAGGGTGCTCATGGGAGCCATCGTGCCGTGTCCCCGCGGATCAGGCAGGCGCAATGCTCACGGCAGGACGTAGTACGCGACGCCCTCGTACAGCCAGTTCGCGTCCGTGGTCCGCAGCTGGCGGGACTCGGCAGCGTTCGCGGTGAAGTGGTGCTGACCGAACCGCGGGCTCCAGAACCGGTACATCGGCACGGACCCGGTCACCGGCACCGCGGACGCGCAGTACGCCACGCCCTCGTAGGTCCAGTCGGGGTCGGTGGCGATGATGTTCTGCTTCTCGTCGGCGCTGGCCGTGTAGAAGTGGTGCAGGTACCGGGCCGAGTAGAACCGGAACACCGGCGTCGCCCCCGGGCAGTCTCCGCCGACGGGCTGCCACGCCGCGAACGCCCGGCCCTCGTCGACCCAGCTCGGGTCCGTGGCGTTGATCCTGTCCCGCTCGAGCGTGTTCAGCGTGAAGAGGTGCGCGTTGCTGAGCGTGGGGTTCCAGAACCGGTACACCGGGGTCGACCCGAGCGCGGGAGGCGCCGAGACCGGGCGGTGCGGCAGCGCCTCGCAGGCGATCCCGTCGCCGTCCGCGTCGAGCCGGTCCGGGTCCCCGATCTGCCCGTCGAGGTGGTCCTGCGCGTCCTCCTGGTACGCGAAGTCGGCGCAGTCGACGTCCACGGCGGACGCGGCGGTGCCGGGGAGGACGACGGCCGCGGTCGACGCGACGACGAGCAGGACACGGGCGAGGCGCTTGATCACCCTGGTGCAACGGGGGTTGGTGGTCTGGGGCTCGGTGGTGCTCATGGTCGTGCCCTTCGGGGTCGGTGGTCCCGAGGGCGAGCCCCGGAGCGTTCATCGTCTGCGACGAAAAGAGGTTCGGGCTGGGACCAAGGGCCCAGGTGCCGATGCCCGGTGATGCCGGACCGCTGGGCATCGCCTGCACGGCGCTTCCGGTCGTCAGTCAGTCGTCGTCATTCACTCCGGGAGTTCGCCCGTTGTGAGGACCCGCTGGTGCCTCTCCGACCAGTACTCCTGCCGGGCACCACGTGGCCACGACCTGGGCCCGCCACGCCTGGGAGGGAGTGGACCAGGCGCACGCTTGCGGCGTACACCAGGCCCACGCCCACCAGTGCGGTTCACGTGGCGGCGCACCCGGCCGCCTCTCCCCCGGCCGACCGGGACGCTCTGGTGCTCACCAACGAGTTGGGCGCGCCGATCCGCCGGACCAGCCTGTGGAAGGTCTGGCAGGACACCATCGGACGGGCGGGCGTGGAGCCTTTCACGTGCCACGGCCTGCGGCACCACGACGACTCGTTGCTGATCCGTCACGAGGAGTCGGTCAACGTCGTCCAGGAGCGGCTGGGGCACGCCACGGCGGCCGAGACCCTGGACACCTACGGCCACCTCTGGCCGGACTCGGACGACCGCACGCGGGAGGCCGTGGACGCGGCCTGAGGCCTGGCTGGTGCTGATCTTCTGCGGACCGAGGTCGACGGCACAAAGCGTTTCGCGGGTCAGCGAAAGACGTGCGGATGAGTCAGTCGATACGCCGGGTTCTGTCCTCGCGCGCGGTTGCCCGCACTGCGCGAGTGGCGGCCATCCCTCTACGACGTACGTTGCCGTACGCCTCCAGCGGCCTACCCGGGAGCTCGGGCGAGCAGCCCTCGAACGCTCCCTGTCTGACCTTGCTCCGGGTGGGGTTTACCGAGCCGCACCGGTCGCCCGGCACGCTGGTGGTCTCTTACACCACCGTTTCACCCTTACCCGACCGGCGGACCGGTCGGGCGGTCTGTTCTCTGTGGCACTGTCCCGCGGGTCACCCCGGGTGGGTGTTACCCACCACCCTGCTCTGCGGAGCCCGGACGTTCCTCGGCGAGCCCGAGGGCTCGACGCGGCCGCCTGACTGACTCATCCGCGCCGACAGCCTAGTCGCCCMGCCGGGTCAGGGGCACCGACCGGTCAGCGTGAAGCGGGTGTCCGCGGCGGAGTCGTCCGCGGCGGCGCCGGAGCCGGAGGCGTCCACGTCGCCGCCGTCGCCGATCTGCACGTCGGAGATGGTGCCCTCGAAGCCGTCGTCGCCGGTCACGACGAGGCTGCCCTTGCCGCCGGCGACCGCGACGGTCACGGTGGCGCCGTCGCCCGTGAAGGTGACGGTCAGGTTCGCGTCGTCCGGGTTCTCGCAGGTCGATGCCGTGCCGGTGACGGAGAGCCTCCCGTCAGCGGTGGTGAGCGAGAACTGACCGCCGCCGCCGTCGTCCGTCGACGAGGACGTGCCCGACGGTGCGGAGGCGTCGTCCCCGCTGTCGCCGCATGCCGCGAGCGTCGTCGCGAGGACCGCTGTCAGGACGAGAGTGCCGACCGGGAGACGACGCATGACCTGCTCCTCGCACTGCGGGATCCGATGTCTGGGACCCTACTCCGCGACGTCACCMATCCCCCCGGGCCGCGGCACCGAACCAGGGGCATGGACACCACACACGCACTGACCCGGCGCGAGCGAGTGATCCTCGCGCACCTGGCCCTGCCCCTGACCCTGAGCGAGATCGCCGGGTCCCTCTTCGTGACCCGCAACACCGTGAAGTCGCAGGTCCGCTCCATCTACCTGAAGCTCGAGGTCGCCGACCGGGAGTCGGCGCTGTCGGTCGGTCGGCGCCTGGGCCTGGTGCCCGCCGACCTGGGGATGCCCGAGGTCGAGCAGACGCGACCGCGGTCGACCGAGGTGCCTCAGCCCGCCGTTCAGACGTCCACGCGGTAGGTCAGGGACAGCTCGTCGCCGGAGACGCCGCGGATCCCCCAGTTCTCCGGTGGGCTCTCGATGATGATGATCTCGAGGTCGTCGTCGGAGAGCCCGAGGGTGGGTGCGACGTCGTCGTAGAACGCTGCGATCAGGGCACGGCGGGTCTCGCGCGAGCGCCCCGTGAAGCAGAGGATCTCGATCACGAGGTAGTCCTTGCTGCGGGGCGCCACCAGGTCGTCGGCGTCGAGGAGCAGGAAGCGGTGGAACCGCTTGTCCTCGGGGAGTCCCCAGGTGCCGGTGATCGCCCGGTGGACCGCGTCCGACACCGATCCTCGACGGTCCGCCCAGACGTCGCGTCGGCCGTAGATCTTCACGTGCGCCATCGGGTCCTCCTCGCGCTGCACCGTCGCGCGGGAGCCTACAGTTCAGGCGTGCTCGTGCTCCTGCCGCCCTCCGAGGGCAAGACGCCGCCGCGCGCCCGCGGCCCCCAGCTCGACCTCGAGAGCCTGTCGTCGCCCGGCCTGCTCCCCGTGCGGGAGCAGGTGCTGGACGCGCTCATCGAGGTCAGTGCGTCGACCGACGCCATGCGGGTGCTGGGCGTCGGAKCCAGCCTCGATGCCGAGATCGCGCGGAACGTGCATCTGCGCAGCGCCCCGACGCGCGAGGCGAAGCACGTGTACTCGGGCGTGCTCTACGCCGCCGCGGGCCTGGACCGGCTCACCCCCACGGGGCGTGCGCGCGCGGCGGAGAGCGTGCGGATCGTCTCCGGGCTCTGGGGGCTCGTCGCACCGGACGACCTGATCCCCGCGTACCGCCTGTCGATGGGCACGCACCTGCCGGGCATCGGGTCGCTGCCTGGCGCGTGGCGCGGTGCGCTCGAGGTCGAGCTCGGGKGGCGTGCCGACGGTGAGCTGGTGGTCGACTGCCGGTCCGCGACGTACCTCGCCGCGTGGCACCCGCCACGGTCGGCCGACTGGGTGCAGGTCCGTGTCCTGCGCGAGCTCGACGGGAAGCGGTCGGTCGTCTCGCACAACGCCAAGCACACCCGCGGCGTGCTCACCCGCCACCTGCTGACCCGGCGCGGTCACGCGCCGCAGGACGCCGACGCGCTGGCCCGGGTGGCCGGTGAGCTCGTCGGCTCGGCCCTGCTCGCCGTCGAGCTCGGTCCGCCGACGCGAGGTGCGCGGACGCTCGAGCTCGTCGTGGCCTGAGGTGGCGCGCCGTCGGCACGTGCCGTGGTGGCTCGTCGCGGTCGTCGTGACCGTGCTCGTGCTGGTCACGGGCGCACTCCCCGCCGACGACGCCAGGGCGCTCGCCGAGCGGACCCTGCCCGTCCTGGTCTTCGTCGCGGCCCTGACCGTCGTCGCCGAGATGTGCGCGGGAGCTGGCCTGTTCGACGCCGCCGCAGGGCTGGCGTCCCGGGTGGCGGGCGGGCGGCGCTGGGTGCTGTGGGCGCTCGTCGTCGTGCTGGCCACCGTGAGCACGGCCGTCCTGTCGCTCGACACGACCGCCGTGCTGCTGACCCCGGTCGTGATCGCCCTGGCCCGGCACACGCGCACGCCGCCCCTGCCGTTCGCGCTCGCGGTGCTGGCGCTCGCCAACACGGCGTCGCTGGTCCTGCCGGTCTCCAACCTCACCAACCTGCTGGCCGACCACCTGCTGCGCGCGGACGGCGTCGGCTACCTCGGCCTGATGTGGGCGCCGGCGCTGGCGTCGATCCTGGTGACGGTGGCGGTGCTGGCGGTGCGTGACCGTCGGTCGCTGGGCGGCGCCTACGACCCGGGTCCGCCGCACGTCGTGCGCGACCGGACCCTGCTCGTCGTGTGCGCAGTCGCGGTCGGCGTGCTCGCGGTCGCGTTCGTCGTCGGCGCCCCGACCGCACCCACCGCGATCGTCGTGGCCGTCGTGCTGCTCTCCGTGACGCTCGCCCGGCACCAGAAGCTCCCCGTGGCGGCACGCGACCTGGTCCCCTGGCGGACGTTGCTCGTGGTCCTCGGTCTGTTCGTCGTGGTCGCGACCGCCCACGCCCAGGGGCTCGGCACGCTCCTCGCGCACGCGGCCGGCACCGGCAACGGGCCCGGTGCGCTGCTGCAGGTGGCCGCGACGGGCGCGCTCGCGTCGAACGCGATGAACAACCTGCCCGCCTACCTCGCGCTCGAGCCGGCCGCCGGCACCGACCCGCTGCGGCTCGCCGCGCTGCTCATCGGCACCGGCGTCGGGCCGCTGGTCACGCCGTGGGGCTCGCTGGCGACCGTCCTGTGGTGGCACCGGTGCCGCACGGTGATGCTCGACGTGCCGGCCCGCACGATCGTGCGTCAGGGGCTGCTGCTCGCCCCGCTGACGGTGGTGGCGGCCACGCTCGCGCTCGTCGCCACCAGCTGACGGGTCAGGTCGACCAGCCCTCGCTCGGCACGCCGACCACGGCGATCTCGTCGCGACGGTCCGCGAAGAGCCGCACGATGCTCACCGACGCGGGCGCGACCCGCAGCTGGCTCCACGACGACGGTTGCGCGCCCATCGTCACCCCGAGCGCGGCCCGGATGGAGACGGCGTGGCTGACGACGACGACCGTGCGGTCCACCCCCTCGGCCAGCAACCGGTCCAGGCCGCTCTGCAGCCGACGCCCGACGTCCTCGATCGACTCGCCGCCCGGCGGCCGCACGTCGGCCTTGGTGTGCCACGGCTCCAGCTGGCCGGGCCACCGCTCCTCGATCTGCTCGGCGGTCAGCCCCTGCCACTCGCCGAAGTTCGCCTCCTGGAACGTGTCGTCCGTGCGCACCTGCAGCCCGAGCCGCTCGGCGATGATCGCGCTGGTCTGCTGCGTGCGGACCATGGGTGAGGCGATGATCTCGCTCGGGTACGGGATGTCGCCCCAGAGGTCACGACCGACGCGGTCGACGAGGTCGGCGGCGTCGCGCGCCTGCCGCAGACCGGTCTCGTCGAGGGGCGGTCCGGGCTCGCCTGACCCGGAGTACCCGCGCGAGACGGTCATCGTCGTCTGGCCGTGCCGGACGAGGACCACGGTGACGGGCTGCTCCTCGTCGAACCGGACGCCAGCCCCGGACGGTCGCGGTGCCCTCTTCGGCGGGGAGCCCGCAGGGTCGGCGGCCGTGGTGTCCCGTGGTTCAGCGGCGTCGCTCACGACTCGCAGTCTGTCGCTGTCCCGCCGGACGCGCGACCCCGGCTCAGCCCTTCGCGGGCTCGGGGAGGCGGACCAGGATGCGACCGCACTCCTCGCAGCGTGCGACCTGGTCCTCGGGCGACTTGACGATCGCCTCGACGTCGAGCGGGTTGAGCTCGAGCCGGCAGCTCTCGCACCGGCGCCCGCGCAGCGCTCCGGCGCCCTTGCCGCCCAGCTGGGCACGCAGGCGCTCGTAGAGCGTGACCAGCGCACCGTCCAGGCCGTCGACGGCCGTCGCGCGCTCGGCACGGACCGTCTCCGCCTCGGCGTCGAGCGCCACGTAGGCCGCGTCGCGCTCCGCCTCGACCCCGGAGCGCTTCTCGGCGAGCGACTCGTGCGCGGTGGTGACCTCGGCGAGCGCCGTCTCGTGAGCCTCGAGCCGCTCCATCACATCGAGCTCGACCTCCTCGAGCTCGCCCTGGCGCCGCCCGAGGGTGACCAGCTCGCTCTGCAGGGCCTGGAGGTCCTTGGGGCTGCCGGTACCGGAGTCCAGCCGGGCCTGGTCCCGCGCGGCGCGCACCCGCACCTGCTCGACGTCCGCCTCCGCCTTGCGCAGCTCCCGCTGGAGGTCGCTGACGGCCGTCTGCGACGTCACCAGCGCGGTGTGCAGGTCGGTGACCTGCGAGTCCAGCTCGGCCAGCCGCGCGAGCTCCGGCAGGGTGCGCTTCTTGTGGGCGATCTGGTCCAGGCGGGTGTCGAGAGCCTGGACGTCGAGCAGTCGGCGCTGGTCCGCTGCGGGTGCAGTCGTCACGGGTGTCCTTCCGGCGGTGCTATGGGTATCAGAGAGGTTCAGGCGGTTCCCGGGCTCGCGGCGCGTCCCGTCCACGGGTCGGTGCTCACCGTGCTGACGCGGGTCTCCACCGTAGTGCCCGCGGCGGCGGCGTCCTGCTCCAGGGCACGGGCCGCGTGGGCGAGCCACGGCCACTCGGAGGCGAAGTGCGCGACGTCGACCAGGAACGGGGTGGCCGAGCCCTCGTGCTCGGCCCGCTCGCGCACCTCGGACGTCGGGTGGTGGCGCAGGTCCGCAGTCACGTAGGCGTCGACGCCCGACGCTCGGACCGCGTCGAAGAACGAGTCGCCCGACCCGCCGACGACGGCGACGCGCTCGACGCGACCGTCGGGATCGCCGGCGAACCGTACGCCCTGCGCGGTCGCGGGCAGCGCAGCTGCGACGGTGTCCGCGAACGCCCGCAATGTCGTCGGCTCCCCCAGCGTCCCGACGCGGCCGGTTCCGGTGGCGCCGGGCCACGTGGCGAGCTCGAGCACGTCGAAGGCCGGCTCCTCGTACGGGTGGGCGGCCCGCATCGCGGCGACGACCGACGAGCGCAGCCGGCGCGGGGCCACCATCTCGACCCGTGCCTCGACCACGCGCGACGCCTCACCGGCGGACCCGACCGTGGGGGACGCCGCGTCGGACGGGGTGAACGTGCCCTCGCCGGTCGAGGTCCACGCGCACCGCGTGTACTCGCCGATCGCTCCCGCGCCCGCGGCCGCGAGGGCGTCGACCAGGCGTTCGGCGTCCGCGACGGGGACGAACACGACGTGCTTGTCCAGGGCCTGCGCGGGAGCGGGGTCCAGCGGCACGGTGCCGACGAGTCCGAGCGCGGCGGCCAGGGCGTCGTTGACTCCGCCGGCGGCCGCGTCCGCGTTGGTGTGCGCGGTGAACAGGGCGGTGCCGGAGCGCACGAGCCGGTGCAGGAGGGCGCCCTTGAACGTGGTGGCCGCGATCGAGTGCACCGGCCGCAGGAGGAGCGGGTGGTGCGTCACGACGAGGTCCGCGCCCCAGGCGGTCGCCTCCTCGACGACCGCAGCGACCGGGTCGACCGCGAACAGCACGCGGCCGACKGGCTGTGCCGGGTCGCCGGTGACCAGGCCGACCGCGTCCCAGGACTCGGCGGTGGACGGCGGGTAGCGGCGCTCGAGCAGCCGAACGACGTCCGCCAGCACCGGTGAGCTCACCTGCCGCACGCTACCGGTCCGTGGTCTCGACGCGGTCGCCGACCGTGACGACGCCGCCCCGCACCGGCACCATCTGGATCCCGAACCACACCTCGCCGTCGCGCCGCCGGTGCCGCGCCAACGACGCGAGCGGTTCCTTCCCCTTGACCTGCGTGTCCGGGTCGATCGTCGTCAGGACGCACCGCCCGCAGTGGTCGGCGAACCTCAGCTCGACGTCCCCGACCACGAGCGTGGCCCAGCCGTCCTCGACGAACGGCTCGAGGTCGCCGTCCACCACGAGGTTGGGGCGGAACCGGCGCATGTCGAGGGCGGCGCGGGGCGGCGGCGCGGGGTCGCCCTTCTCGACGGCACGGGCGACCCGTTCGTCGTGCAGCTCGGCCGCCCACGCGTCGAGGCGGCGCAGCGACGCCGTCGACGTGACGTGCACCGGTCCGGTGTCCGTGAGGGCGAGCGGGTCCGCGAGCGTCCCGCCGTGCTTCTCCGCCATCCCCCGGCGCGCCGGGTCGTCGAGCCAGACGAGCGTCGCGCGCTGCCCGAGCAGCTCCGAGACCCACGCGTCGGCCTCGTCGCCCGCACGGGTCGCGGTGTCGAGGCGCTTCAGCTGCACAGGAAGGTCGGGCGGCCCCGGGGGCTCGGTCACGTCGAGCGTCGGCAGGCCGTCGGCGACGAGCCGGACCCCGCCGTCGTACGGCGTCGCCCGGGCGGCGAGCATGCGCGGGTGGCTGCGAGCGGTGAGCGTCGAGCCGTGCTCGTCGACGACCATCCACCGGCGGTCGCCCCGCGGGCCCGCGATCTCGAGCTCCATCGACGTCGTCGGGGTGCCGGCGAGGGACTTCACCGGGAAGACGGTGAGCGCCGAGACGACGAGGGCTGGCTCCGACATGCTCGGACCCTAACAACCGCGGTGGTCAGGTGAGCGGGACGACGTCGCGGTGGGCCCGGCCGGTTTCGAACCGGCGACCTCCGCGGTGTAAGCGCGGCGCTCTGACCAGCTGAGCTACAGGCCCCAGAGCCGCCCGGCGTGCGGGCGGCTCGACGGTCGCCAGGATACCGGCGAGCGCCGTCGTCAGGCGGCGAGGTCCGCCAGCGCGGCACGGTACGCGGAGAAGTCGCGAGCCCGCCCCGGAGGGTTGACCAGGCTCCACCGCAGCACGCCCTCGGCGTCCACCAGGAAGCTCCCGCGKACGGCGAAGCCCCGGGACTCGTCGAAGACGCCGTACGCGCGGGCCACCTCGCCGTGCGGCYAGAAGTCGGAGAGCAGGTCGAAGGCGAAGCCCTCCTGCGCCGCCCACGCCCGCAGCGAGTGGCCGGGGTCGCACGAGACGACCACGACGTGGACGCCGGCCTCCTCGAACTCCTTGATGTTGTCCCGGAGCTCGCACAGCTCACCGGTGCAGGTGCCCGAGAACGCGAACGGCACGAAGACGATGACCGCCGGACCGCCGCGCAACCCGCTCAGGGTCACGGGGGTGCCGTGCGTGTCAGGGAGCGAGAACTCCGGGGCGGGTGCGCCGATCGGGGGCGTCGTGCGGGCGGTGGCGTCCATGGCGCGGACTGTAACAACGACCGCCGTGCCGTGCGACGTGCCAGAGCTCAGCGGCCGCGGCCGCGAGCGCCCAGCCGGGTGGCGGACCAGTCCGGTGCGATCGAGAAGGTGCTCATCGCG
Organism: Cellulomonas sp. P5_C5; assembly: GCF_054049655.1. NCBI lineage: Bacteria > Bacillati > Actinomycetota > Actinomycetes > Micrococcales > Cellulomonadaceae > Cellulomonas > Cellulomonas sp. P5_C5. The sequence continues at coordinate 8,128 of NZ_JBFULY010000020.1, read as the reverse complement.
TGCAGCCCGGAGGTCGTGGCCGCCTCCTCGATGTCACTGTGGGACACGTGCCCGGAGCGGCCGGCCTTCGGCGTGAGGACCCAGATGGGACCGCCGTCGTCCAGCACGGTCATGGCGTCGACCAGCGCGTCGGTGAGGTCCCCGTCGCCGTCCCGGAACCAGATGACGGCGCCGTCGGTGACGTCGTCGTACTCCTCGTCGACCAGCTCCGTGCCGGTGATCGTCTCCAGGCTGGTACGCAGCTCGTCGTCGACGTCGTCGTCGTARCCGAACTCCTGGACCACCTGCCCCGAGGTGAATCCCAAGCGGGCGGCCGTCTGCGACGCGCCTTCGTCCGCGGTGGATGACACGTCCGGACCGCTCCCTCCGTCTCGGCGACCCCGTCCGGGGAGCGCCTGCTCATTGCCGCACACGCTAGCCCACCGCACCCGGGCGGGCGCACGCAAGACCTGCACGGATGATGGTGTCGCGCGGTCGGGCGACCCGGGCAGGCCCTCGGCGGGAGCGACTGTCATGGACGTCACGTGGCGGTTCCTGGTACTCGGTGTGACTTTCGGGCCTGCGGGGTCAGAGAATGGGTCGACTACCCGCACCCGACGTCGCCGCCCACACCGGCGCGCGCCCTGGGGTTCGGGCCAGATGCGCCGCCGATGCCGACCGGGCTCGTGCGCGCGGACGAGAGGCAAGGAGCGCTGGTGGCTTCGATCGACGAGACAGGACCGCTCATCGGTGGCCTGCTCAGCCAGGTGCCGGACATCGATCCGGACGAGACCGGCGAGTGGGTGGAGTCCCTCGACGGACTCATCGACGAGAAGGGCGGGCCTCGCGCGCGCTACGTGCTGCTGAGCATGCTGCGGCACGCGCGACAGCGGAACGTGGCCATCCCGGCCTCGCTCAACACCCCGTACGTCAACACCATCGCGGTGCACGACGAGCCCTACTTCCCGGGCGACGAGGCTCTGGAACGTCGCTACCGCTCCTGGATCCGCTGGAACGCCGCGGTGATGGTCACGCGGGCGCAGCGGCCCGGCGTCGGCGTCGGGGGGCACATCTCCTCCTACGCCTCCGTCGCGACGCTCACCGAGGTGGGCCTCAACCACTTCTTCCGCGGCAAGGACCACCCGGGCGGCGGGGACCAGGTCTACTTCCAGGGCCATGCCTCCCCCGGCGTCTACGCCCGCGCCTACCTCGAGGGTCGGCTGTCCGCCCACCAGCTCGACGGCTTCCGCCAGGAGCTGTCGCACCCCGGTGGCGGCCTGCCGTCGTACCCGCACCCGCGCCTCGCGCCGGACCTGTGGGAGTTCCCGACGGTGTCGATGGGCCTCGGCCCGGCCGGTGCGATCTACCAGGCGTGGACCAACCGGTACCTGCACCTGCGCGGTATCAAGGACACCAGCCAGCAGGACGTCTGGGCGTTCCTCGGCGACGGCGAGATGGACGAGCCCGAGTCGCGCGGCATGCTGCAGCTGGCCGGCCAGCAGGGTCTGGACAACCTGACGTTCGTCGTCAACTGCAACCTGCAGCGGCTCGACGGCCCGGTCCGCGGCAACGGCAAGATCATCCAGGAGCTCGAGGCGCAGTTCCGCGGCGCCGGCTGGAACGTCATCAAGGTGATCTGGGGCCGCGAGTGGGACGCCCTGCTCAACGCCGACAAGGACCGCGCGCTCGTCAACCTGATGAACACGACGCCCGACGGTGACTTCCAGACGTACCGCGCCGAGAACGGCGCCTTCATCCGCGAGCACTTCTTCGGCCGCGACCCGCGGACCAAGCAGCTCGTCGAGAAGATGTCCGACGACGAGATCTGGGCGCTCAAGCGCGGCGGCCACGACTACCGCAAGATCTACGCCGCCTACAAGGCCGCCCGCGAGCACACGGGGCAGCCGACGGTCATCCTGGCCCACACCATCAAGGGCTACGGCCTGGGCTCCGGGTTCGCGGGGCGCAACGCCACGCACCAGATGAAGAAGCTCAAGTCGGACGACCTGAAGACGCTGCGCGACTCGCTGCACATCCCGATCACGGACGAGCAGATCGACGAGAACCCGTACGTCCCGCCGTACTACCACCCGGGCGCCGAGGACGAGGGCATCCAGTACCTGCTCGAGCGTCGCCGCCAGCTCGGTGGCTTCGTGCCCGAGCGGCGCACGACGCACAAGCCGCTCGCGCTGCCCGCGGACAAGGTCTACGACGGCCTGGCCAAGGGTTCGGGGCACCAGGAGGTCGCCACGACGATGGCGCTCGTGCGCCTGTTCAAGGACCTGGTGCGGGACAAGGAGTTCGGTCACCGCCTGGTGCMGATCATCCCCGACGAGGCCCGCACGTTCGGCCTGGACTCGATCTTCCCGAGCGCCAAGATCTTCAACACGAACGGCCAGAACTACATGGCCGTGGACCGCGAGCTCATGCTCTCCTACAAGGAGTCCGAGTCCGGCCAGATCATGCACACGGGCATCAACGAGGCCGGGTCCGCCTCGGCGTTCCAGGCCGTCGGCACGTCCTACGCGACGCACGGCGAGCCGCTGATCCCGTTCTACTTCTACTACTCGATGTTCGGGTTCCAGCGCACCGGCGACCAGTTCTGGGCCGCCGGGGACCAGATGGCGCGCGGGTTCCTCATCGGTGCCACCGCCGGCCGCACCACCCTCACGGGTGAGGGCCTGCAGCACGCCGACGGCCACTCGCCGCTGCTGGCCGGGACCATGTCCCACGTCGTGCACTACGACCCGGCGTACGGGTACGAGATCCGGCACATCGTCAAGGACGGCATCGACCGGATGTACGGCGAGGGTCACGACCGTGACCGCGACGTCATCTACTACCTCACCGTCTACAACGAGCCGATGCAGCAGCCCGCCGAGCCCGAGGGCGTCGACGTCGAGGGCATCCTGCGCGGTATCCACCTCGTCGCACCGGCCGAGGGTGACGGGCCGCGCGCCCAGATCCTGGCGTCGGGCGTCGCGGTGCCGTGGGCGCTCGAGGCGAAGAAGCTGCTGGCCGAGGACTGGGGTGTCCAGGCTGCGGTGTGGTCGGTGACCAGCTGGAACGAGCTGCGTCGCGACGGCCTCGCCGCGGACCAGCACGCCTACCTCCACCCCGGCGAGGAGGAGCGGGTGCCGTACCTGACGGCGAAGCTCCAGGGAGCCGAGGGCCCGTTCGTCGCGACGACGGACTTCGACCACCTCGTCGCCGATCAGGTGCGCGCGTGGATCCCCRGGACGTACGCCACGCTGGGCGCCGACGGCTTCGGCTTCTCGGACACCCGCGCGGCGGCCCGTCGGCACTTCAAGATCGACGGCCCGTCGACGGTGGTGCGCGTCCTCCAGCAGCTCGCGCGCTCCGGTGCGGTGGCCCCCGAGGCGCCCGCGCAGGCGATCGAGCGCTACCGCCTGTACGACGTCACTGCCGGCACGTCCGGCAACACCGGCGGCGACAGCTGATCTGACGCAGGTACGGCGAAGGCCCGGACTCCCTCGGGAGCCGGGCCTTCGTCGTCGGTGCGTCAGGTGCCGGGGATCGTCTGCTCGGCGTGCGCGACGTCGCGGGCGAGCTCGCCCTTGAGGTCGGCGACCGCCCGCTGGTTCGGGTAGAGGTCGAGGGCGGCGATGTGCTGCTTGGCCTCAAGCGGTCGCCCGGCCTCGATGGAGGCGAGCACCAGCTGGCGGGCGACCTCCGGGTCGTGCTCGCGGGGCCGCCAGTGCCCGACCCCGAGTCCGAGGGCGTCCACCGGCAGGCCGGCCTGGCGCAGCAGGGCGAGAGCCTCGACGAGCGCCTTGCCCGACGGGTCCCGCTCCGCGGCCGTGGTCAGCCGTCGCAACGTGCCCTCGTGGTCGTCGTGCACCGACAGGCGGGCGACCTCGATGAGCGCGTACCAGGCGCGCGGGTTCCCGGCGAGCTCCTCGCCGAGCGCCCACACCGCCAGGTCGGCGGCGCGCTGCCGCTCCGTGTCGGTGGTCTCCGCGGAGAGCGGGTCGTGGTCCGGACTTGCCTCGGCGGCCCGGCGACGGACGATCTCCGCGAGGGCCACGAAGGCGCGCTCGTTGTTCGGGTCGTCGCTGAGCATCGAGCGCAGCGCGTCCTCGTGGAGCGTGTCACCGCGCCGCGCAGCCTTGGTCGGTCGGCGCGCGCCGACCCGCGAGGCCGAGGACGGCCGTCGCATGAGCTGACGCAAACGGGGCAGAAGAGCCATGACGCGACCCTATCCGCTGGGGACGAACCACACCTTGTCGACGACGTACCTCACACTCCCCGCGCTCCGCCACGCGGGTCGTCCCGGACCTGCTTTTGTCGACTTCCCACAAGGCCGGACCCTATGCTCGGCCCATGTCCAGCACGCTCGGCGGGAAGGGCTCCGCCCCCGCCCCCACGGCCCCCCAGCCGGACCCGTCGCCGACCACGACGCGTCCGCGGCGCTCGGCGCAGGCACGCCTGCGCGCCCCCGTGCTCGAGGCGCGCGGCGGCCCCGAGACCCAGCGCCGGGTGCGCGACAGCGCCGGCCTGCTGTCCGCTGCGGCCATGCGTCGGCTCGACGACGACCTCGAGTGGTACCGCGCGCTGCCGGCGGAGGACCGCTCGTGGGTGGGTCTCGTGGCCCAGGCGGGCATCACGGCGTTCGTCACCTGGTTCGCCGAGCCCACCCGCCCGCCGCACGGGGTCGGCGACATCTTCGCCGCCGCGCCACCGGAGCTCACGCGGTCCATCTCGCTGCAGCACACGCTCCAGCTGGTGCGCGTCGTCGTGGACGTGGTCGAGACCCACAGCGACCGCCTCGCAGCCCCGGGCGACGAGCGCGAGGTCCGCGAGGCCGTCCTGCGCTACTCCCGGGAGGTCGCGTTCTCCGCGGCCGAGGTCTACGCGCGCGCCGCCGAGGTCCGCGGCGCCTGGGACGCCCGGCTCGAGGCTCTCGTCGTCGACGCCCTCGTGCGCGGCGACGTCGACGACGCCCTGCGCTCCCGGATCGCCGCGCTCGGGTGGAGCGGACGGGGATCCACGCTGGTCATGGTGGGGACGACGACGTCCGCGCTCGACGACGTCCGCGCCGCCGAGCTCCGGCGCGCGACCCGCCGTGCGGCGGACGACGCCCTGGTCGGCATCCAGGGCGACCGGCTCGTGGTGTTCCTGGGCGGCGAGGGCGACCTGCTGGCGGCGGCCGGCACGCTCCTGCCCCGGTTCGGCCCCGGGCCCGTGGTGATCGGACCGGTGGTCGGTGACCTGACCGACTCCGCACGCTCCGCCCGGGCCGCGCTGTCCGGGCTCCTCGCGGCTCCCGCATGGGAGCAGGCTCCGCGCCCGGTGCAGGCGGACGAGCTCCTGCCCGAGCGCGTGCTCATCGGGGACGTCACCGCGCGCCGGACGCTCGTCGCGCAGGCCTACGCGCCGCTGGCGGCCAGCCCGGGGTCCCTGCTGGAGACCGTGTCGGCCTACCTGGGCACCGGGCGATCGCTCGAGGCGGCCGCACGGACGCTGTACGTGCACCCCAACACCGTGCGCTACCGCCTGCGCCGGGTGGCCGACGTGACGGGCTGGGACCCGCTCGACGCCCGCGAGTCGTACGTGCTGCAGACGGCGCTGGCGCTCGGCCGGCTCGATGCCGTCGAGCCGGCGCCCGCGGTCGGCGCCCGCTGACCGATGCACGTCGACGCGCCCGGCGCGTTGTAGGAGTCGCACAAGGGCGTCCGAGAAGGTTGGTGCACGCCGTGAGCCAGGCCGACCCCGTCGGCCAGGCAGAGTGGTCGGGTGCTCGTCGTCGTCTGCCCCGGTCAGGGCGCCCAGTCCCCCGGCATGCTCGCCCCGTGGCTCGAGCTGCCGTCCGTCGCCGAGTCGATCGCGCGGGCCTCCCGCACGACCGGCCTCGATCTCGTCGCCCACGGCACCACCTCGGACGCCGACACCATCCGGGACACCGCCGTGGCGCAGCCGCTGCTCGTGGCGTCCGCGCTGGCGACCGTGCGGGCCGTCCTCGACCTGAGCGCCGACGACGCCCTCGACATCGCCGCGCAGCGGGTGGTCGGCGCGACGGCAGGGCACTCCGTCGGCGAGCTCGCCGCGGCGGCCATCGCCGGCGTCCTCACCGACGACGAGGCCCTGCGCCTCGTGACGGTGCGCGGTGCCGCGATGGCCCGTGCCGCGGCAGCGACCCCGACCGGCATGTGCGCGGTCCTCGGTGGCGACCCCGACGAGGTGCTGGCCGCACTGGCCGAGCACCGCCTGGTGCCGGCGAACGTGAACGGCGGCGGTCAGGTGGTCGCGGCGGGCACGCTCGACGCCCTCGCCGCGTTCGCCGCCGCTCCCCCGGCACGCACCCGGGTCGTCGCGCTGCAGGTGGCGGGCGCGTTCCACACCGAGCACATGGCACCGGCCGTCGCGGAGCTGCGTGCCGCGGCCGACGACGTCACCCCGGGCGAGCCGATGGTCCCGCTGCTGACCAACTCCGACGGCACCGTCACCGCGTCCGGCGCACGGGCGCTCGAGCTCATCGTCGCGCAGGTGGCCAACCCCGTCCGCTGGGACCTGTGCCAGTCCACGCTGCAGGCGCTCGGGGTCACCGGGCTGCTCGAGGTGGCCCCCGGAGGGGTGCTCACCGGCCTGGCCCGGCGTACGCTGCCCGGGGTCGAGACGGTCGCCGTCAAGACCCCCGCCGACCTGGACGCCGCGCGTGACCTCGTCCGTCGGCACGCCGGATCCCCCGAGAGCCACCAGGAGAAGTCGTCGTGACCCGTCCCACTCTCACGCAGGCCACCGGCCCGGCCCACACCCGCATCCTGGGCATCGGGGGCGTCCGCGGCGAGCGGGTCGTCCCCAACGACGAGCTGGTCGGCCCCATCGACTCCTCCGACGAGTGGATCCGTCAGCGGACCGGCATCGTGACGCGCCGCCGCGCCGAGGCGGGCACCGACGTGCTCGACCTCGCGGAGGGCGCTGCGCGCGCAGCGCTGGAGAACGCCGGCCTCACGGGCGCCGACATCGACGCCGTGATCCTGTCGACGGTCACCTACTTCCACCAGACGCCCGCCGCAGCGGCGATCATCGCTGACCGCATCGGTGCCACCCCGGCGGCCGCGTTCGACATCTCCGCCGCGTGCGCCGGGTACTGCTACGGCATCGGGCAGGCCGACGCGCTGGTCCGTGCGGGCACCGCCCGCAACGTGCTGGTGATCGGCGCCGAGAAGATGAGCGAGCTCGTCGACCCGACCGACCGGTCGATCTCGTTCCTGCTGGGCGACGGCGCCGGAGCGGTCGTCATCGGCCCCTCCGACACCCCCGGCATCGGCCCGACCATCTGGGGCTCCGACGGAAGCCAGGCGCAGGCGATCCGCCAGACGCACTCGTGGCTCGCCACGCGGGACGAGGGTCTCGGCTGGCCCACGCTGCGCCAGGAGGGCCAGAGCGTCTACAAGTGGGCCGTCTGGCAGATGGCCCCCGTGGCGCAGAAGGCGCTCGACGCCGCCGGGGTGACGGCCGACGAGATCGAGGCCTTCATCCCCCACCAGGCGAACATGCGGATCATCGACCAGATGATCAAGACCCTCAAGCTCCCCGACACGGTCGTCGTCGCCCGCGACATCGCGGAGACCGGCAACACGTCGGCCGCGTCGATCCMGCTGGCGACCGAGCGGCTGCTGCGCGAGGGTCAGGTGAGCAGCGGTGCGCTCGCCCTGCAGATCGGCTTCGGAGCCGGTCTGGTCTACGCGGCGCAGGTCGTCGTCCTGCCCTGAAACCCCTGAGGTACGACCCCGGTTGTACCGTTCGTCCGACCCCACACCGCAGAAACAGACACGAGGAGAAACCGATGGCGTACAGCGAGCAGGAGATCCTGGCCGGCCTGGCCGAGATCGTCAGCGAGGAGACCGGTCTGCCCACGGACTCCGTCCTGCCCGAGAAGTCCTTCACCGACGACCTCGACATCGACTCGCTGTCGATGATGACGATCGTCACGCTCGCCGAGGAKAAGTTCGACGTGCGCATCCCCGACGACGAGGTCAAGAACCTCGCCACCGTCGGCGACGCCGTCACGTTCATCACGGGCGCGCAGGCCTGATCCTGCGCGACCGCGTCGGTCCCGGGCCCCTGCGCCGGGGACCGACCACCCTCTTGCAGCCGACCGCCGACCTGGAGCACCGATGAGCCA
>NZ_JBFULY010000019.1:0-79629 GCF_054049655.1 Cellulomonas sp. P5_C5 | reverse complement strand
CACCATTCAATGCGTGTACGCGTCCACTGTGCGGTTCCCGAGTAACGAACGGGAACCCGTTTGACAACTCGATAGCGTTACGGCGGTCATAGCGAAGGGGAAACGCCCGGTCCCATTCCGAACCCGGAAGCTAAGCCCTTCAGCGCCGATGGTACTGCACTCGCCAGGGTGTGGGAGAGTAGGACGCCGCCGGACATCATTCAGGAAGAGCCACCCCTACGGGGGTGGCTCTTTCTGTTTCCCGACACAGTTGAGCCACCTTTGCGGGTGGCTCTTTGTGTTTCCCAAAGCAGTTGAGCGACCCTTGCGGGTGGCGCCTTCAGTTTTTGAGCGCCTTCGTGTGCGAGCGGTGTCGGGCGTACCGGCGCAGTGGGAGAACGCCTCGTGAGCGGCTCGCGTCTGGAACCGGCCGGGTCACGACGTCGTGAGCAGGGCCTCGACGGCGTCGGCGAGATCGTCGATCGGGAGCCGCCCGTCCAGCACGGTGGTGGCGCCGCGGCGCAGCAGCGGTTCCACCGTCCGCACGTACTCGGTGATCTCCGCACGATCRGCCGGTGTGCGGCCGTAGGGGTTGGTCGTCCTCGTCGCGACCCGTGCGAGGAGGACGACCAGTGGGGCGGTCAGCAGGATCACGTGCTCGAACCGGTCGTAGAAATGGCCCTGGTTCTCCACGGTGCCGGAGACGACGATGTCGTGTTCGCTGGCGAGCAATCGAGCCATGCGCGGCCCGTCCCACGTTCCCGGGGCGGCTTCCCAGCCGCCGTGGTCGGTGTCGACGGTGCGGTGGCCGCGACGGCTCAGCTCGTCGAGGAGCGTCGACTTTCCTGCTCCGGACATGCCGGTCACGAGCACTCTGGACATGGCGTCGACCGTAACCGTTCACGGGCATGCGAGAAGGGGGAGCCGGTGGTTCCCCCCTTCTCGTTCGTGGCTGTGCTGTTGCGTGTCAGCCGGCCTCGAAGACCACGACGCCCAGGGGAGGGACGCGGATCGACGCGGAGTACGGGCGACCGTAGTGCGGTTCGGGGAGGGCCTCGATCTCGCCCAGGTTGCCGACGCCGGAGCCGCCGTACGCCTCGGCGTCGGAGTTGAAGATCTCGCGCCACCGACCGCCGCGGGGCAGGGCGAGACGGTAGCCCTCGTGGGGGATCCCGGCGAAGTTGATGACGACCGCGACGGGCGGCGCGTCGTACCCCTTGCGCAGGTACGCCAGGGTGTTGCGGAACGCGTCGTCGGAGTCGATCCACTCGAACCCGTCGGGGGAGTGGTCGAGCTGCCAGAGGGCCGGGGTGTCCGTGTAGACGCGGTTCAGGTCGGCCACCGAGCGCATCACTCCGCCGTGGGCGGGGTCGTCGAGGGCGTGCCAGTCGAGGGAGCGCGACTCGGCCCACTCGGTCTGCTGCGCGAACTCGCTGCCCATGAACAGCAGCTGCTTGCCCGGGTGGGTCCACTGGTACCCGAGCAGCAGGCGGACTCCGGCGAGCTTCTGCCAGTGGTCGCCGGGCATGCGCTCGTAGAGCGAGCCCTTGCCGTGCACGACCTCGTCGTGGCTGATGGGGAGCACGAACCGCTCGGAGTAGGCGTAGACCATCGAGAAGGTGATCTCGTTGTGGTGGTAGCGCCGGTGGACCGGCTCCTCCGCCAGGTAGCGCAGGGTGTCGTTCATCCAGCCCATGTTCCACTTCAGGCCGAACCCGAGGCCGTTGCCGTCGGTGGGGGCGGTGACGCCGGGCCATGCCGTGGACTCCTCGGCGATCATCATGATCCCCGGGGTGCGCCGGTAGGCGGTGGCGTTGGCCTCCTGCAGGAACGAGATGGCGTCCAGGTTCTCGCGGCCGCCGTACTGGTTGGGCCGCCACTGACCGGGCTTGCGGGAGTAGTCGAGGTAGAGCATCGAGGCGACGGCGTCGACGCGCAGGCCATCGACGTGGAACTCCTCGAGCCAGTACGTGGCGTTGGCCACGAGGAAGTTGCGGACCTCGGAGCGGCCGAAGTTGAAGACGTAGGTGCCCCAGTCGGGGTGCTCACCGAGCAGGGGGTCCGGGTGCTCGTAGAGCGGGGTGCCGTCGAACTGGGCGAGGGACCACTCGTCCTTCGGGAAGTGGGCGGGCACCCAGTCGACGATGACGCCGACCCCGGCCTTGTGCAGGGTGTCGACGAGGTAGCGGAAGTCGTCGGGGTGGCCGAACCGCGAGGTCGGCGCGAAGTACGACGACACCTGGTAGCCCMAGGACCCGCCGAAGGGGTGCTCGGCGACGGGCAGCAGCTCCACGTGGGTGAAGCCGAGGGAGACGACGTGCTCGGTCAGCTGGTGCGCCAGGTCCCGGTAGGACAGCCCGACCCTCCAGGAGCCCAGGTGGACCTCGTAGACGCTCATGGGGGCCGTGTGGGGGTCCCGCGCGGCGCGCGCGGCGAGCCACGCGTCGTCGGTCCACCGGTAGCGGGACTCGACGACGACGGAGGCCGTTGCGGGCGGCACCTCGGTGCCCTGCGCGAGCGGGTCGGCCTTCTGACGCCAGGAGCCGTCGCTGCCGAGGACCTCGAGCTTGTAGCGGGCACCGGCGCCGACGCCGGGGGCGAAGACCTCCCAGACGCCGCTGTCGCCCAGCGAACGCATCGCGTGCGAGGCGCCCTGCCAGTAGTTGAAGTCGCCGACGACGCGCACGGCGCGGGCGTTCGGGGCCCAGACGGCGAAGGACGTGCCGCTGACCTCGCCCAGCTCCCCGGGGTACGTGCGCACGTTGGCGCCGAGGACGGTCCAGAGCTGCTCGTGCCGGCCCTCGCGCACGAGGTGGCGGTCGAGCTCCTGCACGGTGGGCAGGAAGCGGTAAGGGTCGTCGACGGTGCTGGTGTGCCCGTCGTACGTCACCTCGAGGCGGTAGTCGGGGACGTCGGCACCCGGCAGGACCGCGACCCAGATCCCGTCCTGCTCGTGGCGCGCCGCGACGCGCGACGTGGACGTGACCACGACAACCGACTCGGCGAGCGGCCGCAGGGTGCGCACGGTGACCCCCCCACCGCCGACGTGCGGGCCGAGGACGTCGTGCGGTGCGTAGTACGCCCCGTGGGCGACGGTACGCAGGGTGTCGATGTCGACGGGAACCGGAGAGGGGGCGGCCGGGCTCATGCCCCTACCCAACCACCCGCACGGGTTCCGCGCAGGATGGTCCCCGGGGTGACCTGCGCCTCAGCTGTCCTCGGGGGGCGCGGTGGTGGTCGTCCCCCGGKCCACGAGCCGGGGCAAGGGCGCGGTGTAGGAGCGGACGGCGCCGGACGCGAGGAGGTTGAGCACGCAGTCGGCCACCTGGACGCCCATCGCGTGCACGTCGAGGCTCATGGCCGACAGGGCGGGGTGGGACAGCCGGCACAGCGCCGAGTCGTCCCAGGCGAGCAGGGACAGCCGCTCGGGCACCGCGACGTCCATCTCGTGCGCGACGCCGAGGCCGGCGACGGCCATGACGTCGTTGTCGTAGATGATCGCGGACGGCGGGGTGCCCCGACCGAGCAGGGCCCGCGTGCTGCGGGTGCCGGACTCCTCGCCGTAGTCGCCCTCGACGACCGCTCCGTGGGCGCCGAGGCGAGCGCACTCGCCCATGAACGCGTCGGTGCGCGCCTGCGTGTGCGCCAGGTGGCGGGGGCCGCTGACGCGGGCGAGGCGCCGGTGGCCGAGCCCGACGAGGTGGGTCACGGCGGTCCGCATTGCCTGCGCGTTGTCGATCCACACGTTGGCGAACGGCAGGTCCGGGCGTGGGCCGCCGACGACCACGGTGGGGATGCCGATCTCGCCCAGGACGTCCAGGCGGGCGTCCTCGAGCGCGATGTTCACCACGACGACGGCATCGACGAGGTTCCCCTCGCCCCAGCGGCGGTACGTGCGGATCTCCGCGTCGTGATCGGGCACGACGTGCAGCAGCAGGGAGCGTCCCTCGGCTGCGAGGGATTCCTCGATGCCGCCGATGAGCTCCATGAAGAACGGCTCGAAGCCGAGCATGCGGGCGGGTCGAGCAAGAACCAGTCCCACCGCGTCGAGCCCATGTGCCATGGACGCGAGCGTACCTGCGGTGGGACGTCGTTCAGGCTGGCGACTGGGTGAGGTCATGGGCGCCGACCCGGGGGAGCACCACGTCGTTGGCGGAGCGCAGCACGGGGGCGCGGGTGAGGGCCTCGGGGTCGAACGCCCCGCGGGTACGCACGTGGAACGAGGCGGTGGCACCCGCCGCGATGTCGACGAGGGCCGTGTCGACCACCGCGTCCGGGTCGAGCCGGTCGACGAGGAGCGTGACGTCGCGGGCGAACGAGGTGGCGTGCACGTCGACGCGGTAGCCGTCCTGGACGGGCATCACCGTGGCCCGCAACGCGTCCGGGTCGAGCGACAGGTCGACGTCCTCGACCCACGTGTGAGCCGTCTGCAGGCCGCCGAGGCGGACGACGAGCACCTCTCGGGCGGGGTCGGCCGGGGTCGCCACCGTCGCCGGCAGCGCGAACTGGCCGACGGACCAGGCGCCCACGGCGAGCGCGAGATCCTCCTCGGCGAGGACGGTGCCGTCGAGCCGCTGGCGGGAGAGACGGACGATGCCCTGCCAGATGACGGGGGTCTCGTTCACGACCGCGAGCACCTCGCGGCCCTCGCGCGGCTGCACGGTGAGCAGGCGCGACGCGTAGGCGGTCTTCAGCGCGTACCAGAGGGGTTTGAGCCGCTCGTCGCCGTCGATCGCGGCCCACGACGTCACCGGCCAGCAGTCGTTGAGCTGCCAGACGATCGAGCCGGCTGTGCGCGGCCACCAGGAGCGGTAGTGCTCGATGGCGAACCGGACCGCGCGTGCCTGGTTGAGCTGGGCGGCCCAGTGCCAGTCCGTGAAGTCCTCGGGCACGCCGAGGTGGGGCGCCATGCCGCGGTCGAGCTTGCCGTTGCCGTCCTCGGCCTTCTGGTGCAGGAGGAACGTCGGGTCGTCCTTGGTCAGCGGGCCGCCGTCGGCCGCGTGCACGGCACGGGTCAGCGTGGCCCACGTCGGCGGTCCCTGGAACCCGAACTCCGAGCAGAAGCGGGGGACGTCGTCGCCGTACACGCGGTAGTCGACGCGGTTCCAGACCTCCCACTGGTGGAACGTGCCGTGGTCGGGGTCGTTGGGGTGGACCTCGGTCAGCGTGGCACCGGGGGAGTACGGGCTGCCGTCGGAGTACGGGCGCGTGGGGTCGAGCTCGGCGACGATGTTCTTGAGCAGCTCCGTGGCGTAGCGGAAGCCCCAGGTGCGTCCCTGCAGCTCCTCCTGCCAGCCCCAGTCCATGAAGCCCCAGAGGTTCTCGTTGCCGCCGTTCCACAGCACGAGCGACGGGTGCGGGGTCAGGCGGGCGACGTGCTCGCGGGCCTCCGCCTCGAGCTCGTCCCAGATCGGCTGCTCCTCGGGGTAGGCCGCGCAGGCCAGCAGGAAGTCCTGCCAGACCAGCAGGCCGCGCTCGTCGCAGAGCTCGTAGAAGTCCTCGGACTCGTAGATGCCACCGCCCCAGATGCGGACGAGGTTGAGGTTGGCGTCGACGGCCTGGTCGAGCCGGTGCGCGAGCCGTTCGCGGGTGATGCGGGTGAGCAGGTGGTCGTCGGGGATCCAGTTGGCGCCCTTGACGAAGATCGGGCGGCCGTTGATCCGGAACGTGAAGGCGGTGCCGTGGTCGTCGGCGCCGGTGTCCAGCTCGACGGTGCGGAAGCCGATCCGGCGGCTCCACGTGTCGAGCGGCTCCACCGGGTCCGACCCGTGCAGGGCGACCGTGAGCTCCGAGAGCGGCTGGGCACCGTGGCCGACGGGCCACCAGAGCGGGGCGTGCGGGACCTCGAGGACGGCGACGGCCGAGCCGGCGTCGGCCGGCACGGTGACGGTGACGTCGGCGCCGGCGACCCGGGCGTGCAGCGAGAGCGGCGCGTCCCCGCCCGGCAGACCCGAGCGCTCGATCGTCGCGTGCACCTCGACGCGGCCGGTCCCGTCGGGCTCGACCGTGACCAGCGGTCGGACCCCGGCGAGGCGGGCCACCGTCCAGCGCTCCACCGTGACGGGGCGCCAGAGGCCGGCGGTCTGCAGGTCCGGTCCCCAGTCCCAGCCGAACGAGCAGGCCATCTTGCGGACCATGTTGAACGGCTGCGGGTACGCGAGCGGGCGCGGTCCGAGACGGACGGTCTCGGCCTCGGCGTGCACGAGGGCGGACTGCAGGAGGACGCGCAGGCGCTGCGTGGTCGGCCGGAGGAGGTCCCGCACGTCGAAGCGGTAGGAGCGGTGCTGGTTGGCCGTCCGGCCGATCTCGTGCCCGTCGAACGTCAGCGTGGCGACGGTGTCGATGCCCTCGAAGACGAGGTCGACCCGCTCGTCAGGACCTGCCGGCGCGAGGTCCAGGTCGCGCTCGTACGCCCAGTCCGTGCGCTTCATCCACGCCAGGTGCTCCTCGTTGCGGTCGAGGTACGGGTCGGGGATGAGGCCGGCCTCGAGCAGGGCGGTGTGGCTGGTGCCCGGCACGCGGGCCCGCACGCGACGGCCGTCGAGGTCGGTCGGGACGGGGCCGGCGACAGCGGTCAGCGACCAGCCGTCGTACAGGTCCTGGGTGTTCATCGTCGTGCTCCTGGGTCCGGGGGTCCGGCGTGTGTGCGTCGCATCCTCGCGACGCACATCGTCGGCGCCCGCGGACGGGGCCGATCATCTGGCAAGTACCCTAGAGCCATTCTTAGACAACTGAATAAAGTAAGTCAATGACGCAGCCGTCGTAGCGTTGCACCGATCCAAGCCGTCCCACCCGGAGATGCCTCTCGTGACCGCCGACGCCACCGCCCCTGAGCTCCTGCACCTGCGCGCCGCGGGGGTGAGTCTCGTCGTCGACCTCACGGGCGGGACGCTGCCGCGGATCCTGCACTGGGGCGGTGATCTGGGCGACCTGCAGGGCCCGGGGCTCGAGGCCGCACGCCGCGGCTGGGACGTCGTCCCGCACGGGTTCCCGGTCGACGGGCAGGTCGAGGTCGCGGTCCTGCCGCAGGAGTCGGCCGGGTTCCTCGGCACGCCGGGCCTGGTCGGGAGCCGGGCGGGGCAGGACTTCTCGACGCGGTTCTCCGTCGCCTCCCACGAGCTCGTCACCACGCCCGACGGGACCCAGCGGCTGACGGTCGACGCGGTCGACGACGCGGCCCGGCTCGCGCTGACGCTCGAGATCGAGCTGACCGCCCAGGGGCTCGTCCGGGAGCGTGCCGTCCTCACCAACGAGGCCGACGAGACGTTCGGCCTCGACGCGCTGCTCCTCACGCTGCCGGTCCCCGCCGTCGCGACCGAGCTGCTCGACTTCACCGGCCGCTGGGCGCGGGAGCGCAGCCCGCAGCGCACGGCGTTCACCCACGGCACGCGCCTGCGCGAGAACAGGCGYGGTCGCACCGGCTACGACGCCGCGTTCGTCCTCGTCGCGGGGACCGCCGGCTTCGCGAACCGCACCGGCGAGGTCTGGGGCCTGCACACCGCCTGGTCCGGCAACCACCGCTCGCTCGCCGAGCGCAGCCACTACCACTCCGGGCTGCTCGGCGGCGGCGAGCTGCTCGGCTCGGGCGAGGTCCGGCTGGGCCGGGGCGAGTCCTACGCCAGCCCCTGGGTCTACGGGTCGTGGGGGGTGGGGCTCGACGCGCTCGCGGGCCGGTTCCACGCGTGGATGCGCGCCCGCCCGCAGCACCCGCGGTCGCCGCGGCCGGTCACGCTCAACACGTGGGAGGCGGTCTACTTCCAGCACGACCTCGGCCGGCTCACCGCGCTCGCGGACGCGGCTGCCGCGGTCGGTGCGGAGCGGTTCGTGCTCGACGACGGGTGGTTCGGTGATCGTCGCGACGACACCAGGGCGCTCGGGGACTGGTACGTGTCCGCGGACGTGTGGCCCGACGGGCTGCACCCGCTCGTGGACCACGTCATCGGGCTCGGGCTGCAGTTCGGCCTCTGGGTGGAGCCCGAGATGGTCAACCCCGACTCCGACGTCGCCCGCGCGCACCCTGACTGGATGCTCCGCGTGCCGTCGCGGCTGCCCCGGGAGGCGCGGCACCAGCAGGTGCTGGACCTCGCCGTCCCGGAGGCCTACGCGTACATCCTCGAGCGTCTCGACGCCCTGCTGACCGAGTACCCGATCGGGTACCTCAAGTGGGACCACAACCGCGACCTGGTCGACGCCGGCCACGGGGGAGCGCCGGGGGTGCACGGGCAGACGCTCGCGGTCTACCGGCTGCTCGACGAGCTGCGCGCGCGGCATCCCGGCGTCGAGATCGAGTCCTGCTCCTCGGGCGGTGCCCGCGTCGACCTCGAGATCCTGCAGCGCACCGACCGCGTGTGGGCGAGCGACTGCATCGACGCCTACGAGCGGCAGCAGATCCAGCGCTGGACCAACCTGCTGATCCCGCTGGAGCTCATCGGCGCGCACGTCGGCTCCGGGACGGCCCACAGCACCGGCCGTCGGCACGACCTGTCCTTCCGGGCGGCGACCGCGCTGTTCGGGCACCTCGGGATCGAGTGGGACCTGCAGGAGGCCGACGCGGCGCAGCTGGCGGACCTCGGCGCGTGGATCGCCCTCTACAAGGACGTGCGACCGCTGCTGCACTCCGGGACGGCCGTGCACGCCGACGTCGTCGACCCCGTCCTGGCGGTGCACGGGGTGGTCGCGCAGGACGGCGGCGACGCCCTCTACGCCGTGGCGATGACGGGACGCTCCACGAGCACGTCGCTGCCGCGCGTCACGCTGCCGGGGCTCGACCCCGACGCGCTCTACGACGTGCGCCCGCAGGCGCCCGGCGACCACGTCGACCACGCGCCCGCCTGGTGGACCCCGGAGGGGGTGCGGCTGCCCGGCCGGCTGCTCTCGGGTGTGGGCCTCGAGGCGCCCCTGCAGCTGCCCGAGCGCATTGCGCTGGTCCGGGCGACCCGGGTCTGAACGAGGCCGACGGCGGAGGCAGCCAGCCCAGCTGCCTCCGCCGTCGAGATGGGGGACTACTTCGTCGCGCCCGAGGTGAAGCCGTTGTAGATGTACCGCTGCAGGAACAGGAAGAGCACGAGGATCGGGATGATCGTGATGATCACACCGGCCGAGATGATCTCCCACTGCGAGCCGTACGGGCCCTTGAAGTCGAACAGCGTGGTGGAGATCGGCCTCAGGTCCTTCGACGGCAGGTACAGGAACGGCAGGTAGAACTCGTTGTAGATCGCGATGCCCTTGATGATGACGACCGTCGCGATGGCCGGCTTGAGGTTGGGCAGGATGATCTGGAAGAAGATCCGCAGGTGCCCCGCTCCCTCGATCATCGCTGCCTCGTCGAGCGACTTCGGGATCGCCCGGATGAACTGCAGGAAGATGTAGATCGAGATGATGTCCGTGCCCATGAACAGCAGGATCAGCGCGAACCGGGAGTCGTAGAGCCCCAGGCCGTTGATGATCTGGAACGTCGCCACCTGCGTGGTGACGCCGGGGACGAGCGTCGCGAGCAGGAACAGCGCGAGCACCGTGGTGCGGCCGGCGAACCGGAACCGGTCGAGCGCGTAGGCCGTGGCGGCACCGATCAGGATCGTGCCGACGATGGCGGCGCCGAAGATGAAGAGGGTGTTGCCGAAGGCCGAGAGCATGTTGCCGCGGGTGAACGCCGTGACGTAGTTCTCGATGTTGCCCCAGTCGGTCGGCGGGGTCATCGGTCCCGTCGAGAGGAACTCCTGGCTGGTCTTGAAGGACCCGAACAGGATGAGGCCCAGGGGCAGCAGCATCGCGATCGACGCGAGGACGAGGGAGACGTACTTCCCGGTGCTGGTCACGGCGCGGATCATGTGAGGTCCACCTCCTCCTCGGGGATCAGCCTGCGTTGGATCCAGGTCACGAGCAGCACGATCAGCAGGAGCACCACGGCCATCGCGGAGGCCAGGCCGACCATGTTGCGCTCGAAGGCCATCCACACCGTCCGGATGACGAACGTCTCCGTGCCGTTGGCGCCGCCGGTCATGACGAACGGGACCTCGAAGACCGACAGCGCGCCGGAGATCGCGAGGATGAGCGACAGGCCGATGATGGGGCGGATCGACGGCAGGATGATGTAGCGGAACTGGTGCCACCGGTTGGCGCCGTCGAGCTCCGACGCCTCGTAGACCTGGGTGTTGATCGACTGGATCGCACCGAGGAACATCACGAAGTTCAAGCCCATGTACCGCCAGACGGACACGCCCGCGAGCGAGAAGTTGGCGACGTCCGGGTCGCCGGTCCACTGCTGGATCAGGCTGTCGAGCCCGACCCCCATGAGGACCGTGTCGAGGCCGCCGTCCGGCTTGAGGAAGTTGAGGAAGATCAGGCCGATCGCGACCCCGTTGATGAGGTACGGGAAGAACAGGATGCCCTTCCACATGTTCCTGAACCGGGTGTTGAACGACAGGATCGTCGCGAAGTACAGCGCGAGCCCCATCTGCAGGAACGACGCGGCGAAGTAGTAGAGGGAGACGTAGAAGACGCGGACGTTGTCCGGGTCCGTGAAGACCTCGACGTAGTTGTCGAAGCCCACGACGTTCTTGGTCTTGTCCAGGCCGTCCCAGTCCGTCGCGGAGTACCAGAACATGTTGAGGACGGGGGCGAACGTGAGGAGAAGCAGGAGCCCGACGGGGATCAGCAGGAAGTAGTAAGGCGTCAGCCGGCGGTACCACGCGGTGCCGCGGCCCGCACCGCCCCGGGGCTGCCGGGGGGTGCGGACCGCGTCGGACTGCTGCGCGGCCGCCGTCGTCGGGTCGTCCAGACCCGAGGGAGCGGTCGTCATGGGAGGGACCTCAGCCGGCCGAGGCCCGACCCTCGGCCCACTGGGCGTTGAGGTCGTCGAAGATCTGCTGCTTGGTCCGGGCGCCGGAGCGGGCGTCGTCGATGTTCTTCTGGCGGAACTTCGGGTCCGTCGTCACGATGCCGGAGGCCTTGTCGATGTCACCGAACAGCGCCTCCTTGCCCTCGGGGGCCGGGTTCAGCGTGATGAGCTCGACCTCGCTGACGAAGCCCTCCAGGGCTGCCGGGACGGGGCCGTCGATCATCGGGGACAGGCCCGCCTGCGACTCCGAGAAGCCCGAGTCGTGGTTGAACCAGTCGATCCACGCACGCGCGGTCGCCTTGTTCTCCGAGTTCACGTTGATGCCGAGGTTGTAGTCGCCACCGGCGACGGAGTGGAACTTGCCGTCGGCCTTGACCGGGGTCGGGGCGTAGGCGATGTCGTCGCCGCTGGCGCCGGCGGCCTCTGCAGCGGCGGCCATCTGCGGGATGGCCCACGAGCCGAGGACCATCGTGGCGACGTCACCGGTACCGAGGAGGCGCTTCGACTCCTCCCAGTTGGTGGTCGTCGGGTCCGCCTCGGTGAGGCCCTGGGCGACCGCGTCGTAGATGAGGCCGTCGATCACGCCGTAGTCGCTGTCGTCGGTCCACGGGGTGTCCGACTCGGTCATCTCGTTCTTCACGTCGGGGTCGGCCGAGACCGCGCCGAGCCAGCCGTCCCACTGCGAGAGGGGMCAGCCGTCCTTGTAGTTGGTGTAGAGCGGAGCGACCTTGACGCCGTTGTCCTTGATGGCCTGGAGCGCGTCGAGGAACGCCTCGGGGGTGTCGGGGAACTCCGTGATCCCGGCCTCCTCCCACACGCGCTTGTTGTAGACGAAGCCCTGGACGTTGCCCACGACGGGGATGCCGTACGACTGGCCCTCGAAGGACTTGTCGTTGATCCAGCGGTACTCGCCGCCGATCTCGTCCTGCGTGCCGAGGGGCTCGAAGAAGTCCGCGTACTGGTCCGGGGTGACCGAGCCGGGGATGGCGAGCACGTCGCCGTAGTTGTCGGTGCTCATGCGCGTCTTCACCTCCCCCTCGTAGTCGGTCAGGCCCTCGACCTTGACGTCCGTGACCTCGGGGTACTTGGCCTTGAACTGCTCGACGTACTCGTCGAAGGTGCCGTCCTCCACGAGGTCGGTGCGCCAGGTCAGGACGGTGATCTCACCCGAAGGGGTGCCGTCGCTGCTGGCCGCGTCGTCGCTGTCGCCGCTGCCGGACGAGCAGGCGGCCGTGAGAGCGAGGAGCGAGCCGGCGGCCGCGAACGCCATGAGGCGGGTGCGTCGCTTCTGAGGGAACATCGTTGATCCTCTCTTCGGGCCGGCACCTCCGCGTGCCGACCAGGGTCTGATGAGGCACGGCGGMTCGGGGGTCGAGTTCACTGTGCTCCGCGTGGCATTCTTAGGCAAGTGAACAAAGTTAGTCAACGGGCGTGTCCTACAAGACCTCGGCCGTACCCAGATCGTTATGGTGTGCCACGAGGGGGACACCCCACGAAGGAGGACGGGTGAGCGGCTCCCAGCCGGGTCTCGGCGCCGCGCACGCGAGCAGCCGGTCGGCGATCCTGGACCTGATTCGGGCCGCCGGGACGATCAGCCGTGTGGAGCTGACGCGCGCGACGGGGCTCACCGCAGCCACCATCTCGACGGTGGTGCGGCGCCTCATCGACGACGGCCTCGTGCTCGAGGTCGGCCGGGCGGAGTCGACCGGCGGCAAGCCGCGCATGCTCCTCCAGCTGGACCCGTCCGCGCGCTACGCCGTCGGCGTCCACCTCGACCACGCCGGGATCACGTACGTCATCGCCAACCTCGGCGGCGCGATCGTCGCCCGCTGGCGGCGTCCCGGAGCGGGGTCCGACGACCCCGCGACCGTCGTCGCCCGCATCGCCGCCGAGATCAGGACGACCATCACCCGCGTCGGCGTCGACCCCGCGCGGATCCTCGGGCTCGGGGTCGTCTCGCCCGGGCCGATCTCCTCGTCGACGGGGATGACGCTCACCCCGCCCGTGATGCAGCGGTGGGCGGAGTTCCCGCTCGCCGCCGCGCTCGAGGACGCCGTCGGGCTGTCCGTCCTGCTCGACAACGACGCGACCGCCGCCGCCATCGGCGAGTACTGGTCCGGCGGGATCGCCACCGGGTCCGCGTTCGCGGCGCTCTACATGGGCACCGGGATCGGCGCGGGGATCATCGTCGACGGCACCGTCTACCGCGGCTCCAGCTCGAACGCGGGCGAGGTCGGGCACATCTGCGTCGACCTCGACGGCCCCGTCTGCTGGTGCGGGAACATCGGCTGCGTCGAGGTGCTCGCCGGTCCGGCCGCGGTCGTCGCGGCGGCCCGCGACGCCGGGCTCGACCTGGCGGGCCGCAACGTCGCCGAGAACTTCGGGGCGCTCGCGCGCGCGGCCAGCCGGGGCGAGGTCCTCCCGCTGCAGCTGCTGGAGCGGTCGTCGCGGTACCTCGGCGTCGCCGCGCAGACCCTGGCCAACGTGCTGGACCTCGAGCTCGTCATCCTCACCGGGCCGGCGTTCGCGCTCGCGGGCTCGCTGTACCTGCCGGAGATCGAGCGTCGGCTAGGGCAGTCCTTCTTCGCGCGCGGCAGCCACCCCGTGCGCGTGACCATCTCCTCGAACGCGCCCGAGGCCGCCGCCGTGGGCGCCGCCGCGCTGGTGCTGCAGAGTGAGCTGGCGCCGCGCCAGGCGGGCGTGCGGATGCCGCTGGAGCTCACCCTCGAGGTCACTGCCGGCTAGTCAGCCGCTCCAGGCCGGCGATCGGGATCGGCAGCCACGTAGGTCGGTTGCGGGACTCGTACACGGCCTCGTAGAGCGTCTTGTCCAGCTCCAGGGCGCGCAGCAGGGTCTGGTCCCCGCCTCCGTACCCGCGCAGCAGCCCGGCGCGGGCGCTGGCCGTCCAGGCCGTCGCGTCGGCTCCCGTGAGCCCACCCACGGCGGCCGCGTAGTCCACCGAGCGCAGCAGGCCCGCGAGGTCGCGCAGGGCGAGGTCGGGACGGGTGCGCTGGTCGAGGGGGGCGAGGGGCTCGCCCTCGAAGTCCATGATGAACCAGGTGTCGTGCGACCGGAGCACCTGCCCGAGGTGCAGGTCGCCGTGCACGCGCTGCCGCGGGGGAGCCGCCGGCAGGGCCCGGACCTCGGCGACGACGGCGGCGACGCCGGCCGCGAACCGGGTCAGGGACGGGACTGCCGAGAGCGCCCACGAGAAGCGTGCGGCCACGGCCCGGGCGACGTCCTCGGGCCCCTGGTCCGACGCGTCCACCCCGTAGGCCGCCACGAGGGCGGTGTGCATGCTCGCCGTGATCGCGCCCAGGTCGGCGGCGGGCGAGGCGAACGACTCGCCGCGGGCCGCGTACGCGCAGGCCAGCTCGAACCCGTCCTCGGCAGCGTCGACGAACGACGCGAGCACCCCGAGGTAGCCCGACACCGGTGCGCCGTCCGGACCGGTCCACTGCCCCTGCAGCCACGCGAGCGGCGCCGGGACGTGCTGCCAGCCCACGTCGACCAGGTGGCGCGGCACGTCGACGTCGGGGTTCTCCCCGGGCGCGACGGCGCGCAGCACCTTGAGGATGCCCGGGCGGGCGCCCGGCAGGATGACCGAGGTGTTGGACTGCTCGCCGGTGACGACGCGGGCCGCGCTGACGTCGACGTCGGCCCCCGGTCCGTCCGCGACGGCCAGCCAGGCGCGCAGGAACGCGGGATGGTCGGCCCCGTCCAGGACGCTGCGACCGTCGAGGACACCGATCGCCTCGTCGTCGGCGCTGTCGGTCAGCACGAGCGGCACCTGCAGGACGGCGTCGATGGACCCGGCCCGCGTGCGGACCAGGAGGACGGTCACGTCGGTGGCGAGGTCGAACGCGCCCACCACCGACAGCTCCGCGCTCGCACCCTTGGCGGGGAACCAGCGGCGCGTCGGCAGCCAGTCCCGCAGGACCTCGAGCAGGCGTGCGTCGTCGGGGGACGTGYGGGCGATCAGGCTCACGGGGCGGTCAGCTCCAGCCAGTAGAAGTCGCGCGAGCCGAGGGTGAACGACGCGGACCCGTCGGCGCCGATCGCGGCGAACGGAGCACCACCGAACACGTCGTGCACCGACCACCCCGCGCGGTCCTTCAGCGCCACCGTGGCCGCCCGTGCGGTGGACGCCATGTTGGCGACGACGAGGATCGTCTCGTCGGCGGTGTGCCGGCAGAAGGCCAGGACCGAGTCGTTGTCGCAGGGCAGCACCTCGAACTCGCCGGCACCCAGGGCGGGGTGCTGGCGGCGGACGGTGAGCATGCCGCGGACCCAGTGCAGCAGGGACGTCGGCTGCGCCAGCTGCGCCTCGACGTTCGTGTGGCTGAAGTGGTGCACCAGCGACTGCACGAGCGGCAGGTAGAGCTTGCCCGGGTCGGCCGTGGAGAAGCCGGCGTTCCGGTCCGGCGTCCACTGCATGGGGGTGCGGACCGCGTCGCGGTCGGGCAGCCAGATGTTGTCGCCCATGCCGATCTCGTCGCCGTAGTACAGGCACGGGCTGCCCGGCAGGGACAGCAGCAGGGCGTGCGCGAGCTCGATCTCCTTGCGCGAGTTGTCCAGCAGCGGGGCCAGCCGGCGCCGGATCCCGACGTTCGCGCGCATCCGGGAGTCCGGCGCGTACCAGCCGTACATCGACGCGCGCTCCTCGGTGGAGACCATCTCGAGCGTGAGCTCGTCGTGGTTGCGCAGGAAGGTGCTCCACTGGGCGCCGTTGTTCGGGATCGGCGGGGTGTCCGCCAGGATCTCGACGATGCTCGTGGCCTTCTGGTCCCGGATCGAGTAATAGATCCGCGGCATCACGGGGAAGTGGAAGCACATGTGGCACTCCGGCTCCTCCTCGGTGCCGAAGTAGTGCACGACGTCCTCGGGCCACTGGTTGGCCTCGGCCAGCATGATCCGGCCCGGGAACTCCTCGTCGATCATCGCCCGGACCTTGCGCAGGAACGCGTGCGTCTCGGGGAGGTTCTCGCAGTTGGTGCCCTCGGCCTCGAACAGGTACGGCACCGCGTCCAGCCGGAAGCCGTCGACCCCGATGCCGAGCCAGAACCGGCCCACGTCCAGCATCGCCTCGACGACGCGCKGGTTCTCGAAGTTCAGGTCCGGCTGGTGCCCGAAGAACCGGTGCCAGAAGAACTGGCGCCGCACGGGGTCGAAGGTCCAGTTGGACGTCTCCGTGTCCACGAAGATGATCCGCGCGTCCTGGTACCGGGTGTTGTCGTCGCTCCACACGTAGAAGTCCCCGTAGGGGCCCTCGGGGTCGGAGCGGGACGCCTGGAACCACGGGTGCTGGTCGCTGGTGTGGTTCATCACGAGGTCGACGACGATGCGCATCCCGCGGGCGTGCACCTGCTCGATGAGCTCGGTGAAGTCGGCCATCGTGCCGTACTGGCCGGCGATCGCGGTGTAGTCGGCCACGTCGTAGCCACCGTCGCGCAGGGGGCTCGGGTAGAACGGCGGCAGCCACAGACAGTCGATGCCGAGCCACTGCAGGTAGTCGAGCCGGTCGATGAGCCCGCGCAGGTCACCGCTGCCCTGGCCCGACGAGTCCGCGAACGTCCGGAGCATGACCTCGTAGAACACCGCGGTCCGGTACCACTCCTGGTCCTCGGCCAGCCCTCCGGGCGACTCGACGGGATGCGGCAGAGCCGTGGGACGGTGTCCGGGCAGCACGATCTGGGCGGTCGTCGGTGCGGGCTCTCGCGCGTGCCGGCCGGTGGTCGGGGTCTCGGTCACGGCGCCACCAGGCTCACCACGTGCGCCGCGCGGACGGTCGGGTCGAGCCGGACGAAGACCGACGGACCCCACTCGTACGTCTCGTTCGACAGCACGTCGTGCGCGACGACGGGCCGGTCCGGGTCCAGCCCGAACGCGTGCAGGTCCAGCTCCACGGTGCCGCCGCGGGCGTTCCACGGGTCGAGGTTGACGACGACCACGATGGTGTCGGCACGGCCCGTCGGGGAGTGCTCGGCGTCCAGGTGCTTGGCGAAGGCGACGAGCGCGTCGTCCGACGTCGGCAGGACGCGCAGGTTCCGCAGCTGCTGCAGGGCCGGGTGGGTGTGCCGCAGCTCGTTGAGCCGGCCGATCAGCAGGTTGATGCCGAGGGCGTCGGCCTTGGACCAGTCGCGGGGCTTGAACTCGTACTTCTCGTTGTCGATCTGCTCGTCGACGCCCGGCCGCGGCACGTGCTCGACCAGCTCGTACCCGGAGTAGATGCCCCACGTCGGCGCGCCGAGGGCGGCCAGGACGGCCCGGACCGCGAAGCCGCGCAGCCCGGTGGCCTGCAGGTACGGCGGCAGGATGTCGTGCGTCGTCGGCCAGAAGCTGGGTCGCATCCACGCGCCCTGCTCGCCCGAGACCTCCGCCAGGTACTCGGTGATCTCGTCCTTCGTGTTCCGCCACGTGAAGTACGTGTACGACTGGTGGAAGCCGATCTTGGCGAGCGTCTGCATCATGGCCGGGCGCGTGAACGCCTCGGACAGGAAGATCACCTCGGGGTGGTCGGCTCGCACCGACTCCAGGATCCGGGCCCAGAAGTCGAGCGGCTTCGTGTGCGGGTTGTCGACGCGGAACAGCGTCACCCCGTGGTCGATCCACACCTGCAGGACCCGTCGGATCTCCGTGTAGATGCCCTCGGGGTCGTTGTCGAAGTTCAGCGGGTAGATGTCCTGGTACTTCTTCGGCGGGTTCTCCGCGTACGCGATCGTGCCGTCGGCCCGCGTCGTGAACCACTCCGGGTGCGCGGCCACCCACGGGTGGTCGGGAGAGCACTGCAGCGCGATGTCCAGCGCCACCTCCATGCCCAGGTCCCGCGCCGCGGCGACGAACGCGTCGAAGTCGTCGAACGTGCCCAGGGTCGGCTCGATCGCGTCGTGCCCGCCCGCCGGGGAGCCGATCGCGTACGGGGAGCCCGGGTCGCCCAGGTCCGCGAACAGCGAGTTGTTCGGGCCCTTGCGGTGGGTCTCGCCGATGGGGTGCACGGGCGTGAGGTAGACGACGTCGAAGCCCATGCCCGCGATCCGCGGCAGGTCGAGAGCCGCGGTGCGCAGCGTGCCCGACGCCCACTTCCCGGCCGCCGCGTCGTACTTGGCGCCCTGCGACCGGGGGAACAGCTCGTACCAGGAGCCCGCGAGGGCGAGCGGGCGGTCGACGGTCAGCGGGTAGGCGGGCGAGCGCGTCACGGAGTCGCGCAGCGGGTGCTCCGCCAGGGCCGCGTGCACCTTGCCGGACAGGCCCGCCGCGAGGCGCGCCTGCGGGGTGTCGCGGATGTCCCGCAGCCCCATGACCGCGTCCTTCAGCACCCGGGCGGCCGGCTTGGACATCGCGTCCGCACCCTTGCGTGCCGCCGCGCGCTCGAGCAGCAGCGCGCCCTCGGCGAGCATCAGCTCCACGTCGACGCCGGCCTCGACCTTGATCGTGGCGTCGTGCACCCAGGTCCCGTACGGGTCCGACCAGCCCTCGACGCGGAACGTCCAGTCGCCCGTGCTCGTCGGCACCAGGCGGGCCTCGAAGCGGTCCAGACCGGGGGCGATGTCGACCATCCGGGCGCTCGCGCGGTCGACGCCGGAGGGGTCGGTCAGCACCGCCGTCGCAGCGACGGCGTCGTGCCCTTCGCGGAACACGGTCGCCCGGACGGGGACCGCCTCACCGACGACGGCCTTGGCGGGGAACCGGCCGGCCTCGGCCACGGGGGAGACATCGACGACGGGGATACGTCCGACAGAGGTGCCGAGGGGCACGGGGCGAATCGTCACGCTCCCGAACCTATCCGTAGGTCCAGGTCGGGGGCATCTGGAGCCGCGGCTCGGACGTGTCGCGACGTCGTCAGGCGGAGCCCAGCGCCCTGCCGACCGTGCGGCCGGTGAACAGGCAGCCGCCCAGGAACGTGCCCTCCAGCGCGCGGTGGCCATGCACGCCGCCGCCACCGAAACCGGAGGCCTCGCCCACGGCCCACAGGCCCGGCAGGACCTCGCCGTCGGGGCGCAGCACGCGGCCCTCGAGGTCGGTGTGCAGGCCGCCGAGGGTCTTGCGGGTCAGCACGGAGAGCCGGACGGCGAGCAGGGGACCGTGCTCGGGGTCGAGAAGCCGGTGCGGCTTGGCGACGCGGATGAGCTTGTCGACGACGTAGCGCCGAGCCATCGCCGTCGCGACGACCTGCGGGTCCTTCCCCAGCCCGGTCTCCACCTGCCGGTCCCGCGCGACGATCGTGCGCTCCAGGTCGTCGGCGTCGATCCGGTCCGAGCCGGACAGCGCGTTCATCTTGGCGGCCAGCTCCGCAGGGGTGTCCGCCCACAGGAACTCGTCGGACTTCTCCGCGAACGCCTCGACCGGCCCGACCGCACCCGGCTTCACGCGCTCCAGCAGCAGCTTCATGTCCTTCCCGGTCAGGTCCGGGTTCTGCTCCGAGCCGGACAGCGCGAACTCCGACCCGAGGATCGTCTTGTCGAGCACGAACCACGAGTGGTCGTCGCCGCGCTCGGTGATGTGCGTCAGCGAGCCGAGGGAGTCGAAGCCGGGGAACAGCGGCGCGGGCAGCCGGTGCCCGTCGGCATCGAGCCACAGGCTGCTCGGCCCGGCCAGGATGCGGATGCCGTGCTGCGACCACACCGGCGAGTGGTTGGTGATGCCCTCCGGGTAGTGCCACATGCGGTCCTCGTGCACGACGGCGGCACCCGACGCCTTCGCGGCGGCGATCCCGGAGCCGTCCACGTGGTCGGGGACGCCCGAGAGCATCCGCGCGGGCAACCGTCCCGAGGACGCGGGCCACGTCGAGCGGACCAGGTCGTGGTTCGCGCCGATCCCGCCCGTGGCGATCACGACGGCGCTCGCGGACAGCTCGAACGGCTCCTGCACTGCGCGCGAGCTGGGCACCGCGCGCTCGACGGCGTCGGGGACCAGCACGTCGCCCCGGACGCCGGTGACGCGGCCGTCGGTGGTCACCAGGCCGGTCACGCGGTGGCGGAACCGCACGTCGACCAGACCCTCGCGGCGGCCGTCGAGCAGGGCGCGGACGAATGGTTCGAGGATGCCCGGACCGGTGCCCCACGTGACGTGGAACCGCGGCACGGAGTTGCCGTGCCCGTCGGCCAGGTAGCCGCCGCGCTCGGCCCACTGCACGAGCGGGAACCAGCGCACGCCCTGGGAGTACAGCCACGAGCGCAGGTCGCCCGCGGCGAACTCGACGAACCCCTCCGCCCACGCGCGCCCCCAGCGGTCGGAACCGTCGTGGGCGAAGTCCGCGGACCCGAACCAGTCGGCGAGCGCGAGCTCCGCGGAGTCCTTCACCCCGAGGCGGCGCTGCTCGGGGGAGTCGACGAGGAAGAGCCCTCCGAACGACCAGAACGCCTGACCGCCCAGGCTCGCGGCGGGCTCCGCGTCGAGCAGCGTGACCCGGCGACCGGCGGCGAGCAGCTCGGCGGTGGCGACGAGACCGGCGAGGCCCGCGCCGACGACCACGACATCGGAGTGCGTCATGGGGCGACTCTACGATCCGTGGGGTGACCTACGTGCTGAGCGACGCGACCGAGCGTCTGGACCGTGACGTCGTCTGGCAGTTCCTCTCGACCGAGGCGTACTGGGGCCGGTGGCGCAGCCGGGCGGACATCGAGCAGCAGATCGACGGTGCCTGGCGGGTGGTCGGTGCCTACGACTCCGATGGCGCCATGGTCGGGTTCGCCCGGGCGGTGTCGGACGGCGTCGGCTTCGCCTACCTGGCCGACGTGTTCGTCGTCCCGGAGCACCGCGGCGTCGGTCTGGGGCGCCGGATCGTCGCGACGATGATCGACGACGGTCCCGGCGCCGACTTCCGCTGGATGCTGTTCACCGGCGACGCCCACGGGCTGTACCGGGAGTTCGGGTTCGCGGAGCCGGACACGACCGCGATGGTCCGCCCCGCCCGTCAGGGCTGAGACCTCAGTCCAGGACGTACACCCGCATGCTCAGCGCCTCGACGACCGTCGCCTCACCGGGCTCGGCGTGCAGGCTGCCCTCGATCGCCGCGGCACGCTCCTCCGCCGGGTTCTCCCAGACCGAGTCCCATGCGAGGCGCCACCGGCCGCCGTGGTCGTCGGCCAGGATCAGGTGCACCGCGTCGAGCGAGCCGTTGATGACCAGCAGCACCGTGTCCTGCTCGGGCGGCGGGGCGGTCCGCACCATCTGCAGGGTGCGGATCGACGGGTCGTGCCACCGGTCGTGGTCGAACGCGACACCGAGCGCGTCGAACCACGCGAGGTCCGGTCGACGGCCCGGCACGTACGGGCGACCGGAGTAGAACCGCTCCGAGCGCAGCGCAGGGTGCTCGCGGCGCAGCAGCAGGAGCCAGCGGGCGGTCGCCAGCAGGTCCTCGCGCCACGGCGTCACGTCCCAGCGCACCCAGGAGATCGGGTTGTCCTGGCAGTACGCGTTGTTGTTGCCCTGCTGGGTACGGCCCACCTCGTCGCCGGCCGTGATCATCGGGGTGCCCGCCGCCAGCACGAGGGTGGCGAACAGGTTGCGGATCGAGCGGCGCCGCAGGGGCACGATGTCGACCGCGGGGGAGTCGGGTCCGACGTGGCCCTCGATCCCGTGGTTCCACGAGCGGTTGTCGTCGCTGCCGTCGCGGTTGTGCTCGCCGTTGGCCGCGTTGTGCTTGTGGTCGTACGCCACCAGGTCCGCGAGCGTGAAGCCGTCGTGGGCGGTGACGTAGTTGACCGACGCGCTGGGCCCACGGACCAGCGGCGGGTCGCTGTGCCCGAACAGGTCCACCGACCCCGCGAGCCGGGTGGCCAGGTCACGGACCCGGTGACCGGGCAGGCCGTGCGCGGCGCGGCCGGGGTCGGCGAGCCAGAACGAGCGGGCCGCGTTGCGGAAGCGGTCGTTCCACTCGGCGAACGGCACCGGGAACTGCCCGGTGCGCCACCCGCCGGGTCCGACGTCCCACGGCTCCGCGACGAGCTTGAGCCCGTGCAGCGACGGCTCGACCGCCATCGCGACGAGCGCCGGGTGGTCCGGAGAGAAGCCGCCCGGGTCGCGGCCGAGCGTGACCGCGAGGTCGAAGCGGAACCCGTCGACCCCGACGACGTCGGCCCAGTAGCGCAGCGAGTCGAGGGTCATGCGGACCACCTCGGCACGCCGGAAGTCGAGCGAGTTCCCGGTGCCGGTGACGTCCGCGAGCGCGGCCGGTGCGCCGCCGTCGTGCGCGTAGTAGGTGGCGTTGTCGAGGCCGCGCCAGGACAGGTGCTGGCCGGGCAGCCCGCCCTCGCACGTGTGGTTGTAGACGACGTCGAGCAGCACCTCGAGGCCGGCCTCGTGCAGCGCGTGGACCGCCCCGCGCAGCTCCGCGAGCACGGCCGCGGGGCCGGCCGCCTGGGCGGCCGCCGTCGCGAAGGCCGCGTGCGGGGCGAAGAAGCCGAGCGTGCTGTAGCCCCAGTAGTTGGTCAGGCCCTTCTCGACGAGGTGCGGCTCGGAGGAGAACGCGTGCACGGGGAGCAGCTCGACCGCGGTGACGCCCAGCCCGAGCAGGTGGTCGATGACCGCGGGGTGCGCGAGGCCGGCATAGGTGCCGCGCAGCTCCTCGGGAAGCCGGTCATGCAGCATGGTCAGCCCGCGGACGTGGGCCTCGTAGACGACCGTGCGGGACCACGGCGTCCAGGGTCGGTTGGTGGTCGGGTCCGGTCCCGGCAGGTCGCGGGTGTCCACCACGACCGAGTACGGGACGTGACCGGCGGAGTCGCGCGGGTCCGCGGGGCCGTACGGGTCGCCCGCCAGGTCGGCGCCCACGAGGTGGCCGTAGGTCTCCGGCGTGTGCGCGACGTCGCCGTCGAGCCCGCGCGCGTACGGGTCGACCAGCAGCTTGGCGGGGTTGTACCGGTGACCGGCCGCGGGCTCCCACGGCCCGTGCGCGCGGAAGCCGTACCGCCGGCCGGCGCGGACGTCGGGGACGGAGGCGCTGAACACGCCGAGCCCGGACGCGGTGAGCGGGACCCGGGTCTCGTCGTCGCCGTCGAACAGGCACAGGTCGACGCCCGTGGCGTGCGCGGCGTAGACGGCGACGTCCACGCCCGCGTCGGTGACATGGACACCGAGGCGTGGCGCTCGCCGGTGGGGGGAGGGCGGGGTCACCCGGACATTGTGGGGGGAAGAAGCCCACACGTGTCGGGCGTCTCCGCCCCTGGACCGTGTGCTCGTCTGGTCCGGGGTGGGCGGTAACGTTCCGCGGGTGAGGATCGTCGTCTGCGTGAAGCATGTCCCTGACATCCAGTCCGAGCGGGCCCTGGGCCCCGACGGTCGCGTGGTCCGCGACGGCGGGGACGGCACCCTGAACGAGCTGGACGAGAACGCCCTGGAGGCGGCGCTCGCCCTCGTCGACGCAGGTGACGGGACCGTGACCGCCCTGACCGTGGGCCCCGACGACGCTGTCGACGCCGTGCGCCGCGGCCTCCA
This sequence comes from Cellulomonas sp. P5_C5, assembly GCF_054049655.1. Lineage (NCBI taxonomy): Bacteria > Bacillati > Actinomycetota > Actinomycetes > Micrococcales > Cellulomonadaceae > Cellulomonas > Cellulomonas sp. P5_C5. The sequence continues at coordinate 56,378 of NZ_JBFULY010000019.1, read as the reverse complement.
GATGGGCGCCGAGGACGCCGTCCACGTGGTCGACGACGCCGTCGCCGGGTCGGACGCGATCGGCACCGCGCGGGTGCTCGCCGCCGCGATCCGCCACCTGGACGCCCAGGAGCACGTCGACCTGGTCGTCCTGGGCATGGCCGGGCTGGACGGCCTGACGTCGCTCCTGCCGACCGCCCTCGCCGAGCTGCTGGACCTGCCGGCGCTGCCGCTCGCCGCGGAGCTGACCGTCGACGGCTCGACCGTGCGCGTCCGGCGCAACCTCGACCACGCGTCCGAGGTGCTCGAGGCCACGCTGCCGGCCCTGGTGTCGGTGACCGACCAGGCCAACGAGCCGCGCTACCCCAACTTCAAGGGCATCATGGCCGCCCGCAAGAAGCCCGTCACCACCCTGACGCTCGCGGACCTCGACGTCGACGCCTCGCGCGTCGGGCTGCTCGGCGCCCGCACCGAGGTGCTCGAGGCCGCCGCACGACCGCCCCGCGACAACCGCGTGCTCGTGCAGGACACGGGTGACGCCGGGGTCCGCCTCGCCGCGTACCTCGTCGACAACCAGCTCGTCTGACGTCCCGAACCGAAGGATCGCCGCTGTGACCGCACCCGTGCTCGTGCTCGTCGACCACACCGTGGACGGAGCCGTCCGCGCCCCCGTCCGGGAGCTCCTCACGCTCGCCCGCGAGCTGTCGGGTGGCGCCGGGGTGCACGCCGCGTGGACCGTCGACGGCGTCGAGCCGTCGCCCGAGGTCGTCGCCGAGCTCGCCGCGCTGGGCGCCACGCACGTCCACCGGGTCGTCGCCGACGCGGACCCGCACCTGTCGGCCGTGCTCGCCGAGGCGCTCGCGTCGCTGCTCGACGCCACCGGTGCCGGGCTCCTGCTGCTGGTCTCCTCGTTCGAGAACAAGGAGGCCGCCGCGCGCCTCGCGGTCAGCACCGGAGCCGGGGTCGTCACCGATGCGGACGGTCTCGCGCTGGTCGACGGCCGGTACGTCGCCTCGAAGACCGTGTTCGCCGGCACCTGGACCACCTCGTGCGCGGTCACGGCGCCGCTGGCGGTCGTCGCGCTCAAGTCGAACTCGGTCGTGCCGTCGACGGTCGAGGGCGCACCCGCCCCGCAGATCGGCGAGCACACCGTCGCGGTCAGCGAGAAGGCCCGGCGGGTCACCCTGGTCGAGCGCGTCGAGCGGCCCGCGAGCGGTCGGCCGGACCTCGGCAGCGCGAGCATCGTCGTGGTCGGCGGACGCGGCACCGAGGGCGACTTCTCGGTCGTCGAGGAGCTGGCGGACGTGGTCGGCGGCGCGGTCGGCGCCACGCGCGTGGCCACCGACGAGGGCTGGATCGGGCACGACGCGCAGATCGGCCAGACGGGCGTCACCATCGCGCCGCGCCTCTACGTCGGGCTCGGCGTGTCCGGTGCCGTGCACCACCGCGGCGGCATGCAGGCGTCCGGCACGATCGTCGCGATCAACTCCGACCCCGACGCCCCGATCTTCGAGATCGCGGACTTCGGCGTCGTCGGCGACCTGTTCACGGTCGTGCCGCAGGCTGCCGCGGAGATCCGCCGCCTCAAGGGCTGACTCGTCCGTCSGGGTGGTCGGGTCGACGGAGCAACCGATCGCCGGACAGACCCTGTCCGGCTCCACTAGCGTGCTCGTCGGTCCCGGCTGACAGCACGCCGGGCAGGGGTGCCCGAGGAGTGCCGTGATCCGCTACCTGCCGTTCCTGATCGAGATCGCCCTGCTGGTCTACTGCCTCATCGACTGCATCCAGACCGACGTGCCGCGGAACCTGTCGAAGACCACCTGGGTGTTCGTCATCATCCTGCTGCCCGTCGTCGGCGGGATCGCGTGGCTCGTCGCGGGACGTCCCGAGCACCGGCCGCGGCGGAACGTGCCCTGGCCGACGACCCAGACCGCCGGGTTCCCCGAGTACGAGCGGCCGCGTCGCAGCTCCCCGGACGACGACCCGGAGTTCCTGGCCGGCATGCGCTCGTCGGACGACAAGCACGAGCAGATGCTCAAGGACTGGGAGGCGCAGCTGCGCGACCGGGAGAGCAGGCTCGAGTCGGACGAGAAGCGGGACCCGGCCTGACCCCTCGACCGGGCGGATAATCCGGCCATGAGGCAGCGCGTCGACATGGCGGCGGTCGAGCTCGAGGAGCTCGACGGCGGCGAGACGCGCCCCGAGGAGCCCGAGCGACGGCACCGATCACGCCGGTGGCTGCTCGTCCCTGCCGCGGTCGTCGTCGCGCTCCTCGGCACGCAGCTCGTCGTGGAGGCGCGCGAACGTGCCGCCGTCGCGGCGCTCGCGCAGGTGCCCGGCGTCGTCCGGCCCGTCGACGAGGACGTCCGGATCGTGTGGACGCAGGACGCCGGCGGGTCGGAGCTCTGGCCGGGGCTGCCCGGTGACGGGGTCCTCGTCGGCCTCCAGAGGACGAGCGACGGCTCGCAGGAGCTCGTCGCGGTCGACGAGCTGACCGGCGAGCCCCGCTGGACCACGCCGCTGGCGGATGCGCACGTCGACCATGCCGACGAGGGGTTCAGCCCGGTCGGCGGCTGCCTTCCCGAGCCGGGCGGCACCGGTCGGGTCGTGTGCCTGGTGACGGACGCGTACCTGTCCTTCCGGGAGAACGAGAACGTGCTCGTCCCGTCGGAGACGAGCCGGGTCGTCGTCGCGGACCTCGCGGACGGCTCGGTCGTGGCCGATCGGGAGGCGCCGGGCGCGGTGGCCTTCGCGGTGCTCCCGGGTGCCGTCGCTGTCGCGGTCTCCCGGCCCGACGGCACGCTCGTCGTCACGGCGGCCGACGTGCTGACGGGACGGGAGCGGTGGCAGTCCGTCGTGCCGTCCGCCGGTGACGAGCCCGACGCCAATGGCTACGTCGACCGGTCCACGGCGCTGGTGCGTGCGGGGGACGGGATCGCGGTCGTGACGGCCGAGCGCCGGATCACGCTGCTCGACGGTGCCGGTGGGTCGGTGCTCAGCCGCGTCGACGCGAGCGACGGGTTCGCGGCGGACCCGGAGCAGGGCACCGTGGCCGCCTTCGCGGTGGACGACGTGGGCCGCGACTCGACCACCCTCCTCGGAGGTGGCGGTCCGGAGCTCGTCCTGCCCGGACGGCTCGCGCGGGTGTCCGCCGACGACGGCAGCGTCCCCGGCCTGGTCCTCACGGTCGGCTCGAGGATCCACGCGTACGACCGGTCCACGGGCCGCGAGCGGTGGGACGTCGGGCACGGGCTGTCGGGTGCGGCGCTCGTGGTGCGCGGGCGGGTGTACCTGAGCACGCCGGACGGGGTCGTGGCGGTCGACGGCAGCACCGGCGAGGAGCTCTGGCGGGCTCCGGTCCTGCCCGGACGGTCGATGGGCAACCTGGTGACCGACGGGCAGCACGTGCTGAGCGCGCAGCAGCGCCCTGACGAGCCGGGCACGGTGACGGCGCTCAACGACTGGCCGGGCGTCGGTGAGCTCGTCGCCTACCGGTTCGACGACGGCGGCGAGGACTGGCGCGTCGACCTGCCCGGGACGCTGCTCGGCGTGGAGTCCGTGGGGCACACCCTCGTCGGCTGGGGGAGCGGCGTGGCGGTCCTGGGCTGAGGCTTCAGGACAGCTCGCGCAGCCAGCGCACCGTTGCGACGCCCTGCGCGGCCTGGAACCGGCGCAGGTTCGGGATCCCAAGGGGCGCGGGCTGCCGCGAGCTCCACGCGAAGTAGCCGGACAGCCCGGCGAGGCCCGCCCGCAGGTCGTCGTCGTGCACCCCGTCGGACACGGCGTGCGTCCGGAAGTTGGTCGCCGGGTCGCCGCCGCCCTGCAGCGCGACGCTCGGCAGCATGAACGCCAGGTCGAGCCACGGGGCACCGACGCTCGCGTGCGGCCAGTCGATGAGCCACACCCGGTGCTGGTGGTCCGGGTCGATCATGACGTTGTCGGCGCGCAGGTCCCCGTGCACGAGGGAGTCCCCGGCGCACACCCGCAGCGACTCCTGCTCCCAGCGGACCAGCCGCTCCTCGTTGTCCAGCGCCCAGCGGCCGACGTCACCGGCGAGGTCCGCGTACTCGCGCTTGGCGTCGGCGTCGAGCGTGTGCAGCTTGCGCCAGCCGGTGAAGTCCTCCGCCAGGAGGTCGTCCGTGCGCGGGAGGGCGTGGCCGGGCAGGGGCTCGGCATCTGCGAGCGCTCCCACGGCGTCGGCTACGGCGCGCAGGTCCTCGGGCCGCCACGGCAGCTCGGGAGAGCGTCCGTGCACCACCTCGAACCCGAGGATCACCCAGTCGCCGTCGTCGGACGACCACAGGAGCCGCGGCGCCGGGACCTGCGGGGGCAGGGCGTGGGCCACCCGCATCTCGGCGCGTGCCAGGTCGGGGGAGATGGGGTTCTGCTCACCGGAGACGGCCTTGACGAAGACGCCGCGCCCGTCGGCGAGCTCGAGCACGGCGGCGAACCCGGGGCTGAAACCGCTGGTCGCGCTGATCTCCGCGGTGACCTGAGCGCCCGCCAGCTCCGCGATCCGGGCTCGGACGTGCCGGGGGAGGTCGCGCCAGTCCAGCCGCTGGCCGCTGAAGGCGAGCGGGAGGGCAATGACGTCATCGGCACTCACGCGGCACATCCTGCCAGTTCGCGAGCGGCCCCCGGAGGGTGATCCCATACGCCGTGCGGTCGGGAGTTGTGGAGGTCGTTCGTAGACTGGAGCCGATGAGCGTGTATCTCGACCATGCGGCGACCACGCCCATGCTCCCGGAGGCCGCGCGGGTGCTCGCCGAGCAGCTCGTGCGCACCGGCAACCCCTCGTCCCTGCACGCGTCCGGACGTGCGGCCCGCCGCGTGGTCGAGGAGGCCCGCGAGCGGCTCGCCGCAGCCCTCGGCGCACGGCCCAGCGAGGTCGTGTGGACCTCCGGAGGAACCGAGGCGGACAACCTCGCGATCAAGGGGATGTTCTGGTCCCGACGGAACCAGGACAAGCAGCGCCGACGGCTGCTGGTGTCCGCCGTCGAGCACCACGCCGTGCTGGACCCCGCGTTCTGGATGGCCGAGCACGCCGGTGCGGAGCTGGTGCTCCTGCCGGTCGACGGCGACGGGGCGGTCGAGGTCGACGCGCTGCGCGAGGAGCTGGAGCGCAGCGGCGACCAGGTCGCGCTGATCTCGGTGATGTGGGCGAACAACGAGGTCGGCACCGTGCAGCCGCTCGACGACGTGGTGTCGCTCGCGCGCCGGTACGGGGTGCCCGTGCACGCCGACGCGGTGCAGGCGGTCGGTCAGGTGCCCGTCGACTTCGGCGCGTCGGGGCTCGACGCGATGACCGTCAGCGGGCACAAGGTGGGTGGCCCGGGCGGTGCCGGTGCTCTCCTGGCTCGTCGCGGGCTCGACCTGACGCCGGTCCTGCACGGCGGAGGGCAGGAGCGCGGCGTGCGGTCGGGCACGCTCGACGCGGCGCTGCTCGCGTCGTTCGGGTGGGCGGTCGAGCAGTCGGTCGCCGGTCGAGACCAGTTCGCCGCCCGCGTGGGAGCGCTCCGGGACACCCTCGTCGCCGGGGTGCAGGACGTCGTCCCCGACGCCGTGCTGCGCGGGCCGCGGGACACCTCGCGGCGGCTGCCCGCCAACGCCCACTTCACGTTCCCGGGCTGCGAGGGGGACTCGCTGCTGTACCTGCTCGACTCGGCCGGGATCGAGGCGTCGACCGGGTCGGCCTGCCAGGCGGGCGTGCCACGCCCCAGCCACGTCCTGCTGGCGATGGGGGTCGACGAGGTCGCCGCGCGCGGTGCGCTGCGGTTCAGCCTCGGGCACCCGTCGACCGCCGCCGACGTCGACGCGCTGCTCGCGGCCCTGCCGGGCGTCGTCGACCGCGCGCGCGCCGCCGGGCTCGCCACCGTCGGGGCGGTGACCTGATGCGCGTGCTTGCCGCCCTCTCGGGTGGCGTCGACTCCGCGGTCGCCGCGGCACGCGCGGTCGACGCCGGGCACGACGTCGTCGGCGTGCACATGGCCCTGTCCCGCACGCGCGACCAGTTCCGCACCGGCTCGCGCGGGTGCTGCTCGATCGAGGACGCCGGGGACGCCCGTCGCGCCGCTGACGTGCTGGGCATCCCGTACTACGTGTGGGACCTGTCCGAGCGGTTCGAGGAGACCGTGGTCGCGGACTTCGTCGCCGAGTACGAGGCCGGCCGCACCCCGAACCCGTGCGTGCGCTGCAACGAGCACATCAAGTTCGCGACGCTGCTGGACAAGGCCGTCGCCCTCGGGTTCGACGCCGTCTGCACCGGCCACTACGCCCGCATCGAGACGCGCGCCGACGGCACCCGGGAGCTGCACCGCGCGCGGGACCTGGCCAAGGACCAGTCCTACGTGCTCGCCGTGATGGGCCCCGAGCGCCTGGCGCGGTCGATGTTCCCGCTCGGCGACGTGGCCTCCAAGGAGGAGACCCGGGCCGAGGCCGCCGCGCGGGGGCTGTCCGTGTCCGCCAAGCCGGACTCCTACGACATCTGCTTCGTCGCCGACGGGGACACCCAGGGGTTCCTGCGCTCGCGGCTCGGCTCGCAGCCCGGGGAGATCGTCGACGGCTCCGGCGCCGTGCTCGGGCAGCACGACGGGGCGTACGCGTTCACCGTCGGGCAGCGCAAGGGTCTGTCGATCGGTCGGCCTGCTCCCGACGGCAAGCCCCGGTACGTGCTGTCGGTCGAGCCGGTCAACAACCGGGTCGTCGTCGGGTCCGCCGACGAGCTGGCCGTGCTGTCCGTCGAGGCCGACCGCGCGGTCTGGTTCGCCGGTGCGGACGGCACGTTCGCGTGCTCCCTGCAGGTCCGCGCGCACGGCGACGCGGTCCCGGCCCTGGCGACCGTGCGGGACGGCGTCGTCGAGATCGCGCTCTCCGAGGTCGGCGCTCTGCGAGGCGTCGCCCCGGGGCAGTCGGCCGTGCTCTACGACGGCACGCGCGTGCTCGGCCAGGCCACCGTGACCGCCGCACGCCGCGCCACGGCCGGCGTCGCCCGGTGAGCGCCGCACGACCGGGCGTCACGGGCACCGGGCCGTGGCCGGGTCTCGACGTGCTGGAGGCGCAGACCGTCGTCGTCGGTGACCTCGTCGACACCCCGTCCGAGGTGGCGGGTCTCCCGTTCACCGTGACGCTCGCCGAGCGCGGGCCCTGGGCCGACCGGGTCGGCCGAGCCGCCGCGCTGCTCGCGGAGCTGCCGACCGAGCTCGGGCCGCACGGCTGGAAGCTCGCCGACCGGCCCAGCCGTGACCTCGCCCGCGCCGAGGCCTACCTGCGCGAGGACGTGGACGCGCTCGCGGTCGCCGGGCACGGCTGGGCGGGACCGCTCGTCGTGCCCGTGCTGGGGCCGATGACGCTCGCCGCCTCCCTGTACCTCTCCCGCGGCGACCGCGTGGTCTCCGACGCGGGCGCCGTCCGCGAGCTCGCCGCGTCGCTCGCCGCCGGCCTGGCCGAGCACCTCGCCGCGATCCGTCGCTCGGTGCCCGGCGCGGAGCCCACCGTGCTGCTGCACKAGCCCCTGCTCGCCCAGGTCATGGCGGGCGTGCTGCCGTCGTTCTCGGGCTACTCCGCGCTGCGCTCCGTCCCCGGTCCCGTGGCCGCCGAGCGGATCGCCGAGGTGGCTCGCGCCCAGGCCGGGGCGCGCGTGGTCGTGCACGGCGGCACCGCCTGGACGTCGCTCGGCGCGATCCGTGCCGCCGAGGTCGACGGGTTCGCGCTCGCCGTGCCCGCGCTCGACGAGCGCAGCTGGGAGAAGGTCGCCGAGGTGGTCGAGGGCGGGCTCGCGTTCTGGCCCGAGCTCGCACCGCAGGCGTCGTCGCAGTGCGCCGGTCCGGACGTGGCCGGCCAGGCCGATACGCTCACCCGGCCGTGGCGGTCCGTGGGGCTGCCGATGGCGGGGCTGCGCGACGTCGTGCTCCTCGCCGGTGACATCACCGGGAAGGGCAGCCCGGACGACGCCCGCGCCGTGCTGGCCGGACTGGTCCGGGCCGCGCGGATCGTGGCCGAACGAGCGGAGGCATGACGTGGCTGCACAGCCGAGCGTGAAGCGCGCCCTGGCGCTGCTCGTCGGGTCCGGGGCGGCGATCGTCGGGATGGTGCTGCTCGTCATCTGCTACACCGGCATCGGCGTGACCAGCCTGACTGCCACGAAGGCCGACCCCGACCCCTGCGTCGAGGCCTACGCTGCCGGCACCGACTCCGCGTCGGTGCGCTACACCGTCGTCCCGCCGAAGGCCATCTGCACGTGGGACGTGGACGGTTCACCGACGGACGTCGTCGTGGCCGAGGCGTCGGTCCCGCTCTTCGTGACCGGTGCGGTGCTCGCGGTCGGGGGCGTGCTGGTGTGCGGGGTGCTGGTGGTCGGGCCGTGGCTGAGCCGACGGCGGTCGTCGACGACCTGACGGCGTGGACGGCGCCGGTGTGGGCGGCGCGCGAGAGGATGTGCGGGTGAGCGACGAAGCACCCGCGCCCGTGAGCGCGTCCGCCGAGACCGAGATCCCCGCGCAGGCCCGACACCGGTGGACCGAGCTGGCCGCCCTGATCGAGGCGGACCAGTTCGCCTACTACATCCGTGACGCGCCGGTGTCCTCGGACAAGCAGTACGACGAGCGGCTCCGGGAGCTGCAGGCGCTGGAGGACGAGCACCCGGGGCTGCGGACGCCGGACTCGCCGACGCAGCGGGTGGGTGGCACGTTCTCGACGGAGTTCGCGTCGGTCGCGCACGTCGAGCGGATGCTCTCCCTGGACAACGCGTTCTCCGACGAGGACATCACGACGTGGGCGGGCCGGCTGCACCGGGACCTCGAGTCGGACGCGAGCATCCACTACCTGTGCGAGCTGAAGATCGACGGGCTGGCCATCGCCCTGCTGTACGAGAAGGGGCGGCTGGTCCGGGCCGCGACCCGCGGGGACGGGCGCACCGGTGAGGACGTCACGCTGAACGTCCGGACCATCGCGACGATCCCCGACGTGCTCGCGGGGGACCCGGCGACCCACCCGGAGCGCATCGAGATCCGCGGTGAGGTGTTCCTGCCGGTCGCCGCGTTCGCCGAGCTCAACGCGACGCAGGTCGAGGCGGGCAAGAGCCCGTTCGCCAACCCGCGCAACGCGGCCGCGGGCTCGCTGCGGCAGAAGGACCCCCGGGTCACCGCCTCGCGGGACCTGCGGATGTACGCGCACGGCATCGGCGCGCTGGTCTGGGGTGCGGGGCAGGGGACCGGGATCGAGCGGCAGTCGCAGGTCTACGACCTGCTCGCGGGCTGGGGCGTCCCGGTCTCGGGGCACACGCGCATCGTCGAGGGTCTCGACGGGGTGCGCGAGATGATCGCGTACTACGGCGAGCACCGGCACGACGTCGAGCACGAGATCGACGGCATCGTGATGAAGGTCGACGAGATCGCGCTGCAGCGCCGGCTCGGGTCCACCAGCCGCGCGCCCCGGTGGGCGATCGCGTACAAGTACCCGCCCGAGGAGGTGAACACCAAGCTCCTCGACATCCGCGTGAACGTGGGGCGCACCGGCCGCGTGACCCCGTTCGGCGTGATGGAGCCGGTGTTCGTGTCGGGTTCGACGGTCGAGATGGCGACGCTGCACAACGCGAGCGAGGTGGCGCGCAAGGGTGTGCTCATCGGCGACACGGTGGTGCTGCGCAAGGCCGGCGACGTGATCCCGGAGATCGTCGGGCCCGTCGTGGACCTGCGCGACGGCACCGAGCGCGCGTTCGTGATGCCGACCGAGTGCCCCTCGTGCGGCACGCCGCTGGCGCCTGCCAAGGAGGGGGACGTCGACATCCGCTGCCCCAACCAGCGGTCCTGCCCGTCACAGCTGCGCGAGCGGCTGTTCCACGTCGCGTCGCGCGGGGCGTTCGACATCGAGGCGCTCGGCTGGGAGGCGGCCAGCGCGCTGCTGACCGCCGGCGTGGTCGCCGACGAGGGCGACCTGTTCGCGCTCGACGCGGACGCGCTGCGCAGGGTGCCGCTGTTCACGCTCTCGGCCCGCTCCAAGGTGGCCGGCGCGGTGCGCGAGGCCGGGGACCTCAACGCGACGGGTGCGGCTCTGCTGGGCAACCTGGAGAAGGCCAAGGAGGCGGCGCTCTGGCGTGTGATCGTGGCCCTGTCCATCCGGCACGTCGGTCCGACCGCCGCGCGGGCCCTCGCACAGCACTTCGCGTCGGTCCCGGCGATCGCCACCGCGACCGAGGAGGAGATCGGCGCTGCCGAGGGCGTCGGCCCGACGATCGCGGCGGCGGTGGTGGCCTGGTTCGAGCAGCCGGGTGAGGACGACAAGTGGCACGCGGCGATCGTCGAGAAGTGGGCCGCGGCCGGGGTCCGGATGCAGGAGGAGCGGGACGAGTCCGCGCCGCGCACGCTCGAAGGGCTGACGGTCGTGGTCACCGGCGGGCTGGAGCGGTTCAGCCGGGACGGTGCGAAGGAGGCGATCCTCGCGCGCGGCGGCAAGTCGGCGGGCAGCGTCTCCAAGAAGACGGACTACGTGGTGGTCGGGGAGAACGCCGGGTCGAAGGAGACCAAGGCGCGCGAGCTCGGGCTGCGGATCCTGGACGAGGCGGGCTTCGAGCGGCTGCTGGCGGAGGGGCCGGCGGGCGTCGGAGACAGCCCGGAGGTCGGCGAGGACGGCCCGGCKGACGCCGGGGTCGACGCTGCCGACGACGGCGAGGCCTGACGTGACGAGCGGTCGTCGGCCGGAGGTTTCGCTGTGACCGGTGCCGTGGTCCGGGTGGCGGTCGGAGCGCAGGTGGCCGATGCCGGGGCGCTCACCGCCGAGGCGTACCTGGCGGACCGCCTGCTCGACGCGGGCGACGCCTACGCCGACGAGCTGCGGGACGCCGAGCGGCGGGCGCGGGAGGCGACGCTGCTCGTCGCGCTGGTCCCGCCGGGGGAGGGCGACGGGGCGAACGACCGGGACGACGACCTGGTGGTGGTCGGCACGGTGACCCTCGCGCCCTACGGCACGTCCTACGCGGAGGTCGCGGAGCCGGGGGAGCTCGAGATCCGGATGCTCGCGGTCGCGCCCGAGGCCCGGCGTCGTGGCATCGCCGAGCTCCTGGTGTCCGCCGCGCTGCGCGAGGCGGTCGCCGGCGGTGCGACGCGGGTGGTGCTGTCGACGCTCGACTCGATGGAGGCCGCGCAGCGCCTGTACCGGCGGCTCGGGTTCGTGGCCGTCCCGGAGCGCGACTGGGGGCACGTCGAGGTGCACCTGCGCGTCCACGCGTGGACGGCGCCGGACGCGCCCGGTGCGCTGGTCGAGTCCGCGACGTGGCCGCCGGCACGGGTGGTCGACGTGGACGGCTGGCGCGTGGGGCTGTCGGGCGGGCTGACGCGACGGGCCAACAGCGTCCTGCCGCTGGGCACCCCGCCCGACGTCACGGCGACCCTCGACCGCGTCGAGGAGCTCTACGCCGAGCAGGGGCAGCCGTCGATCGTGCGCGTGTGCCGCGCGTCGCCGCGGGGCCTGGACGACCTGCTCGCGCTGCGCGACTACGAGGTCATGTCCCGGACCGACGTGCTGGTGCGCGAGCTCGACGGGCTCGAGCCTCGCCACGGCGCCGTCCGCACGGCCGCGGGACCGGTGCGGGTCGCCGTCGCGGACCGACCGGATGACGAGTGGCTCGAGGCGTGGTCCGGATCGAAGGCCCGCCTGCACGCCACCGGCGCCGCGGCCGAGGCCGACGACGCGAGCCTGCGGCTGGCCCGCAGCGTGCTCGGCGGTGCGCCCGCCGTCTACCTMACGGCGACGGACGCCACGGGACTGGTCGGCGTCATCCGGGCGGCGTTCGCCGAGGACTGGGTCGCGCTGTCGTGCCTCGTCGTCGCACCGGCCGCCCGCCGCCGCGGGCTCGGGCGGTACCTGACCGAGCGCGCGCTCGACGCGGGAGCGCAGCGCGGTGCTCGGCGGGCGTTCCTGCAGGTCGAGGCCGAGAACACCGCCGCGGGAGCCCTCTACACGGCTCTCGGTTTCCGGCCCGCCGAGCGGTACGTCTACCGCGAACGCCGCTAGCGCCGGCGCGACCGGGCGCACGCTCCCGCGGGACGTCGCTGTCGGACGCCCCCGTCCCGTCGGACCTCGACCCGTCCGACGGGACGTCAGCCCGTCCCGTCGGCGCTCGCCGGCGGGTCCAGCGCGCTGAGGAGCGCTCGCCTCGCCTCGTCCGTCCCACCCTGCGCCACAGGCAGGTCGAGGATCACGCGACCCGGGCGGTCGGAGAGCACGACGACCCGGTCCGCGAGCAGCAGCGCCTCGTCGACGTCGTGCGTCACCAGCACGACCGCGCGCCCGTGGCCCGCGAGGTCGAGGCTCGCGAGCCAGGCGTTCATGCGGCGCCGGGTGATCGCGTCGAGCGCGCCGAACGGCTCGTCCAGGAGCAGGACCGGGCGTCCGGGCAGGCAGGTGCGCAGCAGCGCGAGGCGCTGGCGCATCCCGCCCGACAGCTCGTGCGGCCAGGCACGCTCGAACCCTGCCAGACCGAACTCGTCGAACAGCTCCCGCGCGCGGGCCTCGGCGACGGCGCGGTCCTGGCCGGCGATCCGTGCGCCGACCAGGGCGTTCGGCAGTGCTCGCCGCCACGGCAGGAGCCCGTCCCGCTGCGGCATCCACGCCGCGGACATGGTGCTGGCCGTCGCGCCGGTCACCGCCGCCCCGGTCGGCGTCAGTCCCGCCAGGACGCGCAGCAGCGTCGACTTGCCGCAGCCGGAGGGTCCGACGACCGCGACGAACTCCCCGACGTCCACCCGCAGGTCGACGTCCTGCAGCGCGACGACGTCGCCGGGGAACGTCACGGTCAGCGCGGTGACCTCGAGCGCCGGGGCTGCCGTGGTCGGCGCCTCAGTCGACAGGGAGGTAGTCATCTGTCCACGCCGCGTCGGTGTCGAACCCCGCGTCGGCGAGGTCGTGGTCCTGCAGAAACCCGACGAAGTCGTCCCACACCGCCGCCTCCTGGACGCCCCAGTGCTCCGGGTCGTCGGTGTAGCGGGGGCCGAGCCACTGCGCGCTGAGTGCGAGCAGCTCCTCGTCGATCTCGGGGGCTGCCAAGTGGATCGCATCGGCGGCGGCCTGCGGCTCGGCGATGGCGTCCTCGTACCCGTGCGTGAGGGCGGCGAGGAAGTCGCGGACCAGCTCGGGGTCCTCGTCGAGGTGCTGCTGCGAGGTCGCGACCAGGGGCGTGTACCAGTCGGGGATGCAGTCGGTGTGGTCGATGAACGGGATCGTGGAGAAGTCCAGGCCGTCGATCTCGCCGAGCCGGATGGTGTCCCAGGCGTCGAACACCCAGGCGGTGTCGAACTGGTGCTCCGTCAGGCCGATCCGGAAGTCGTCGCTGGACAGCGGCGTCAGCTCGACGGCGTCCGGGTCGCCACCGTCGCACTCCACGAGCGTGCGGATGAGCGCCTCCTCGAGCTCCGAGCCGTACGACCCGTAGGAGTGCCCGGCCAGGTCGCGGGGCCGTTCCAGACCGGTCTCGGTCAGGGAGATCAGGCTCGACGTGTTGTGCTGGATGACGGTCGCCACCGAGACGACCTCGGCGCCCTGCTCCCGGGCGGGGACCAGACCCTCGGCCACGGAGAACGCGAAGTCGGCCTTCCCGGCCGCGAGCAGCTGCAGGCCGGACGTGTCCCCGGGCTCGACGATCGTCAGGTCGATCCCCGCGTCGGCGAAGTAGCCGCGCGACTGCGCGAGGTAGAGGCCGGAGTGGTTGGTGTTCGGCGTCCAGTCGAGGATGACGGACACGGGTCGCAGCGCGGGGTCGTCGGCGGCGACCGCGGTGCAGGCGGTGAGCAGCGAGAGGCTCGCGACAGCGGCGAGGAGACGTGTTCTCACGAGGAGGTCCTTCCAGGACGAGAGGGGAGCGACGGCCGCTGCCACGGCGTGGCGAGCCGCGCGAGGCCGTCGACGAGCAGGAACAGCAGGCCGGTGAGGACGGCCACGAGGGCGACGGCGACGAGGATCTGGTCGACCTCGTAGCCCTTGCGCGAGCGCTGGACGAAGACGCCCAGGCCGCTCTGGCCGGCGAGGTACTCGGCGACGACGGCAGCGCCGATCGCGTACGTCGCGGCGACGCGCAGGCCGCCGAGCGCACCGGGCACCGACGCGGGGAGCTGGACGAGCCAGAACTGGTGCCGGCGCGTGCCGCCCAGCCCGGCGACCATCTCGGCGTGCTCCGCGTCGACCGCGGCCATCGCGGTCACGGTGGCGACGAGCACCGGGAAGAACGCGGTGAGTGCGACGAGCACGACCTTGGGCAGCAGCCCGAACCCGGCCCACAGGATGAGCAGGGGCGCGAGCACCACCGTCGGCACGGTCTGGGTGAGCGTGACCAGCGGGTAGACCGTGTCCGACACCACCGGGAACGCCGCGATGAGCACGGCGAGCAGCAGCCCGACGACGGCCCCGACGAGCAGCCCGAGACCGGCCTCCGTCAGGGTCGTGGCGACGTCGGTGCCGAGCAGGGGCGCGACCTCGACGGCCGTGCGGGCGACCTGCGACGGCGGAGGCAGGACGAACGCCGGGAGGTCGGACACGCGCACCCCGACCTCCCAGCAGACGAGCAGCACGAGCCCGGCCACGGTCGGTGCGACGACGCGACGCCAGCGGCGCACGGCGTCAGGCCCGGAACTTGCCCACGAGGTCCTGGATCGTCGGACCGGCGTCGTCCTTGCCCTGCCCGACCTTGATCACGCTGGAGACGGCCGACGCGCCCGCCTGCACGGTGGCCTCGTGCACGGCGCGCAGCAGCGGCCAGATCTGGTCGGGCGTGCCCTGGAGGGTGGTGCCCATGGCGCCGACCTCGTACACGAGGCCGGACTGCTGGATGACGGCGATGGCGGCGTCGACGTAGGCGTACCGGTCGTCGTCGGTCCCGCTCGGGCGGGGAGAGACCTGGATCTGTGCAAGCACGGTGTTCCTCCGGGATGGTCGGACCGGGCACGCAGCACAGGTCCACCCGTCCGGGGACGACGACGACGGAGGCCCGGCGACGGCCGGGTGACCGCCCACGCCGCGCTCGGTGGCGCATCCCTCCGCTGGCATTACCCAGTTCAGGTTCTCGGGTCGACGTGCGCTGACACCGTGGTGTCGCGGCTCGTCCTCTCAGCCCGGCTGTCCCGAGCTCCCCTGCGTTGGCAGGACGAACCTACCCGGACCGGACGGGTGCGGCGGACCGCTTCTCACCCTGCGGTCGGTCAGCGGGCGGCCCAGAGCAGGCCGCGCTCGATGATCGTCCGCACGGCGGGCACCTCGAGGTCGGCCAGGAGGTGGCCGGGGGCGCAGACGAACACGCGTCCGGCGCCCCAGCGACGGGTCCAGACGGCGGGGGACGTGACGGGCCTGTGCCACGGGTCGTCCGGGCCGGGCGTGATCGTGGTCGTCGCCAGCACGTCGTTGAGCGGGTCGGTGAGCAGCCAGTACTGCTCGGAGCGCAGCGTGAAGTCGTGCACGCCCTCGACGATCGGGTGGTCGCCCGTGATGGCGATCGTGTGCTCGACCAGGGCGCCGCCGGGGTGGGCGGCGAACTGCGCGCCGACGAGCTGGAGGTAGTCCGTGGCGACCCGGAACGAGTCGACGATCCCGCCGTGCCAGCCGGCGAACCCGGTGCCGGCGGCGACGGCGGTGCGCAGGCCGCGCAGCTCGTCGGCCAGGATGTCGCCCATGGTCCAGCACTGGACCACGAGGTCGGTCGCGGCCATGAGGTCCGGGTCCGCGTAGGCCTCGAGCGAGCCCTCGACGACGACGTCGAAGTCGTGCTCGCGCAGGAACGGCACGAACAGGTCGACGGCTTCCTCGGGCGCGTGCCCGTCCCACCCGCCGCGGACGACGAGGGCTCGACGTTGCTCGGTCACGACGGGGTCTCCTAGCTGATCAGGGCGTCGATGGCGGCGGCGGACAGCACATGGTCGGAGGCCATCGCGCTCGCCCCGAGCACCCCGGCGCGTCCCTTGGTGCGCGACGCGACGATGCGCAGGTGCTGCGTGGCCAGGGGCAGGGACCGGCGGTACACGACCTCGCGGATGCCGGCGAGCAGGTGCTCCCCGGCCTCGGCCACGACGCCGCCGATCACGATGACGGACGGGTTCAGCATGCTCACGCACGCGGCGAGGACCTCGCCGATGTGCCGCCCCGCGGCGCGCACCTCGCGGCTGGCGTCGAGGTCCCCGGACCGTACGAGCGCGACGACGTCGGCGCTGGTCGCCGCGTTCGCCAGCGCGTTGGCGATGGCGGGTCCGCTGGCGACCGCCTCGAGGCAGCCGGTGTTGCCGCACCGGCAGGGCAGGTCGAGCCCGCCCGGGACGGCGATGTGCCCGAGGTCGCCCGCCGCCCCCTGGGCGCCGCGGCGGATCCGGCCGTCGGAGATGATCCCGGCGCCGATGCCCGTCGCCACCTTGACGAACAGCAGGTGGTCGACCTCGGGCCACTGCGACGTGTGCTCGCCGAGGGCCATGACGTTGACGTCGTTGTCCACGAGCACGGGGACGCGCAGCTTGCGGGACAGGAGCCCGGGCACGTCGGCGTCGTCCCAGCCCGGCATGATCGGCGGGTTGATCGGCCGTCCCGTCGAGTGCTCGACGGGGCCGGGCAGGCCCACCCCGACGCTGACCAGGTCGCTGAGCGGGCGTCCGGCGGTGCTGAGCAGCTCGAGGCCCAGCTCCACGACGCGGTCCAGCACGGGGCCGGGGCCCTCCGCGATCGCGATGGGCTCGTGGTGCTCGGCCAGCACCGTGCCCACCAGGTCCGTCAGCGCGAGGCGCGAGTGGGTGGCGCCGAGGTCCACGGCCAGCACGACGCGTGCGGCGGGGTTGAACGCGAAGGTGGCGGGCGGTCGGCCGCCGGTCGAGCTGGCTTCCCCGGCCGGTGAGACGAACCCGGAGGACAGCAGGAGGTCCACCCGGGCGGCGATGGTGGAACGCGCTTGCCCGGTGAGGGTGGCCAGGTCGGACCGGGTCCTCGGCTGGCGGTCACGGAGGAGCTGGAACATGTCCCCGGCGCCCGTCGGCCGAGGAGCGAACTTCAGTAGCTCGTCCATGCGCACAGTGAACCATTCCGCCTTCTGTAGGTCACGTTCGTGTAACTGTGCCACACATGTTGCGACTTTTGCTTGACCGGCGACAGAAGTGGTCCTACGTTCCTGCCCATGGTCAATGCAGACCGAACGGAAGACCCGCCACTGCTGCAGATGCGCGGAATCGTGAAGCAGTTCCCGGGAGCCCGGGCGCTGGACGGCGTCGACCTGGAGATCCGGGCCGGCGAGGTCCACTGCCTCCTGGGCCAGAACGGCGCGGGCAAGTCCACCCTCATCAAGGTGCTCGCCGGCGCCCACCAGCCGACCGAGGGCGAGATCCTCGTGGACGGCCAGCCGGTCACCATCACGCACCCGGTCGCGGGCCTCAAGCTCGGCATCGCGACGATGTACCAGGAGCTCGACGTCGTCGACGGCCTCACCGTCGCGGAGAACATCTACCTCGGCCACGAGCTGGCCACCGGCGGGTTCTCCCAGCGCCGCGCGGCGACCGCCAACACCCGGGCGCTGCTCACGCGCCTCGGCCACGGCGACATGTCCCCGAACCGCGAGGTCGGCCGGCTCTCGGCCGCCGGCAAGCAGATCGTGAGCATGGCGCGCGCCCTGTCGCACGACGCCCGCGTGATCGTCATGGACGAGCCGTCAGCGGTCCTCGACGCGGAGGAGGTCACCAACCTCTTCCGCGTGGTCCGCGAGCTCACCGCGTCGGGCGTGGCCGTCGTCTACATCTCYCACCGCCTCGACGAGATCCGGCAGATCGGCGACCGGATCACCGTGCTCAAGGACGGCCGGACCGTCGCGACGGGGCTGCCGGTCGCCCAGACACCGACCGCGGAGCTCATCAAGCTCATGACGGGCCGCAACGTCGAGTTCGCCATCCCGCCCCGCGACACCATCGCGCCGGACGCCGCGACGATCCTCAAGGTCGACGGGCTCGCGCTGCGCGGAGCGTTCAGCGACGTGTCGTTCGAGGTGCGGGCCGGCGAGGTCGTCGGGCTCGCCGGGCTCGTCGGCTCGGGTCGCACCGAGATCCTGGAGACCGTGTTCGGGGCGCGCAAGGCGACCGCCGGCACCGTGCAGGTCTCCGAGAAGAAGCTCCGCGCGGGCTCGGTGAGCGACGCGGTCGGCGCCGGCATCGGCCTGTGCCCCGAGGAGCGCAAGAGCCAGGGCTTGATCCTCGACGAGCCGGTGTACCGCAACATCACGCTCTCGACCTTCACGCGCAACGCCAACGCGTCGTTCCTCGACGAGGGCGCCGAGCGCGCGGTGGCGCGCGGGCAGATCCAGGCGCTCGACGTGCGCCCGTCGGACCCCGACCGCAGCGCCCGCACGCTGTCCGGCGGCAACCAGCAGAAGGTCCTGCTCGCGCGCTGGCTCGTGCACGGCTGCCGGGTCCTCCTGCTCGATGAGCCCACCCGCGGCGTCGACGTCGGCGCCCGCGCGGAGATCTACGGGCTGATCGCCGACCTGGCGGCCCAGGGGGCCGCCGTCGTGGTGGTCTCCAGCGACATCCCGGAGGTGATCGGCCTCGCCGACCGCGTCCTGGTCATCTCCGAAGGGCGCGTGGTCCACGACGGACCCGCGGCCGGCATCGACGAGCACCGTGTGCTCGACCTCGTCATGGAAGGAAGTGCCGCGTGAGCGAGCAGGACACCTCGGCAGCCGTGCCGGCCGCCGACGAGAGCTCCCGGGTCGAGAAGGTCTCCTCGACCACGAAGCGCGGCGGCCTCCTCTCGGGCTCCGCGGGTCGCAACCTCGGCCTGGTGATCGCCCTGGTCGCGATCTGCGCGTTCGGGGTGATCACCGCGGGGGAGCGGTTCGCCAGCATCGACAACCTGCTGACGATCCTGCGGCTCGCGGCGGTGCTCGGCGTGATCAGCATCGGGATGACCTTCGTCATCACGGGCGGTGGCATCGACCTGTCCGTCGGCTCCGTGATCGGCCTCGCCTCGGTCTGGGCGTCCACCCTGGCCACGCAGACCATGGCGCAGAACTCGCACTGGATCGTCATGGTCGGGTGCGCGCTCCTGGTCGGCGTCGGAGCGGGGCTCGTCAACGGCGTGCTCATCGCCTACGGCAAGGTCGTCGCGTTCATCGCGACGCTCGCCATGCTCGTCGCCGCGCGGGGGCTGGCGGAGATCATCGCCAACCGCCAGACGCAGGTGGTCAAGGTCCAGGGGTTCCTCGACTTCTTCCGCGACGACTTCCTCGGCATCCCGATGCTGGTCTGGATCTTCGTGGTCGTCGCGGTCGTCGGCTGGATCGTGCTCAACCGGACCACCTTCGGGCGCCGCACCATCGCCGTCGGTGGCAACCCCGAGGCCGCCCGGCTCGCGGGCATCAAGGTGAAGCGCCACACGATGTACCTGTACGCCCTGTGCGGTCTGACCGCGGGCATCGGCGGCCTGATGATGCTCGGCCGCACGACGGCCGGCAGCTCGACCAACGGCCAGTTCTACGAGCTCGACGCCATCGCCGCCGTGGTCGTCGGCGGCACCCTGCTCATCGGCGGCCGCGGCACCATCGTCGGCACCGTCCTGGGCGTCCTGATCTTCACCACGCTGACCAACGTGTTCACGCAGAACAACCTGTCAATCTCGGCCCAGAACATCGCCAAGGGCGTGATCATCGTCGTCGCCGTGCTGCTCCAGCAGCGCATCGCCGAGCGCTCCCGCGCCGGAACCTGACCTTCACCAGCTCCGCCTGACTTGCAACTCCGCCTGACTTGCAGCTCCGCCCCTGCACCACGTCCGTACCGATCAAGGAGGATCGTCATGTCCACATCCATGCGTCGCAAGTGGTTCGCCGCCGCGGGGACCGTCGCCGCACTGGCGCTCGTCGTCGGCTGCACGTCCAACACTCCCGAGGCCGAGGACACCGGTGAGGCACAGGCCCCCGCCGCGGCCGCCGGCAGCAACGACGAGCCCGGCGACAAGGTCGTCATCGGCTTCTCCGCCCCCGCCGCCGACCACGGCTGGATGGGCTCCATCACCAAGTCGGCCGTCGACGAGGCCGCCAAGTACTCCGACGTCGAGCTGGTCCAGGCCGAGGGCACCAACGACGTGAACGTGCAGATCAGCCAGATCGAGCAGTTCATCAACGACAAGGTCGACGCCATCGTGCTGCTGCCGTTCGACGGCGCGGCGCTCACCGAGGTCGCGACCAAGGCGATGGACGCAGGGATCGTCGTCATCAACGTCGACCGCGAGTTCGACGACCCGAACGCCGCGCGCACCACGGTGCTCGGCGACAACTACGGCATGGGCGTGAGCGCCGGCGCGTACATCTGCGGCGAGCTGGGCGGCAAGCCCGACGCCAAGGTCGCCGAGATCGCCGGCATCGACTCCCTGCCCCTGACGCAGGACCGCAGCCAGGGCTTCGAGGACGCGCTCGGCCAGTGCGGTCTCAAGGTCAGCAACCGCGTGGCGGCGGACTTCACGGTCCAGGGCGGCGAGGCCGCGGCGGCCAACCTGCTGCAGGCCGCTCCGCAGCTCGACGCCATCTGGAACCACGACGACGACCAGGGCGTCGGCGTCCTGGCGGCCATCGACAGCGCCGGCCGCGACGAGTTCTTCATGGTCGGCGGCGCCGGCTCGAAGAACGTCATGGAGGCCATCAAGGCTGACGACACGGTGCTCAAGGCGACGGTCATCTACCCCTCCACGCAGGCCGCGGACGGCATCAAGCTGGCCCGCCTCCTGGTCCAGGGCAAGTCGATGAGCGACCTGGTCGAGGTCGAGGTGCCCCGCGTGGTGCAGCTCTACGCACCCGTGGTGACCAAGGAGAACGTCGACCAGTACCTGCCGACGGCCTTCGAGTCCTGACAGTCAGCAGCCCATCTTCACCGAGCCGGGCGGGTTCCCCTCCGCAGGGAACCCGCCCGGGGCACGGGCCGCGAGGAGGAGCCGTGACAGAAGCAGTCCCACGCCTGGGCATCGGCATGGTCGGGTACGCGTTCATGGGGGTCGCGCACTCGCAGGCCTGGCGCAACGCCCCCCGGTTCTTCGACCTGCCGCTGCGGCCGGACCTGGCCGCGGTCGCAGGTCGCGACGAGGCCGCGGTCACGGCCGCGGCGACCAAGCTGGGCTGGTCCAGCACGGAGACCGACTGGAAGGCGCTGGTCTCCCGCGACGACATCGATCTGGTCGACATCTGCACGCCGGGCGACACGCACGCCGAGATCGCGATCGCGGCGCTCGAGGCCGGCAAGCACGTGCTGTGCGAGAAGCCGCTGGCCAACTCGGTGCAGGAGGCCGAGGCGATGGTCCGGGCGGCGCAGGCGAGCACCGGTCTCGCGATGGTCGGCTTCACCTACCGTCGCGTCCCCGCCATCCAGCTCGCCCGCTCGCTCGTCGCGGACGGCCGGATCGGCACCGTCCGCCACGTGCGTGCGCAGTACCTGCAGGACTGGATCGCCGATCCGCAGGCGCCGCTGTCGTGGCGCCTCGACAAGCAGAAGGCCGGCTCCGGGGCGCTCGGGGACATCGGCGCCCACATCGTCGACCTCGCCCAGTTCGTCACCGGGGAGTCCGTCACGGGCGTCTCGGCGGTGCTGGAGACGTTCGTGAAGGAGCGTCCGGTCGCGTCGGAGCACAGCGGTCTGCACGGCATCGCGGGTGCGGAGACGGGCCCCGTGACGGTGGACGACGCCGCGATCTTCCTCGGCCGGATGTCCGGCGGGGGACTGGCGACGTTCGAGGCCACCCGGTTCGCGTGGGGCCGCAAGAACGCGATCCGCCTGGAGATCAACGGGTCGCACGGGTCGCTCGCGTTCGACTTCGAGGACATGAACGTCCTGCACTACTTCGACGCGACGCAGCCTGCACCCGAGGCGGGGTTCCGGCGGATAGTCGTGACCGAGCCCGAGCACGCCTACGTGGCGGCCTGGTGGCCGCCGGGGCACGGCCTCGGGTACGAGCACGCGTTCACGCACCAGGCGGTGGACCTCATCACGGCGATCGCCGAGCAGCGGCAGCCCGTGCCCAGCTTCGCCGACGGGCTCGTCGTGCAACGCGTGCTGGCCGCTGTGGAGCAGTCGGCGGCGAACGACAGCATCTGGACCTCTGTGCACAAGGAGAGCTGACATGGCGCGACCGATCACCCTGTTCACCGGCCAGTGGGCGGACCTGCCGTTCGAGGAGGTCGCACGACTGGCCGCCGGGTGGGGCTACGACGGACTGGAGATCGCCTGCTGGGGCGACCACCTGGACCCGTGGCGCTGGGACGACGACGAGTACGTCGCCGGCAAGCTCGCGCTGCTTGAGCAGTACGGCCTGAAGGTCTACGCGATCTCCAACCACCTCAAGGGCCAGGCCGTCTGCGACGACCCCATCGACCAGCGGCACCGCGACATCCTGTCCGACCGCGTCTGGGGCGACGGCGACCCCGAGGGCGTCCGGCAGCGGGCGGCCGAGGAGATGAAGCACACCGCGCGGATCGCCGCGAAGCTGGGCGTGAAGACGGTCGTCGGGTTCACCGGTTCGAGCATCTGGAAGTACGTCGCGATGTTCCCGCCGGTCTCCCAGGAAGCCGTCGACGCCGGCTACCAGGACTTCGCCGACCGGTGGAACCCGATCCTCGACGTCTTCGACGAGGTCGGGGTGCGGTTCGCGCACGAGGTCCACCCGAGCGAGATCGCGTACGACTACTGGACGACCGTGCGCACCCTGGAGGCGATCGGGCACCGCGAGGCGTTCGGCCTGAACTGGGACCCGAGCCACTTCATCTGGCAGCAGCTGGACCCGGTCGACTTCATCCTCGAGTTCCGCGACCGGATCTACCACGTGGACTGCAAGGACGTGAAGCTCCGCCTCGGCAACGGTCGCAACGGGCGGCTGGGCTCGCACCTGGCGTGGGCGGACCTGCGGCGCGGGTGGGACTTCGTGTCCACCGGCCGCGGCGACGTGCCGTGGGAGGCGTCGTTCCGGGCGCTCAACTCGATCGGGTACGACGGGCCCATCTCGGTCGAGTGGGAGGACGCCGGGATGGACCGGCTGCTCGGTGCGCCCGAGGCGCTGGAGTTCGTGAAGCGCAACGCGTTCGACCCGCCGACGGCGGCGTTCGACGCGGCGTTCAGCACGCGCTGAATAAGGGCCCCACCCCGACAGACGTCCGGGTGGGGCTCGCCCGTCGAACGAGACGGCGTCGGCGACCACCACGAGCCGAGCGGCACCGTCGCCGTCGCCGACGCCGTCGCCGCCGCCGTCGTCGGGCGCGGTGGCCTCGCCAGGCTGGCTGGTGGCAGGGCGGAGGCGCTGGGCCGGGGAGATACTGACCAGATGATCAGCATCTCCCGTGCCGAACAGCTCCACTCCGCAGGCCTGCGCTGGCGCCCGGGACCCGGGGACCGGTTCGCGGTCCGGACGCTCGCCGACCAGGTGTTCACGATCTCGGACATGGTGGTCGAGCCGCACGAGTACCCCACCGGCACCGTGCTCGGGTTCAACGGCACGACGGAGTGGGCGCTCGACTCCGTCGCGCAGGAGGACGCACTGTGGCTGCCGCGCGAGGACCAGCTGCGCGAGCTGCTCGGCCGGACGTTCCGGAGCCTGGCGCGGTCCACCGACGGCCGGTACCAGGTGCTCGTCGAGCTGTCGGGCCAGCCGGAGCGCGTGTTCACCGCCGACGACGCACCCGACGCATACGCCCAGGCGCTGCTCGCGCTGGTCAGCGCGGCGGTCGACCGGGTCTGAACCGGTCAGTCGTCGTAGCGGTCCGGCTCCTGCACAGGGACGAACGTGCCGCGCTCGCCCGACACGGCCCACCCCGGGTCGTCGTCGCCGGCGGGTCGCCGCGGCGGGATGCTGATCGGCTGGGTGTCGTCCGGGCGCACCTCGTGCAGGGGCGGCCACGCGACGCCGCGGTCGGCGACCACCGGGCCGGCAGGCGTCGGGCGTCGCACGGCGACGGAGGGCGGCCGGTTCTGCGCTGCCGGGGGCGCCTGCGTCGGCGTGAAGATGATCGCGCACAGCTCGCGGTAGGTGGAGTCGGGGTTGGCCACCCAGGAGATGCGGCTCAGCGCCTGGTCCTGGCCGGCGGACTCCATGAGGAACTCGCCGTAGCCGAGGACCCGGCCGGTGATCGACCGCGAGTACCGCATGTCCGTGACCTTGACCAGCGGCATCATCGAGACCTTCTTGGTGATGAGCCCGTAGAGCAGCAGCATGCGCTTGTCGGTGGCGACGAACCACTCGTTGCGCCAGTCCAGCACCCTCCACACGAGCCGCACCAGCACGGCGACCCACAGCCACCAGAGCCACTCCGAGCGCTCGCCCACGGCGCTGGAGGCCACCTCGACGAGCCACGCCACGACCACGAACCCGACGAACGTGCTCAGGGCGGGCTCCGCGAGCTTGCCCCAGTGGGACCGGCGGGTCAGCACCACCCGCTCGCCGGGCAGCACGTACTTCCGCAGGGTCCGGTGCCCCGCGAGAGTCTGCTCGACGGTGTTCATGGACGTCACTCGGTCAGGTTGCGGAAGAACGTCGCGAAGCTGGTGAACGCGTTGACGATGAGGTCCCAGAGGGCCTTCACGAGGTCGGCGGCACGGTCCGGGCTCGTCACGATGGCGTACACGAGGAAGATCGCGATGATCCAGAAGAGAGCGGTCTTGATCTTCGGCGGCATGGGGGTCCTCGCAGGGCGTCGTCGGGTGGCGCGGGCGTGGTCAGGGCAAGGTCGGGGGGGAGCGCGTTCTTGCGGGCAGCACGGTCGGGGACAAGGCGGCGGATCKACCCGGGGGCAGGGCCGGCCAGCACCACCAGTCTCGGCAAAGCGTACTTACCGGACGGCGCCCAGCGGGGGAGCACACACCGGGAGCGGGACTCGTTGCTGTGCTCGCCCGCGTGGGCAGGCATACCAAACGTCTAGACTCCGACCCATGTCCACCCTCTCTCGCGACGAGGTCGCGCGCGTGGCGGGCCTGGCACGGATCGACCTCACCGAGGCAGAGCTCGACCGCCTCGCGGGCGAGCTCGACGTCATCGTCGAGTCGGTCGCCCGCGTGAGCGAGATCGCCACGCCCGACGTGCCGGCCACCAGCCACCCCCTGCCGCTGACCAACGTGTTCCGCCCCGACGTGCCCGTGGAGCCGGTCGACCGCGCCCTGGTGCTGGCGTCCGCGCCGGAGCACATCGACGGCAAGTTCGCGGTCCCGCAGATCCTGGGGGAGGACGCGTGAGCGACCTGACGCGAATCTCTGCCGCCGCGCTTGCCGAGAAGCTCGCCGCGAAGGAGGTGTCCAGCGTCGAGGCGACGCAGGCGCACCTCGACCGGATCGCCGACGTGGACGGTGCCGTCCACGCGTTCCTGCAGGTCAGCAGCGAGGCCGCGCTCGCGGCGGCGGCTGACGTCGACGCGCGTCGCGCCGCGGGGGAGTCCCTGCACGCGCTCGCCGGGGTGCCGATCGCCGTCAAGGACGTCGTCGTCACCAAGGGCCTGGAGACCACCGCGGGCTCGAAGATCCTCGAGGGCTGGATCCCGCCCTACGACGCGACGCTCGTCGAGAAGCTCAAGGCGGCCGGGCTGCCGATCCTGGGCAAGACCAACATGGACGAGTTCGCCATGGGGTCGTCCACGGAGCACTCCGCGTACGGCAACACGCACAACCCGTGGGACCTCGACCGCATCCCCGGCGGCTCCGGTGGCGGGTCGGCCGCGGCGGTCGCCGCGTACGAGGCTCCGCTGGCGATCGGCACGGACACGGGCGGCTCCATCCGCCAGCCCGCCGCCGTCACCGGCACGGTCGGCGTCAAGCCCACCTACGGCGGGGTGTCCCGCTACGGGCTCATCGCGCTCGCGTCGTCGCTCGACCAGGCCGGTCCCGTCACGCGCACCGTCCTGGACTCCGCGCTGCTGCACGAGCTCATCGGCGGCCACGACCCGCGCGACTCGACGTCGATCGACGAGCCGCTGCCCGCTCTCGTCGCCGCCGCCCAGCAGGGCGCGACGGCCGACCTGACCGGTGTGCGGGTCGGCGTCATCCGCGAGCTGCAGGGCGAGGGCTACCAGCCCGGCGTGCTCGCGCGGTTCGAGGAGTCGCTCGAGCTGCTGCGCGGCGCGGGGGCCCAGATCGTCGAGGTCTCCTGCCCGCACTTCACGTACGCGCTCGCGGCGTACTACCTGATCCTCCCGGCGGAGGCGTCCAGCAACCTTGCCAAGTTCGACGGCATGCGCTTCGGCCTGCGCGTCGTCCCGGAGGACAACCCGACCGCGGAGCGCGTCATGTCCGCCACGCGCGGGCAGGGCTTCGGCGACGAGGTCAAGCGCCGGATCATCCTGGGCACCTACGCCCTGTCGGCGGGCTACTACGACGCCTACTACGGCTCGGCGCAGAAGGTCCGCACGCTCATCCAGCGCGACTTCACCGCCGCGTTCGAGCAGGCTGACGTGCTGGTCTCCCCGACCGCGCCGACCACGGCGTTCAAGCTGGGCGAGAAGCTGGACGACCCGCTGGCGATGTACCTCAACGACGTCGCGACCATCCCGGCCAACCTGGCGGGCGTGCCGGGCCTCTCGCTGCCGAGCGGCCTGTCCGACGACGGGCTGCCCGTCGGGTTCCAGGTGCTGGCCCCGGCCAAGGCCGACGACCGGCTGTACCGGGTGGGGGCCGCACTCGAGGCCCTGCTGGAGAACGAGTGGGGCGGGCCGCTGCTGCTCAAGGCTCCTGAGCTGGAGGTCGGACGATGAGCACGCTGGTGGACTACGACGACGCCGTCGCGCGCTACGACACGGTCATCGGCATCGAGGTGCACGTCGAGCTGGGCACGAAGACCAAGATGTTCGACGGCGCACCGGCCGGGTTCGGCGAGGAGCCGAACACCTCCGTCACGCCGGTCTCGCTCGGTCTGCCCGGGTCCCTGCCGGTGGTCAACGGGGTCGCGGTGGAGTACGCGATCCGCATCGGGCTGGCGCTGAACTGCTCGATCGCCGAGACCTGCCGGTTCGCCCGGAAGAACTACTTCTACCCGGACGTGCCCAAGAACTTCCAGACCTCGCAGTACGACGAGCCCATCGCGTACGAGGGCTGGGTCGACGTCGAGCTGGACGACGGCAGCATCTTCCGCGTCGAGATCGAGCGTGCGCACATGGAGGAGGATGCCGGCAAGAACACGCACATCGGCGGCTCCGACGGGCGCATCCACGGCGCCGAGTACTCCCTCGTCGACTACAACCGCGCGGGCATCCCGCTGGTGGAGATCGTCACCAAGCCGATCACCGGCGCCGGCGCGCGGGCGCCCGAGGTGGCCCGCGCGTACGTGCAGACCCTGCGCGACCTCTTCCGGGCGCTGGAGGTCTCCGAGGCCCGCATGGAGCGCGGCAACGTGCGTGCGGACGTGAACGTGTCGATCCGGCCCTCGGCAGACAGCCCGCTGGGCACCCGCACCGAGACCAAGAACGTGAACTCGTTCCGGTCGGTCGAGCGGGCCGTGCGCTACGAGGTCAGCCGCCAGGCGGGTGTCCTCGACGACGGCATCGCGATCATCCAGGAGACGCGCCACTGGCACGAGGACACCGGGACCACCGCGTCGGGCCGCGTGAAGTCGGACGCCGAGGACTACCGGTACTTCCCGGAGCCCGACCTGGTGCCGATCGCCCCGGACCGCGCGTGGGTCGAGGAGATCCGCGCCGGACTGCCCGAGCTGCCCGCCGCCCGCCGCCGCCGGCTGCAGGGGGAGTGGGAGTACGCCGACGCCGAGATGCGTGACGTCGTCAACGCCGGCGCCGTCGAGCTCATCGAGACGACGATCGCCGCGGGCGCCAGCCCGGCCGCCGCCCGCAAGTGGTGGATGGGCGAGCTGGCCCGCACCGCCAAGCAGCAGGAGGTCGAGCTGGCCGAGCTGCCCGTGACGCYGACCCAGATCGGGCAGCTGCAGAAGCTCGTCGACGACGGCCGGATCAACGACAAGCTGGCCCGGCAGGTCCTCGAGGGCGTGCTCGCCGGCGAGGGCGACCCGGAGGCGGTGCTCGTCGCGCGCGGCCTGGAGGTCGTGTCCGACGACGGCCCGCTGCTGGAGGCCATCGACGCCGCCCTGGCCGCCCAGCCGGACATCGCGGAGAAGATCCGCTCGGGCAACCTCGGCCCGGTCGGCGCGATCATCGGGGCGGTCATGAAGGCCACCCGTGGGCAGGCCGACGCCGGTCGCGTCCGCGAGCTGCTGCTGGAGCGGATCTCAGGCTGACCGGCAGGCGCCCCGTCCACGCGGCGGGGCGCCTGCCGCTGTCCGTGATCCGCCGGTAACGTCCCGGCCATACCCGAGCCGTAGCGTGCGTCACTGGTTGCGGAGGGACGAGGAGGCATTCGATGGAGAAGCCCACGCTCCAGGGCGAGATGATCGTGCTCCGACCCCTGCGGGCGAGCGACGCGGACGCCCTGTGGGAGTCGGTCAACGACGCCGAGGGCAACCGCCTCACGGGCACGACGCAGGTGTTCACGCGCCAGCAGATCGACGACTGGTGCGCGACGATCTCCTCGGTCGACGGCCGGATCGACCTGGCGGTGACCGCGAACGGGTCCGACGAGTACCTCGGCGAGATCGTGCTCAACGAGATCGACGACGTCGTCCGCTCCGCCAACCTGCGCCTCGCGATGCGTCCGGGCTACCGCGGGCGCGGGTACGGCACGGAGGCGATCCAGCTGATCCTCGGGCTGGCGTTCGACGGCCTGGCGCTGCACCGGGTGGAGCTCGACGTGCTGAGCATCAACGCCCGGGCGAAGTCCCTCTACGAGAACCTCGGCTTCCGGGTCGAGGGCCGCAAGCGCGACGCCTACCGGGACGGCGACGGGTACTGCGACGCGATCATCATGGCGCTGCTCGAGGACGAGTACCGCGCGAGCCAGCTGGACTGACTAGCGGGGCAGGTACTTCTCGACGGCGGCCAGGTACGCCTCGGTGTCGAAGTCCGGCACGATCGCCGACTGGACGACGAACCCCTGCACGGCGGAGATCAGCAGCGGCGCCTGTTCGGCGGCGAGGACGTCGGCCTCGTCGGGCGGGGTGCCGTGCGTGCGCTGGTGCCACAGGGACGTGTACTCGGCGAGGGCGCCGCGCAGCCGGACGATCACGTCGTGGGCGACGGCGCGCACCGCGGGGTCCGTGACGCCCTCGCCCCACAGCTGCAGCATGATCGCCGGGTTGCCGATCGCGCGGAGCATGCCGCCGATCAGGACGCGGGGGAGGGTGGGCGGCGGGGCGAGCGGCTCGGTGCGCGCGAGGCGCTCGACGTCGAGGATCCGGTTGCCGACGACGCGGGAGGCGACGTCGACGATGATCGCGTCCTTGCTGGCGTAGTGCCCGTAGATCGCGCCCGCGGACAGGCCGGACTCGGCGATGATCTCGGCCATCGACGTGGCCTGGAACCCCTTGCGGCGGAAGGCGCGCAGGGCCGCCTCGGCGATCTCGTCGCGGCGGGCGACGCGGTACTCCTCGGTGACCTTGGGCACCCGTGCAGCATAAAAACGAATGATCGTTCTTGACAAGCGCGGCGCGCAGGAGTTCGCTGGGGCTACAAGAACGAACGTTCGGTTTACGAGAGGATCTCGTCATGCTGCACACCCCGTGGCGCCACCTGCTCGGCATGGGTGCCGGCCTGGTCGCCGTCCTCACCGTCCTGGTGCTCGCCTTCCTCTGGCCGGCGGTGACGTCCGAGCCGCGCGACCTGCCCGTCGCCGTCGCCGGTCCCGCCGCCGCGGTCGCACCGGTCGCGCAGGGGCTCGACGAGCGCGCGCCCGGTGCGTTCGAGGTGATCCCCGCCGCCGACCGCGCCGCCGCCGTCGACCTCGTCGAGACCCGGGAGGCCTACGGCGCCCTCGTGCTGGGCGAGCAGCCCGAGATCCTCGTCGCCTCCGGCGGCAGCCCGCTGGTCGCGCAGCAGCTCACGGCGCTCGCCCCGGCCCTGCAGGCTCAGCTGGGCGTCCCCGTCACGGTGACCGAGCTCGCCCCGCTCCTGGCGGGCGACCCCCGCGGCGCCATCCTCGGGGCCGTCACGTTCCCGCTGGTCATCGGCGGGATGATCGGCGGCATCGCCATCTCGGTCACGGTCGTGGGCGTCTGGCGTCGGGTCACCGCCGTCACCGCGTACGCCGCCCTCGGCGGGCTCGCGGTCGCCGGGGTGCTCCAGGGCTGGTTCGGCGCGCTCGCCGGCTCGTACTGGGTGAACGCCGGCATCATCGGCCTGGCGATCCTGGCCATCGGCGGCGTGATCGTCGGCGTCGTGTCCATCGTGGGACGTCCCGGCATCGCGATCGGCCCGGTGCTCTTCCTCCTGATCGCCAACCCGATCGCGTCCGCCGCGCAGCCGTGGCAGATGCTGCCGGCGCCGTGGGGAGCGGTCGGG
This sequence comes from Cellulomonas sp. P5_C5, assembly GCF_054049655.1. NCBI lineage: Bacteria > Bacillati > Actinomycetota > Actinomycetes > Micrococcales > Cellulomonadaceae > Cellulomonas > Cellulomonas sp. P5_C5. Next base: position 26,050 of record NZ_JBFULY010000019.1, on the reverse strand, counting down.
CAGTGGCTGCCCCCGGGTGCCGCCGCCGCGCTCCTGCGCGACGAGTCGTACTTCCCGGGGGCAGCCACGACGCAGCTCTGGGTCGCGCTCGCGTCGTGGGCGCTCCTCGGCCTGCTGCTGGCGACCGTCGGCCACTTCCGTGACACGGGCGCCGCGTCGCGCGCGGCGATCGAGGAGGCGTCCCAGGACGACGCCCTGGTGCTTCAGGACGCGACGGCGAGCCGCTGACCCGTGCTCACCTCAGGTGCCGGTCGTAGAAGCGGGCCCCGTCGGCCAGCTCGAACGCCGGGGTGCCGAGGTGCCCGCCGAGGTTCGCGTGCAGCGTCTTCTCCCGGCTGCCGAAGGCGTCGAACAGGTCCAGGGCCCGCTGCCGCGGGTTCCCGACGTCGTCCCACTGGAGCAGGAACAGCAGCGGGACGGTGACCTGCGAGGCCTCCGCACGCTGGGCGAGGGGCACGTAGCCGCCGGCGAAGAGCCCGACCGCCGCGATGCGCGGCTCGGCCACCGTCAGCCGGATGCCGACGGCGGTCCACCCGGAGTACCCGACCGGGCCGCCGACCTCGGGCAGCTCGAGGAGGGCGTCCAGCGTGGTCTGCCAGTCCGGGACGGCCTTCTCGACCAGCGGCCCGACGAAGGACTCGAAGACGTCGTCGACGGGCTCGCCCGCCTGCATCGCCCGGCGGAACTCGGCGCGGGCCTCCTCGTCGGCGGCGGAACGGGGGCGGTCGCCGCACCCGGTCGCGTCGATGGTGGCCACCGCGTAGCCGTGCTGGGCCGCGTGGTACCGGGCCCTGGCCACCAGCCGGGCGTCCGTCCGGGGCAGGGCGTTGTTGTGGGCCATCAGGATCAGCGGCGCCGGCGCGGACCCGGCGGTCCACAGGGTGCCCGGGATCTCGCCCAGGGTGAACTCGCGTTCGAGGACGCCGTCATCGAGGCGCCGTTCAGAGAGGAATCGCATGGTCATGCCTTTCGGGAGTGCTCGTGGACGGCACTCCCGCGGACGACCTATCGCCCGACCATGACCCCGGAGGGGAGCACCTCTGTCGCTACTGCGTTCACGGGTACCACCTCCTCGTCTCTCGTACGGTCCCGGGCACTGTAACGGGGGTCGATGTGGTCAGCCACCGAATATCGAGTGCTCAGGTGAGCCCGTCGCGGCCGCGGTGGAAGTCGTCGAGAGCGACCTTGCGCTCGGCGGCGTGGTCGACGATCGGCGGCGGATACCCGTCGGGTGCCTCGAGCCCCAGCTTCCAGGGCTGGTGCGCGGCACGTCCGGGGACGCCTCGCAGCTCGGGGACCCACTGCCGGACGTAGGTGCCGTCGGGGTCGAACTTCTCACCCTGCGTCACCGGGTTGAACACCCGGAAGTACGGCGCAGCGTCCCGCCCGGTGCCGGCGACCCACTGCCAGTTCAGCTGGTTCTGTGAGACGTCCCCGTCGACCAGCCAGTCCAGGAAGTGCGCCGCCCCCCGCTGCCAGCGCACGTGCAGGTCCTTGACCAGGAACGACGCCACGACCATGCGGACGCGGTTGTGCATCCAGCCCAGCGCGCGCAGCTGGCGCATGCCGGCGTCGACGAACGGGTAGCCCGTCCGCCCTTCCGCCCAGGCCTGGAACGCCGCGTCGGCGATGGCCCCAGCGGACCACGAGTCCTCCGGAACCACGGTCCGCAGCGACCGCTGCGTGGCGCCGGGGTGGTGCCAGAGCACGTCTGCGTGGAACTCGCGCCAGGCGAGCTCCGACCGGAACGTGGCGACGTCGAACGGGGCGTCCGCCAGGTCGGCCAGGAGCGTCCGGGGGTGCAGCTCGCCGTACTTGAGCGGGATGGACAGCATCGAGGTGCCGTCCAGGTCGGGCCGGTCCCGCAGCGTGGCGTACTCGGCGAGCCCGTCGTGCAGGTACTCCGCCCAGCCGGCGTGCGCGGCGCGTTCGCCTGCCGTCGGGAGCCGCACGTCCGTCGCGGGCTCGTCGGGGACGCCGTCGGAGCGGACGTCCGCCCACGGGACCCGCTGCGGGCGTCGGGCGGGCGCCGACCAGCCGTGGTCGAGCCACGCGCCGCGGAACGGGGTGAAGACCTGGAACGGCGTGCCGCCCTGCGTGGTCAGCCGGCCGGGTGCCACGGCGTACGGGGAACCGGTGCGCACCAGGGGCACCTCGAGCGCCCGCTCGACGCCGTCGTCGCGCCGCCGTCCGTACGGCTCGGTCGCGGCGGTGACGTGCACGGCCGGCGCCTCGACCTCGCGGGCCACGGCGGGCACCACGTCGGCCGCGCGCCCTTCCCGGACGACGAGCCGACCGCCGAGCGACTCGTCGAGCGCTCGCAGGCTGCGCGCGAGGTAGGCCAGCCGAGGCGTGCCGGCCGACCGCCAGAGCGCCGGGTCGACGACGAACAGCGGCACGACCTCGTCGTCGGCGTCGCGCGCCTGCTCCACGGCGGCCAGCAGCGCCGGGTTGTCCGCGAGCCGCAGGTCGCGACGGAACCAGTGGATCGTGGGCACCTGGCGACGGTAGCCGGGGAGCGTCCACACCGCCCGCCGGTGGTGCGCATCCACGGGCGAGGCCACGATGGGCAGATGAGCGGCGCAGCCGACGCGCAGGTGGGGGGCCCTGGGGGGACCGAGCCGAGCGCCCGCAAGAGCGACACCCTGCCCAAGGACCGCGCCTTCTTCGGCCAGCCCCTCGGCCTGTTCACGCTGTTCGGCACCGAGCTGTGGGAGCGGTTCAGCTACTACGGGATGCGCGCCATCCTGCTCTTCTACCTGACGGACACGCTGGCCAACGGCGGTCTCGGGATCGAGCAGACGTCCGGTGAGGCGCTCGTCGCGGTCTACGGGTCGTCGGTCTACCTGCTGTCCGTCCTCGGTGGCTGGCTGGCGGACAGGTTCATCGGTGCGCGACGGTCGGTCCTGTACGGCGGCATCATCATCGCCGCCGGCCACCTGTTCCTCACGGTGCCGCAGGCGTCGTTCTCGTTCCTCGGCATCGTGCTCGTCGCCCTCGGCACCGGCCTGCTCAAGCCCAACGTGTCGAGCATGGTCGGCGAGCTGTACGACCGCGACGACCCGCGGCGCGACTCGGGCTTCTCGATCTTCTACATGGGCATCAACATCGGGTCCCTCGCGGCGCCGTTCCTCGTCGGTGCGGCGCGTGCGGTCGGTGGCTACCACTGGGGCTTCGCGGTCGCGGCCATCGGCATGGCGATCGCCCTCGTGTTCTTCGTCGCCGGGCGCAAGTACCTGGGCGGGGCGGGGGACGTCCCGCCGAACCCGATGACCCCGCAGGAGCGCCCGGCGGTGGCCCGGCTGCTGGCCGTCGTCGCCGTGGGCGTCGTCGTCGCCTTCGGCCTCGCCGCGCTGATCCAGGGCGGCTTCGGCCTCACGTCGTTCATCGACGGGATCTCCTACCTCGCGTTCGCCGCACCGGTCGCGACGTTCATCGTGATGTTCCGCTCGCGCAAGGTGAACGACCACGAGCGGACCCGGCTGCGCGCCTACATCCCGCTCTTCGTCGCCGCGATGATCTTCTGGATGATCTTCGAGCAGGCCGCGAGCACCCTGGCGTCCTACGCGCAGGACAGCACCGACCTGACGCTGTTCGGCGTGACCATCTCGCCCGAGCTGTTCCAGTCGGTCAACCCGGCCGCGATCATCCTGCTGGCGCCGGTGTTCGCGTGGCTGTGGATCAAGCTCGACGACCGACCGCCCACGGCCGTGAAGTTCGCGCTCGGCCTGACGTTCGCGGCCCTGAGCTTCGTGTTCCTGGCGGGGGCGTCGTGGCTGGCCGACGGTGCGAAGACCTCGGCGTGGGTGCTGATCATCGTCTACGTCATCCAGACGGTCGGTGAGCTCTGTCTGTCGCCGGTCKGGCTCGCGGCGACCACGCTGCTGGCGCCCAAGGCCTACCGCKGGCAGGCGATGGCGCTGTGGTTCCTGGCCCCCTCGGCCGGCAACGCCATCGCMGCGCAGGTCATCCAGTCGACGCCCGACGTCTCCCCGGCCGCCTACTTCGGGGTCATCGGGCTCGTCGCGCTGGCCTTCGCCGGGGGCATGTTCGCCCTCGCCCCGTGGGTCACGCGGCACATCCGCGCGGGGGCCGACTCCGAGTCCGAGGCGGCCCTGCAGCGCTGACCGGGCGGTGGCAGGGTGGACGTCATGGCTGACACCACCCTTCTTCCGCACTCCGACGTCACGGCCGCGGTCGACGACCGGCACTGGCGCGTCCTGCTGCAGTCGCTGCGCGCGACGTTCACGGCTCCCGACTTCAGCACCGCGGCGGCGTTCGTCGCGCGCAWCGCGGCGGCGGCCGACGAGGTGAACCACCACCCCGACGTGGTGCTGCGCTGGGGTCAGGTCACCGTGACCACCTCCAGCCACGACGCCGGCGGCCTGACCCAGCGCGACGTGGACCTCGCCGCGACGGTGTCCGCGATCGCCGACGAGCTCGGCCTGGCCGGAGACAACCTCCGCAGCGAGGTGCTCGAGATCGCGATCGACGCCCTGGACATCCCGGCGGTGGTGCCGTTCTGGGCGGCCGTCATGGGCTACGACGTCAGCGGCGACGACGAGGTGACCGACCCGGCGGGGATCGGACCGGCCATCTGGTTCCAGCAGATGGACGAGCCCCGGCCGCAGCGCAACCGGATCCACTTCGACATCACCGTCCCGCACGACCAGGCGCAGGCGCGCATCGCCGCGGCGATCGCCGCAGGCGGCCACCTGGTCAGCGACGACCGGGCGCCGGCCTTCACGATCGTGGCCGACGCCGAGGGCAACGAGGTCTGCGTGTGCACCTGGCAGGCGCGCAGCAACAGCTGAGCAAGCCGAAGGCCCCGGATCGGAGTGGAGGTTGATCCGGGGCCCTCGACGGTCAGGGGAGGCAGGCGAGCGTCAGCTGCGCCGCACCTCCAGCTCCGCGGTGTGCGAGGTGACCGACCCCGCCACGTTGGTGGCCACGGCCCGGTAGCGCGCCTGGTCCCGGGCGCTCGTCGCCGTGACGGTGAGCGTGGTCCCGGTCCCGCCGGGGATCGCCGTCCAGCTGCTCGAGCCCTTGCGCTGCTCGAACCACTGGATGCTCGGCGCCGGCTCGCCCGACACCTTCACGGTGAACCGGGCGTCCTTGCCGGACCGCGCGGTCGCGTCCCGGGGCTGGTCGACGATGCGCGGGGCGACCGGGCTCGGCGACACGGTGGCCGTGGCGCTCGTCGCCGTGCCCTCGCGGTTCTCGAACACCGCGCGGTACTCGGTCGGACGCGTCGCGACGGTCACCTTCAGCGAGCCGCTCGAGGCGCCCCGGACCCAGGTCCAGGACTTCCCGGACGTGCGCTGCTGCCACCGCACGCTCGGCACGGGGTACCCGCTGGCCGCGGCGGACAGGGTCACCTTCGACCCGGCCCTGGCCGTCACCGACACGGGCTGCGTCGTGACGACGGGGGCCGTCCGTGCGACGTGCACCGTCGCGACCTCGGTGGTCGCCTTCCCCTCGGAGTTGGTGAACACCGCGCGGTACCGGGCGCCGTCGACCTTGCCGGTGAGCGTCACCGTCAACGACTCCGACGTCGCGCCGGCCACGTTCTTCCAGGTCCACGGGAGGATCCCGCGCACCTGCCACTGCACGGTCGGCTCGGGATAGCCCGAGGCGGCCGCCGTGAGCGTGACCTCGGACCCGAGCGCGCCCGTGACCGATGCCGGCTGCGACGTGATGACCGGGGCTGCGGGCTCCGGCGCCACGGGAGCGAGCAGCTGTGCGACGCCCCACCGCGAGGTGTTCTGGTAGGAGCGGCCGGTCGGGTCGGACCAGGTCCGCACCGAGCCGCGCACCCCGGCGGTGCCGTCGTTGACCTGGAAGTCCAGGCCCGCGAGGTCCCCGGGGGTGACGGGACGACCGAGCGAGATCGACGCCTCGACGACGTACCCGCCGTCGGCGACCGCGGTCGCGCTGGTCAGCCGGTCGCCGATCACGGCGAGGTCTCCGCCGATCGACACCGCGTTGAGGTAGTTGATCCGGTACTGCCCGTCGGCCGGGTTGTACGGACCGGACTTGGCGTTGACCGGGTCGAGGAAGATCTCGACCGAGTCCTGCTCCCACGCGTTGGTGCTCGTCGCGTCGAGCGACGGGTCCGTGACCTGGGCCAGCACGTCGATCCGGTCGTCGTGCCAGAGCAGGCGCACGTCGGCCGTCGCGCCTGGGGTGCCCTCGACCTGCACGTCCGTGCTCACCACGGGGGCGTCGGCCCACGCGGCGTCGACCGTGCCGTCGATGGTCGGCGCGGTCGCGGCCTGCGGGACCCCGACGTAGCCGACCGGCTCGACCAGGGTCACGACGCCGAGCGGGCCGCCGGTCTCCTGGTGGTGCGCGAGGTCGTTCCAGGACACCAGACCGCCGCTGCCGTCGTCGACGCGGACGTCGAACGGGACGGTGGTCCCGACGGCACCCGGGGCGGACAGAGGCAGCTGGGCCACCGCGGTCCACCCGTCGGCCGTCTCGCTCGTGGCGTCGTCGCGGGTGACCACGACGGGGGACCCGGCGCCGAAGAGCGTCACCGTGTCGGCCGCGCCGTCGTCGGTCGCGTCGGCGACGTGCACCGACGCGGTCAGCTGGTCCCCGGACCAGCGCAGCTGGAACCTGGTGTCCCCGGCGATGGTCACCAGCGGCAGGAGACGCCACTGGAGCTCGTCGAGCACGTCGGCCTGCGGAGCGTTCGCCTGCCGCGTGAGCGTGGGCAGCTGCGTCGGGTCGACGATCCCCCAGTACGCCGGCTTGGCCTGCAGGTCGTCGTCGAACGGCAGCGGCGCGCCCTCGCGCCAGCTCCGGCTGTCATACGGGCCCCAGATCGTGACTGCGAACAGGTCGGGGAACTCCCGCAGCATCGAGAAGACACTCGCGTAGTAGTACCCCTGCTCGACCAGCTTCTCGGCCGTGACGGTGCCGTCGATCGGCGCGTCCAGCTCGCTCACGTCCTGGAGCAGCCCCAGCGGGGCGAAGGTCTCCAGCGTGGTACGCAGCTGGTCCACGGACTGCGACAGGCTGATGTGGAACTGGTGCCCGACGCCGTCCACCGGCACTCCGTCGGCGAGCAGACCCTCGACCAGGTCGAGCATCGCCTGCCGCTTGGCGGGCAGCTCGGTGTTGTAGTCGTTGATGAACAGCTGGACCGGGCCGTCGACGTCGCCGCCGTTGAACGCCTCGGAGGCGATCTCGAACGCGTCCGCGATGTAGTCCGGGCCGAGCGTGGTGTACCAGGCGCTGCGGCGCAGGCCGTTGCTCTCGCTCTCGGCGACGACCTCGTTGACGACGTCGACGCTGACGATCGGGTTGCCGGCCGTGCCGAACTCCCCGTACTTCGTGCGGTAGTGGTCCGCGATCGTCTCGATGTGCGTGCGCATCCGCCCGAGGAGCAGGGCCTGGTCGTCCGCGCTGTCRGTCAGTGGGGTGCCGTCGGCGTGCTGGAAGAACCAGTCGGGCGTCTGGCTGTGCCACACGAGCGTGTGGGCGTGCACGCGCTGGCCGTTCGCGATCGCGAAGTCGATGATCTCGTCGGCGGCCTCGAACGTGAACGTGCCCTCCGTCGGCTGGATCGCCTCGGGCTTCATCGCGTTCTCGTGCGTGATCTGGTTGTAGTGCTTGGTCACCAGCTCGGCACCCGCGCCGACGGTCTCCCGAGCGTCGATCGCGACGCCGACGGGCCACGGCAGGTCGTCCTGCAGGGACGGGATGTCCTGCTGGACGGGCGGCGCGGTCGAGCCCGTCACCACGACGTCGTCCACCAGGAACGACGGGGTGCCGGACGCGGTCTCGACGTAGAGCAGCGCGCTCTCGGCCGCGGCCATGACGTAGGACCCCTGGACCTGCACCCACGCGTCCGAGGTGACCCCGGTCGCGGTGGCGACGGTGTCGTACGACGACGAGCCGGCGTTGTCGCGCTGCACGCTGACGCGCACGTCGGCGGGACCGGTCTCGCCCGCGGGGAGCTTGACCCACGCCGAGATCTGGTACGTCCGCCCGGACTGGAACACGTCCGTGACGGGTGCGCCGAGGCCGTGCCAGGTGTCGGTGCGCCCGGTGACGGACGCCGCCTGGGCTCCGCCGTGCGCCTCGGCCGTGGTGACCGCGACGATCGGCGCCGTGCCGTTGCCGCGCACGGTCCAGACGCCGAGCCCGTCCTCGAACCCGGTCGACAGGGACGTGGTCGGGACGCCGGGGTCGTCGGCGCCGCCGGCCGGAAGGGTGAACGACCAGCCCGCCGCGAGGCGCTCGGTGACGACCGTCTGCACCGCTGCGAGCGTGCCGGAGCGGTCACCGCCGCCGTCGTGCGTGAGCACGACCTGGCCGGGCTTCATCGCCGCGCGCAGGTTGGTGGTCAGCGTCGGGACGTCCTGGGTGGCCCAGTCGTTGATCGTGTTGATCACCGCGAGGGGCTGCATGCCGAGGGAGACCGCGACCCCCGCGGTCTGCCCCCAGCTGCCGTTGGGTGCCCGGAAGTACGGCACCTTCGCGTTCGGGTCGCCCAACGCGGTCCGGATGATCTGCAGGTTCTCGACGAGGTCGGCCTGCACCTCCTCCGGCGTCCAGCTGCCCATGTCGGCGTAGCTGGTCGTGTGGTTGCAGAGGGTGTGGCCCTCGCTCACGATGCGCTGCAGCATCTCGGCGCCGCCCGGGGCGGTGATGTTCTGGCCGATCACGCAGAACGTCGCGTGGATGCCCTGCTCGCCGAGGAAGTCGAGCAGCGCACCGGTCGTCGCACCGTTCGGGCCGTCGTCGAACGTCAGCGCCGCGACGTCGCCGGTGCCGCGCGCGGCGGTCACGGGCGTCGTGGTCGGGTCCACCGCGCCGCCGGGCACGACGCCGGGAACCGGGTCGGTGCCCTCGGGCGCGGTGATGAGGACGTCGTCCACGAGCACGCTCGGGTGCGCGTCGCCGATGACGGCGGCCTCGAGGTAGAGGGTCGCGGCGGTGACGCCTGCGTCCTTGGTGTACGTCCCGCCGACCTGGACCCACTCGTCCGCGGTGACGGTCACGGGGGAGCCGACCCACGCGTACTGGTTGTCGGCCGGGGTCTGCTCGACCGTGAAGTGCACGGGAGAGGACCCGACGGTGCCGGGGGCGAGCTTCACCCAGGCGGAGACCGTGTAGGTGGTGCCGGCGTCGAACAGGGTCGCGACGTTCGTCGCGGGACCGTTCCAGTCGCCGGTGCGCCCGGCGACCAGGAGGCTGCCCGTGCCGGTGTGCGCGTCGTCCCCGGTCACCGTGAGCGTCACGGGTCCCCGTGGACCCCAGGGTGCCGGGTCGGGGGTCTCGAAGTCGTTCTGCAGGACCACGACCGGGCCGTCGGCGGCGATGGCGGGTGGGGTCGTCAGACCCGCCGCCAAGCCGCCGGCCAGGACTGCGGCCACCGTGGTGAGGACTCGTGCACGTCTCATCAGCGCTCCCTTGCGCGATCGTCTCCGCTCCGAGCGGGAGGTTACGCACCGGACGGACAAAAGCGCCAGAGCGGTCGAGAACGTTATGGATAACGTTATCGAATCGTGAGGTCCCAGCCCGGGGCCAGCAGGAGCAGGTCAGCGGCGCGGCGGTGCGCACGAGGCGCGCACGACGAGCTCGGTCGGCAGGCGCAGGTGGCTCGACCGCTCCTTGCCGTCGATCAGGTCCACCAGCAGGCGCAGCGCCTCGGCGCCCATCTCCTGCAGCGGCTGGTTGATCGTGGTCAGCGGGGGAGAGGCCAGCGCCGACTCGGGCACGTTGTCGAACCCGATCACCGACAGGTCGTCCGGCACGGTCATGCCGAGCTCGCGCGCGACAGCCATCACCTGGATGGCCGAGAGGTCGTTCGCGGCGAAGACGGCGGTCGGCGGTTCGGCGTTGCCCAGCAGCACGCGCGCCGGCGCGTCGGCGGTCTCCGGGCGGTACCCGCCGACGGCGACCAGGGACTCGTCGACGGGGAGGCCCGCCGTGTCCATCGCCTTGCGGAACCCGTCCTCGCGGAGCCGGGCGGACTCGAGGTCCAGGCGTCCGCCGAGGAAGCCGATCCGGCGGTGCCCCAGCCCGATGAGGTGCTCGGTGGCCAGCACCGCGCCCGCGTAGTTGTCGGAGTCGACGGTGGGCAGGCCGGTCGGGCCGGTGTGCGGGTCGACGGCCACGACGGGAACCCCGGTGTTGGCCTCGACGACCGTCGGCGTGACGATGATCGCGCCGTCGATGAGCGTGCCCGACAGCCGGGACAGGTAGCGTCGCTCCCAGCCGACGTCGGCACCGCGGCCGCCGCCGGAGTAGGCGAGCAGCTCGTAGCCCGTCGAGCCGACCGCGGAGGACGCTCCCTTGAGCAGCTCGGTGCTGAACGGCTCGAACTCTGCCACGAGGATGCCCAGCACGTTGGTGCGGTGGCTGCGCAGCGACCGTGCACCGAGGCTCGCCTCGTACCCGAGCTCGTCGATGACTTCCTGGACGCGGGTGAGCGTCGCCTGGGCGACTCCGTACCGGCCGTTGACGACCTTGGACACGGTCGCGACCGAGACGCCTGCCGTCCGGGCGACGTCTTCCATCTTCACGCGCGGTGTCGAGTCCACGTGGTGGAGCATAGAGCATAGTTTCGATAACGTTATCTACCTGAGACCTTCGTTTCGATAACGTTATCGACAACGATTGACACCATACAGACTCGGGTGCCAACCTTGGCGCCGTCCAGCCCTGTCAGTGACGACGAGGAGATTCAACGATGATGAGGACAACAGTCCTTCGCACCCTTGCCCTGGGTGCTGGTATTGCCCTGCTGGCAACCGCTTGTAGCTCGGGCGACGCGGGCGACGACTCGACCGACGGCGCCTCCGGCGAGGCGACGACGATCACGTGGTGGCACAACTCCAACACCGGTGACGGCAAGGACTACTACGACAAGGTCGCGGCCGACTTCGAGGCCGCCAACCCGGGCGTGACCGTCGAGGTCAGCGCCATGCAGCACGAGGACATGCTCACCAAGCTCGACGCCGCGTTCCAGAGCGGAGACGCCCCCGACGTCTACATGGAGCGCGGTGGCGGCGAGCTGGCCGACCACGTCGAGGCGGGCCTGACCAAGGACATCTCCGAGGCGGCCGCGGACACCATCGAGAAGATCGGTGGCTCCGTCGCCGGCTGGCAGGTGGACGACAAGACGTACGGCCTGCCGTTCTCGGTCGGCGTCGTCGGCTTCTGGTACAACAAGGCGCTCTTCGAGCAGGCCGGCATCACCGAGCCCCCGACCACCTGGGCCGAGTTCCAGGAGGCCACCGACAAGCTCAAGGCGGCAGGCATCGAGCCCGTCTCCGTCGGCGCCGGCGACAAGTGGCCCGCCGCGCACTACTGGTACTACTTCGCGCTGCGTGAGTGCTCGCAGGACGTCCTGACCGACGCCGTGCAGACGCTCGACTTCTCCGACGCCTGCTTCGTCAAGGCGGGTGAGGACCTCGAGGCCCTCATCGGCACCGAGCCGTTCAACGCGGGCTTCCTGTCCACGAAGGCCCAGGAGGGTGCGACCAGCGCCTCGGGTCTCCTGGCGACCGGCAAGGTCGCGATGGAGATGCAGGGACACTGGGAGCCCGGCGTCATGCAGKGACTCACCGAGGACGGCAAGGGTCTCGGCGAGAACACTGGCTGGTTCCCGTTCCCGGCCGTCGACGGTGGCGAGGGTGACTCGGAGGCCGCGCTCGGTGGCGGTGACGCGTGGGCCGTCTCGCAGGAGGCGCCCGACGCCGCGGTGGACTTCGCGGTCTACCTGCTCTCGGACGAGGTCCAGAAGGGCTTCGCGGAGCTCGACATGGGTCTGCCGACCAACTCCACGGCCTCGCAGTACGTGTCGGACCCGGCCCTGGCCGAGCTCCTCAAGATCCGTGACGCGGCGCCGTACGTGCAGCTCTACTTCGACACGGCGTTCGGTGCGTCGGTCGGTGGCGCCATGAACGACGAGATCGCCCTGGCCTTCGCCGGCCAGGCCACCCCGCAGGACATCGTCGACGCCACGCAGGCGGCGGCTGACGCGGAGAAGTGACCGACGTGGCAGACGAGACGACCGCCCGCGTGGGCGTCACCGCCTCGCCTGCGACGTCCTCCCCGCAGACCGTGGTCACCGGTCGCGCTTCGGCGCGGCCGGTGGCCCCGGCCCCGGGCGGACGCCGTGGGACGGGATCGGCCCTCCGCAAGCGCCTGGAGATCGCCTTCTTCGTGGCACCCGCCCTGCTGCTGTTCCTGTTCTTCGTGGTGGTGCCGATCATCAGGGCGATCCAGCTCTCGGCCTACCGCTGGAAGGGGTACGGCCCGCTCGTCGACTTCGTCGGCCTCAAGAACTACGTGAGCGTGCTCCAGAACGACGTCTTCATCGGCGCGCTCCAGCACAACCTGATCATCGTGGTGGCCTCGATCGCCATCCAGCTCCCGCTCGGCCTGGCCATCGCGCTGCTGCTCAACCGCAAGATGTGGGGCCAGGGGGTCCTGCGCACCATCATCTTCGTCCCGTACGTGCTGGCGGAGGTCATCGCCGGCGTCGTGTGGCTGCAGCTGCTGCAGCCGAAGTACGGGGTCATCGACACCCTGCTGGACGCGATCGGCATCAACGGCCCGGAACAGGGCTTCCTGGGCACCCCGGAGTACGCGCTGTGGACGGTCATCGTCGTCCTGACCTGGAAGTACCTGGGTCTCGCGGTGATCCTGTTCCTCGCCGGCCTGCAGGGCGTACCCGAGGAGCTGTACGAGGCGTCCCAGATCGACGGCGCCAGTTGGTGGCAGACGCAGCGCAAGATCACCCTTCCGCTGCTGGGCCCGACCATCCGCACGTGGGCCTTCCTGTCGATGATCGGCTCCCTCCAGCTGTTCGACATGGTCTGGATCCTCACCGGCGGCGGTCCCGCCAACGCGACCACGACGATGGCGACCTTCCTCATCAACGAGGGCACCAAGCGGCAGAACTACGGGATCGCCGGGGCAGCCTCCGTGATCCTCTTCGTCGTCGCCCTCGTCCTGGCCCTGCTGTACCAGCGCTTCATCCTGCGCCGTGACATCCAGGACCCCGCTCTCCAGAAGAAGGCCAAGGCATGAGCGCCGTGACCACGACGTCGCAGACGACCCCGCCGACCACCCCGCTGACCGCCCAGGGCCCGCGACGACGGACGGGGAAGTACCCCGGCGGCAACCCGCTGGTCTACGCCATCGCGCTCGTCGTCGTCGCCGTGACCCTCGGGCCGGTGCTCTACGGCGTGCTGGGCGGGTTCCGGACCAACGCCCAGCTGGCCGAGTCGCCGGCGGGCCTGCCGGACCCGTGGGTGTTCTTCAACTACACCGGGGTCCTGACCAACCCGAGCTTCTGGAAGTACGCGTTCAACTCCACCGTGATCGCGCTGCTCACCACGGCCATCGTCGTGGTCTTCGGGATCATGGCGGCGTACCCGCTGGCCCGGTACAAGTTCAAGGGCCGCGAGAAGATCTTCCTGGTGTTCGTCCTCGGCCTGCTCTTCCCGGCCACGGTGGCGATCATCCCGCTGTTCATCCTGATCACGGACCTGAACATGGGGAACACGTGGTGGGGTGTGGCGCTGCCGCAGGCGGCGTTCGCGCTGCCTGTCACGGTGGTCATCCTGCGGCCGTTCCTGCAGGCCCTGCCGGACGAGCTCGAGGAGGCTGCGCTGCTGGACGGCGCGTCCCGCATCGGCTTCTTCTGGCGGATCCTGCTGCCGCTGTCCGGGCCCGGCATGGTGACGGTCGGCGTGCTCGCGTTCGTCGGCTCCTGGAACGCGTACCTGCTCCCGCTGCTCCTGCTGCAGAGCGACATGAAGACGCTGCCCCTGGGCGTCGCGGACTTCTCGTCGGAGTACTCCTCCGACACCGCCGGCGTCTTCGCGTTCACGACCCTGGCCATGATCCCGGCGCTGGTGTTCTTCCTCGCCATGCAGAAGCGGATCGTCAACGGCCTCCAGGGTGCGGTCAAGGGCTGACCCGTGCGCACCCCCAACGTCACCATCGAAGGAGACAGATCCGTGACGGATCTTCAGACCCTGGCTGTTCCTGCGGCCGTCGACCGGGCGAGCGAGCTGCTCGCCCGGATGACCCTCGAGGAGAAGCTGGCGCAGATCGTCGGGTTCTGGGAGAAGGGCGACGGCGAGGTCGTCGCGCCGCTCCAGGGCGAGTTCACCGTGGAGCAGGGGCTCGACGACGCGACCGTGCACGGCCTCGGGCACATCACCCGCGTGTACGGCACGCGCCCGGTCGACGCGGTCGAGCGGGGCCGCTGGCTCTGGGACCTGCAGCGCCGGCTGGTGCGCGAGACGCGGCTGGGGATCCCGGCGCTCGTGCACGAGGAGTGCCTGACGGGTCTGTCGGCCTGGCGTGCGGCGACGTTCCCGACGCCGCTGGCGTGGGGCGCCTCGTTCGACCCGGACCTCGTGACCGAGATGGGTGCGGCGATCGGCGGGTCGATGCGGGCGCTCGGCGTCCACCAGGGGCTGGCTCCGGTGCTCGACGTGATCCGTGACCCACGCTGGGGCCGGGTCGACGAGTGCATCGCGGAGGACCCGTACGTCGTCGGCACGCTCGGCACGTCCTACGTGCGGGGCCTGCAGTCGACGGGCGTGCACGCCACGCTCAAGCACTTCGTCGGCTACTCCGGCTCGCAGTCCGGCCGCAACTTCGCCCCCGTGCACGCCGGCGGACGCGAGGTCGAGGACGTCCTGCTGGTGCCCTTCGAGATGGCCCTCCTCGACGGCGGCGCGCGCTCGGTCATGAGCTCCTACAACGAGATCGACGGCGTCCCGGTCGCGTCGGACCCGCGGCTGCTCACGGGCGTGCTGCGGGAGCGCTGGGGCTTCGACGGCACCGTCGTCGCCGACTACTTCGGCGTCGCCTTCCTGCAGATCCTGCACGCGGTGGCGGGCGACCTCGGCGAGGCCGCGGGCCAGGCGCTCGCGGCAGGCGTCGACATCGAGCTGCCCACCGGAGACGCCTACCTGACGCCCCTGGCGGAGGCGGTCCGCTCCGGGCGCGTCGACGAGGCGCTCGTCGACCGTGCGGTCCTGCGCGCACTGCAGCAGAAGGACGAGCTCGGGCTGCTGGACGCGACGTTCGACGACGAGCCCCCGGGTCAGGTCGACCTCGACAGCCCCGAGCACCGCCGCATCGCCGCCCGGCTGGCGGAGGAGTCGGTCGTCCTGCTCTCCAACGACGGCACCCTGCCGCTGGCGAACCCGGCTCGCGTCGCCGTCATCGGCCCGAACGCCGACCGCGCCGAGGCGCTGTTCGGCTGCTACTCGTTCCTGAACCACGTCCTCGCGCACCACCCGGAGGTCGAGGTCGGCCTCGCGAGCCCGACGGTCCGCGAGGCTCTCTCCGCCGAGCTCCCCGGCGCCGAGCTCGTCTCCGCGCTCGGCTGTGCGGTCGACGACGACGACCGGGCGGGGTTCGACGAGGCCGTCCGCGCGGCGGCCTCCGCCGAGGTGGCCGTGCTCGTCGTCGGCGACCACGCCGGGCTGTTCGGCCGCGGGACCGTGGGGGAGGGCTGCGACCGCGACGACCTCGAGCTGCCGGGGGTCCAGCGCGAGCTGGTCGAGGCCGTCCTGGCCACGGGCACCCCTGTCGTGCTGGTCCTGCTCACCGGCCGCCCGTACGCGATCGACTGGGCCCTCGAGCGGTCCGCGGCCGTCGTGCAGGCGTTCTTCCCGGGCGAGGAGGGCGGCACCGCGATCGCGGGCGTGCTCTCCGGCCGGGTCAACCCGTCGGGGCACCTGCCGGTGAGCGTGCCGCGCTCCGCCGGCGCGCAGCCGTTCACGTACCTGCACCCGCCGCTGGGCGGGAACGGCGACGTCACCAACCTTCGGAGCACCCCCGCGCTCCCGTTCGGCCACGGGCTGTCGTACACGACGTTCGTGCACAGCGACCTCGAGGTGGATGCGCAGGTGCCCACCGACGGGCACATCGGGGCGAGCGTCCGCGTCACCAACACGGGGGACCGGCCCGGGGCCGATGTCGTGCAGCTGTACGCGCGCGACGTCGTCGGCTCGGTCACCCGCCCGGTGGCGCAGCTCGTCGGGTACCGGCGCGTCCATCTCGAGGCCGGCGAGTCCGCGCTGGTGACCTTCGAGGTACCGACCACGCGGCTCGCGTTCTCCGACCGGGACCACCTCCGCGTGGTCGAGCCGGGCGAGGTCGAGCTCTGGGTGGGTCCGTCGTGCGAGGAGCGGGAGACCGAGGGGCGCACGACGTTCGTCGGTCCGGTCCACCCGGTCGGGGTCGACAGCCCGCGCTGGACCACGGTCTCGGTCACCGGCTGACCCGTCGCAAGGCCGTCATCGCCGGGCGCTCGTGCGATGACGGCTTTGCTGTGCCCTCGTACCGCCCGATCACCCAGCAGTGCCCCTGACCTGCGGATTCGCTCGGCTGCGCCGATCAGGGGACTTCGTTTCAGCGACCTGATAACGATGTCGATAACGTTCTCGAACCATGCACCGCCTTCGCGCCGGCAGGACGCCAGCGCTGTCCCAGCACGTCAACGACGACCTGAGAGGACTACGACATGGGATTCGCGCGCACCGGGAGGTTGATCGCCGCGATCGCCGCCGCGACAGCACTGCTCACCGCCTGCGGAGGCGCGGGCGGCGGAGGCTCCGACGGTGAGCCGGTCACGCTGACGTGGTGGCACAACGGCATCGACGAGCCCCTGAACAGCTACTTCGAGCGGGTGGCCCTGGGGTTCGAGGCCGACCACCCGAACGTCACGATCGAGAACGTGCCCGTGCAGAACGAGGAGCTCAAGGCCAAGCTCGCCGACGCGCTGACGACCGGAGCGTTCCCGGACGTCTTCCAGCAGTGGGGCGGCGGGCAGATGGGCGAGCAGGTGGCGGCGGGCGCACTGCTCGACCTCACGGACGACGTGGGCACCGAGCTCGACCTCATCGGCGGGTCGGCCGCCGGGTGGCAGCTGGGCGGCCGGACGTACGGGCTGCCGTTCAGCATGGGTGTCGAGGGGTTCTGGTACAACCGCGCGCTGTTCGCCCAGGCCGGCATCGAGTCGCCCCCGCTCATCCAGGAGGACCTGGACGAGGCCGTGCGCAAGCTCCGGGAGGCGGGCATCGTGCCCATCGCCGTGGGGGCCGGCGACACGTGGCCGGCGGCGCACTACTGGTACAACTACGCGCTGCGCTCCTGCGACCCCGACACGATGGCCGTGGCCGGCGCGGAGAAGGACTTCAGCGACCCGTGCTTCGAGCGGGCGGGCAGGGACCTGGCGGCCTTCCTCGAGACGTCGCCGTTCCAGGACGGGTTCCTGGAGGCGCCCGCGCAGCAGGGTGACACCAGCTCCGCCGCGCTCCTGGCCAACGGCGAGGCGGCGATGGAGCTGATGGGCCACTGGCACCCGGGCGTCATGTCCGGGCTGGCCACGAACGGCGTCGGCCTCGGAGCCGACCTCGGGTGGTTCCCGTTCCCGCTGACCGCGGGCGGTCAGGGCAACGCGTTGTCGGCACTCGGCGGCGGCGACGGGTTCTCGTGCTCGGCGGACGCGCCGCCCGAGTGCGTCGAGTTCCTCCGGTACCTGCTCAGCGTCGACGTGCAGACCGACTATGCCGAGACCGGCGCCGGGCTGCCGGTCACCCAGGGGTCCGAGGCCGGTGTCAGCGACCCGAACATGGCGTCGCTGCTCGCCTTCCGCAACAAGGCGCCCTACGTCCAGCTCTGGCTGGACATCGCGTACGGCAGCACGGTCGGCGGTGCGCTGAACGACGCGGTGGCCGCCCAGTTCGCCGGGACCGGTTCGCCCGCCGACGTCGTCGACGCGATGAACGCCGCCGCCGGCGGCTGAGCCGTGCGTCCCCGTCGACCGGGCTCGACGGGGACGCCGTCCGCAGGGTGACCCTCCGGCCGGCCTGGGCAGGCGCAGTCATACACTCGCGAGCATGACCGTGACGTCCGACAACGCCCCCAGCTCGGCCGGAGCCCCCGCCTCCGGCGTCGACATCAAGCCCCGCTCGCGCACCGTCACCGACGGCCTCGAGGCCACGGCGTCGCGCGGCATGCTCCGCGCGGTGGGCCTCGGTGACGACGACTTCGCCAAGCCCCAGATCGGCGTCGCCAGCTCCTGGAACGAGATCACGCCCTGCAACCTGTCGCTCCAGCGGCTGGCGCAGGCGGCGAAGGCGGGCGTGCACGCGGCGGGCGGCTACCCGCTCGAGTTCGGCACCATCTCGGTGTCCGACGGCATCTCGATGGGCCACGAGGGCATGCACTTCTCGCTGGTCAGCCGGGACATCATCGCCGACTCGGTGGAGACCGTCATGCAGGCCGAGCGCCTCGACGGCTCGGTGCTGCTGGCCGGCTGCGACAAGTCGCTGCCGGGCATGCTGATGGCGGCCGCGCGCCTCGACCTGGCTAGCGTGTTCCTGTACGCCGGGTCCATCGCCCCGGGCTGGGTCAAGCTCGAGGACGGCACCGAGAAGGACGTCACCATCATCGACGCGTTCGAGGCCGTCGGCGCGTGCGCGCGCGGGCTCATGAGCCGCGAGGACGTCGACCGCATCGAGCGTGCCATCTGTCCCGGCGAGGGTGCGTGCGGCGGCATGTACACCGCCAACACGATGGCGTCGGTCGCCGAGGCGATCGGCATGTCGATCCCCGGCTCCGCCGCCCCGCCGTCGGCCGACCGCCGTCGCGACGCGTTCGCCAAGAAGTCCGGCGAGGCCGTCGTGGAGCTGCTCCGCAAGGGCATCACGGCGCGCCAGATCATGACCAAGGAGGCCTTCGAGAACGCGATCGCCGTGGTCATGGCCTTCGGCGGCTCGACCAACGCGGTCCTGCACCTGCTCGCCATCGCGCACGAGGCCGAGGTCGACCTCACGCTCGCCGACTTCTCGCGCGTCGCGGCCAAGGTGCCGCACCTGGGCGACCTCAAGCCGTTCGGCCGCTACGTCATGAACGACGTCGACCGCATCGGCGGCGTCCCGGTCGTCATGAAGGCGCTGCTCGACGCGGGCCTCCTGCACGGCGACTGCCTCACGGTCACAGGCAAGACGGTCGCGGAGAACCTGGCGGACGTGAACCCGCCGGACCCGGACGGCAAGATCCTGCGCGCGCTGGACAACCCGATCCACAAGACCGGTGGCATCACGATCCTGCACGGCTCGCTGGCACCCGAGGGCGCCGTGGTGAAGTCCGCCGGCTTCGACTCCGACGTGTTCGAGGGCACCGCCCGCGTGTTCGAGCGGGAGCGTGCCGCGATGGACGCGCTCGAGGACGGCACGATCGTCGCCGGCGACGTCGTCGTCATCCGCTACGAAGGCCCCAAGGGCGGTCCGGGCATGCGCGAGATGCTCGCCATCACGGGCGCGATCAAGGGTGCGGGCCTCGGCAAGGACGTGCTGCTGCTCACCGACGGCCGCTTCTCGGGTGGCACCACCGGCCTGTGCGTCGGGCACGTGGCTCCCGAGGCCGTCGACGGCGGGCCGATCGCGTTCGTCCGCGACGGCGACCGCATCCAGCTGGACGTCGCCAACGGGAAGCTCGACCTGCTCGTCAGCGCAGAGGAGCTCGAGGCCCGCAAGGCCGGCTGGGCACCGCTGCCCCCCACCTACACGCGCGGGGTGCTGGCCAAGTACGCGAAGCTGGTGCAGTCGGCGTCGAAGGGCGCCGTGCTGATCTGATGCCGTCCAGCCCACGGCCCGGTTCCTCGGCGAGGGGCCGGGCCGTGCGCGTTTCCCATCGTCAAAGCCCGGACAGAGAGGGCGTCGTGCCACTAGCGTCATCGGCGTTGTGACCCGCATCGACGACGATGAGAGAGAGACGCGCCCATGACGATCCTTCGACGCTCCCTTCTGGCGGCCAGCCTGGTGGGAGCGCTCCTGCTCCTGGCGGTCGCGCCGGCGAACGCTGCCAGCAAGGTCTACTACTACTCGGACTGCACAGTGACCGTCTCGAACGACAGCAACGACGCGTACACGAAGGGGAGCTGCCGCAACATGGTGGCCCGGCACCAGTACTTCGCGAGCGACTCCGGAGGGACGCACTGGACGTCGTACGACAACTACTCCGCCCTCCTCGGTTCCCCCGACGCTGCTGAGCTCATCAAGTCGCAGCACCGGTGGGTGCGCGGGGTGAACACCGTCGTCGAGGTCTACCTGAACCGGGCATGACCAGGACGGACACCGTGACCACGAGGGCGCTGCGCTGCGGCGCCCTCGTGGCCGTCACGGCGGTGTTCCTGGCGGCCTGCTCCACCGGCGCGCCTGCCACGCAGCCGGTGCCGGGAGCCGGGCTCGAGGGTGCGGAGCTCATCGGCTACTACGGGACGCTGGCCGAGTCCAACGGGGCCGGACAGCCGCAGATCGACGTGCTCCKGGCGGCGGAGCAGTCGGGCGAGCTGACGTTCGAGGCGGTCTCCGCGCTGGTCGAGGCGTCGTTCGCGTGCATGGCGGAGGCGGGCATCTCGCACGAGGAGCAGGCACCGCGCGAGATCGTGTCGGGCCGCCTGAAGCCCGTCTACAACTTCAGTGCCACGGCGGAGGGGATGACCGAGGACGAGGTCCTGGACGCCGCCGACGCGTGCCTCGACGAGCACTCGTTCTGGGCGGAGATGGCGCTGGGAGACCCGCGGCTCTACCGGGACGAGCTCGACGCGGAGCTGCGCGCGCAGCTGCCGACCGTCCTGGCGTGCCTGACGGAGAACGACGTCGAGGTGCCGGCCGACGCGGAGCTCGACGAGGTCCGGCAGGCGTCGCTGGACCTGGCGCTGGCGACCGACGAGGCATCCGGCGGCGACGAGATGATCATCTGCACCAGGCAGGAGCCGTTCGCCCAGCAGTGAGGTCGGCGGCGTCTGTCGCGCTCAGCCGCCCGCGATCGCCCGCAGGGCCGCGAGGTGCTGGCGCAGCGCCTCGCGGCCGGCCGGGGTCAGCTTCAGCCAGGTGCGCGGACGCTTGCCCACGTACCCCTTGCGCACGTGCACGTACCCGGCCTGCTCGAGGGCGGTCACGGCCTTGCTGAGCGCGGAGTCGCTGATCTGCACGGCGTCCCGGACGGCGGCGAACTCGGCCTCGTCCGTGGCGGCCAGGGCGGCGACGACGGAGAGTCGCACGGGGGAGTGGATGACGTCGTCCAGCCGGGCGCGCGCCTCCTCCCCGACGGAGTCGCTCCCGGGGAGCGGGGGCATCAGGCGCGTCCCTCGCGCCAGGCGCCGACGGCCAAGGGTGCGGTGACGACGACCGAGGCGAGCAGCCAGAACAGGACGGACTCGCGCAACCAGGTGAGCCCGACGATGAGGGTGACCCCGTAGGCGACACCCCAGCCCCGGATCGCGACCCACCAGCGTCGGGGCATGCCCTCCTTGGTCACCAGGGCACCCCGGAGCAGGGCGAACGCGAGGACCGCGGCCGTCGCCATGTAGGCGCCGCACAGCACGAGCGCTCCGGTGTCGTCGGGGATCGTGCTCAGGCCGACGTAGAACATGAACGTGCTGGTCGCCAGGCCGGTGAGCCACTGGGCGTGCCGGTTCTGGCCGGCGGCGCGCAGGGAGCCGGCGGCTCCGGCGCTCATGGCGAGCAGCTGGCGGGCCTCGTCGGGGGTGGGGTTGGTGGAGGTCATGAAAGTACTTTCCACTAGTGAAACTACTTTCGCAAGAGTCTGACGACGACAGGCCCGCTCCGGAGGGGGAGCGGGCCTGCCGTCGCGCGGTGTCGGCGCCGTCGTGCCTACTTGATCGACCCCCGCGTGACCCCGGAGATGACCCAGCGCTGGCTGAAGATGTAGACGACCAGCAGCGGCGCCATGGCCATGAGGTAGGACGCGAACGCCACCGTGTAGTCGGTGTTGAACTGCCCCTGGAACACGTACTGCGCGAGCGGGAGCGTCCGGGCTCCCGGGTCGGTGAGCACCACGAGCGGCATGATGAAGTCGTTCCAGGCCCACACGCAGGTGAGGATGCCGACCGTCGCGTTCATCGGGGTCAGCAGCGGGAAGATGATCTGCCGGAACACCCGCCAGGTCGACGCACCGTCGACCCGCGCTGCCTCCTCCAGCTCGATCGGGATCGAGCGGATGTAGGCGGTGTAGATGAAGATGTTCAGCGACAACCCGTAGATCGTGTAGAGCAGGATCATCCCCGCCTGGTTGTCGAGACCCAGGAGCGACGTCTGCTTCACGAGCGGCAGCATGATGATCGGGAACGGGATGAACAGGGCGGCCAGCAGGTAGAAGAAGACGCCCTTGAAGAACGGCCGGTGGATGTTGCGTGCGATGCCGTACGCGACGACCGAGCTGGTGAGCAGCGTGAGGACGACCGCCCCGACGGTGATCATCGCGGTGTTCATGAGCGCCTGGGGGAAGCTCGTCCGCTCCCACGCCTCGGCGAAGTTCTCCCAGCGGATCGGGTTCGGCCACTCGAAGCCGGTGCCGGCGGCGAGCTGGTCGGGAGTCTTCAGGGCGACGACGACGGCCAGGTACAGCGGGATCAGGATCGTCAGCGAGCACACCGCGATCAGCGCGGTCACCCACCAGTTGATCTTGCGCGAGTCGTCGTCGGCGACGTTCTTGGTGCGACGGCGCCGGGGCTCGGGAAGGACGGCCTCGGCCTGGCCGAGCGCGGTTCCTGCGGTGGTCATCAGAAGTCCGCCTCTCTGCGCTGAAGGACCTTGAACTGGAACAGCGAGACGATCGTGATGACGATGAAGAAGATCACCGCGTTCGCCGACTGGTAGGCGAACTCCCCGCCGGAGAACCCGCCTCGGAAGATGAGCAGGGTCACGGACTCCGTCGCCGTGCCCGGACCGCCGTTCGTCAGGGCGACGATCTGGTCGAAGACCTGCAGGAAGCCCTTGAGGCTCAGCACGACGTTGATCGTGAAGAACGCGCTGATCAGCGGGAAGGTGATCGACGAGAACTGGCGCCAGGGCTTGGCGCCGTCCAGGGACGCGGCCTCGTAGAGCTCGCGCGGGATCGTCTGCAGCCCGGACAGGTAGATGATGATCGTGAAGGCGCAGGCCTGCCAGACAGCGAGCGCGACGATCGCGGYCCACGCCCACGTCTCGTTCGTGAGGATGTTGTCGGCGATGAGCGGGATGCCCGACAGGATCTTCGGCAGCGAGCTGGAGAACAGGAACTGGAACACGTAGCCGATGACCAGGGCCGCCAGCACGTAGGGCACGAAGTAGACCCCGCGCCACAGGTTGCGCGCCATGATCTTGGCGTTCAGGCCCATCGCGATGGCCAGCGAGATCGCGTTCGTCAGGATGGTCGCGGCGATCGCGAACAGGAACGAGAACCCGTAGGCCGCCAGGATGCGGTCGTCCTTGAACAGGTTGGCGTAGTTGGACAGGCCGACGAAGTTCCACCCGCCGTAGCCGGCGTAGTTGGTGAAGCTGTAGAAGATGCCGACGAGCACCGGGATGGTGTGGAACAGGAAGAACGCGATGACCGCGGGCCAGACCATCCAGTAGAACGTGGACTGCGCGCGGCCGACCTTGACGGGCGGGACCGTCGTGCGACCGGTGCCGCCGGCCGTGGGTGGGGCCGGTGGGGCTTGCGTGGAGGACGTCATCGTCATTCTCCCGTCACGGGGATGGTGCGAGCGGCGACCTTGCTCCACTCGCTGTCGAGGGTGGCGAGCGCGGCCTCCGCGTCGCCGCTGAACAGGAACTGCTGGTCGATGGCCGCCAGCGGGATGCTGGGCGGGATCTGGTGGTCGATGAAGCCGGCGATGCGGCCCTCGTCGAAGTACGGCGCGACCGACTGGATCGCCGGCTCGTCGCTCAGCTCGGCACCCTTCACGGACGGGACCATGTTCTGCGAGGCGGCGAACTCCTCGATCACGTCCTTCTGGAACAGGTACTCGACGAACCGCAGCGCCTCCTCCTGGCGCGGTGAGTCCTTCGCCATGGTCACGACGACGTCGACGCCGGAGACGAGCACGCGGTCGTCCGGGTCGTCGGTGGCCGGGTACGGGAAGATCCCCGCCCGGATGTCGGGGTTGATCCCCTTGATCGGGCTCAGCGCCCAGATGCCCTGCAGGAGCATGGCGACGTCGCCGTTCGCGAACGCGGCGTTGCCGTCGTCGTAGGTCGCTCCCCGGTAGCCGTCCTGCATGTACCCGAACAGCTCGTACTGCTGGTCCATCGCCTCGGCGAAGTCCTTCTCGAACGACACCTCCGAGTCGGGTCCGGTGTCCTCGCCCTGTGCGCGCATCGCGTCGAAGAAGCCGTCCATCGCGGGGTAGGCGCCGAGCGCGTTCCACGACGGCATCCCGGTCCACGAGTCGGCCAGGGTGCCGTAGAACGGGGTGATGCCGGCGGCCTCGAGCGCGTCGCACACGGCGATGAGCTCGTCCCAGGTCTCGGGGACCTCGAGGCCCTGCTCCTCGAAGATGTCCTGGTTGTAGATGACCCCGTTGGCGTTGTTGACGTAGCCGAGGCCGCTCACCTCGTCGCCGTACGTGCCGAGGTCCGCGATGATCTCCTGCACCGCCGGGTTGATGGTGTCGAGCACGGGCTCGTCGGAGAAGTCGTAGAACACCCCGGCCTCCGCCAGGCGACCGAAGTTGCCGCTCGCGTTGAGCGTGATGACGTCCGGTGCCTTGTCCTTGACCAGCAGCGTCCGGATGGCCGTGTCCGCGTCCGCGACCTGGTTCTGCACGACGCGGATGTCGGGGTTCTCCGCCTCGAAGTCGGCGATGATCTGGCTGAAGTCCTCGAGCGCCTCACCCTTGAACTGGAAGAAGTTCAGGGTGGTCACGCCGTCGGACGGTTCGTTCGCACAGYCGCCGACGGCCGCCAGCAGGACGACCGCCCCGGCTGCCGCTGCCGCGCGACCTCGTCGCGTCATTCGGTGTCTCATCGTGCGCCTCCTTGCGCCTGGTGTGGTGCTCCGTCCTCGGCTGTCAGCTCGATGACGGTGGATCTCTCGGGGTGCTGGACGGGTGGTCGCAGGCCGACGGTGTCGAGCTCGCGGCCCGTGAGCGTCGTGTCGTACGCCTGCCACGCGAGCTCCGACTGGGCCGCGGTGCTCGTCGAGCCGCCCACCGTCCGGAGCCGGTAGCGCCGGCCGGGGTCGAGCCCGGGGATCCGGACCCGTCCCGGCGGGTAGGCGACGGTCGTGCCGGTCTGCGTGAGCGTGAAGACGGCCGACGAGCCGTCTGCCGCGACGACGCCGCGGACGTCGATGCCGGGCTCGGTGCCGTCGACGTCGACGGTGCGGCCGGTCGCGACCAGGGGGCGGACGCGCTTGGCGTACTCCACCCACGCGGCGATGCGGGTGCGGGTCTCGGCGTCGGTCGTGGTGAGGTCCCACTCGATCCCGACGTGCCCGAGGATGGCGACGGCGGCGCTGAGGTCGAGGTCGACCGTCCGGCCGGTGGAGTGCACGACGGGGCTGGTCAGGTGCATGCCCATGAGCTCCGGCGGCACCACCAGCGCCGTGTACCGCTGGTTGGCCAGTCGCTCGAGCGGGTCGAGGGTGTCGCTGGTCCAGATCCGGTCGGTGCGGGCCAGGATGCCGAGGTCGACCCGCGCCCCCCCGGAGGCGCAGCTCTCGATCTCCAGTCCGGGGTGCGCGGCCTTGAGCTCGTCCAGCAGCCGGTAGAGGGCGAGCGTGTGCTCGCGGACGCGGGGGACCCCCTGCGGTCCGCTGCCGGCGTCGAGCAGGTCGCGGTTGTGGTCCCACTTCAGGTACGCGATCGGGTACTCCGCCACCAAGGCGTGCAGGCGCTCCGCCACGTAGGCGTAGGCGTCCGGGTGCGCGAGGTCGAGCACCTGCTGCTGGCGCGCCGACGGTGGCAGCGACATCCGTCCGCGCAGGATCCAGTCGGGGTGCTGGCGCGCGAGGTCGCTGTCGGGGTTGACCATCTCGGGCTCCACCCACAGCCCGAACTCCATGCCGCGGCCGCGGACGTGGTCCACGAGGGGATGCAGGCCCTCCGGCCAGACGGTCGCGTCGACGTACCAGTCGCCCAGGCCTGCGGTGTCGTCGCGACGGCCGGCGAACCAGCCGTCGTCGAGCACGAACCGCTCGACCCCGACGGACGCGGCGGCGTCCGCCAGCGCCGTGAGGCGCTCGAGGGAGTGGTCGAAGT